>MNZR01000018.1 GCA_001873705.1 Syntrophobacteraceae bacterium CG2_30_61_12
AGAAGATCCTCACACATGGGTTTTCGTGCCGCGACCCTTTTAATATCGGATACAAAGCTCGGCCACGGCCCCTTTTCCAGCTCATCGAGCATGGGGGTTTTGTGCTTTAACGCCATTCTGTGTCCTCCTTGGAAAGGCTGCAAACTTGCGTTTCGTCCAACCGTCACAACCGGCAATCATGCGTTGTCCCTAGCTCTGAATTCCACCTCCTTCCAAAATGGAATCGGGGGCACGTCACCCCCCCTTGGCATTTTTCGTCAACACCTCAGCATTTCGGCTTACCCAAGATCGACCCGGCGCGAACCGTGGTGGTCAGGCCATGCCCTTCTCTTCCTTCGCCACATCGCCCTCGGTCGGCAACATGTACATGGTGGTGCTGCCACTCGACCAGTACTTGAGAATTCCGGCTTCCACCATCGCGTTGATGACCTTCTTGGCTTCCCGCATCTTCATCTCGGGCACCGCTTTACAAAGATCGTTGAAGTATAGCTTCGATTTTTTCTGGGCTTTCATGTATTCGACAATACGGGCTTGGAGATCTTCCGACATGATTTTCTCCTTCGATGCTTAAAAGTTTTAAAATGTTATATATTGCGACGCTTCGATCGGCCCTGGCTCCGATTCCGGAAGAGAGTACGTGAACTTATTCACTCACTAACGGTCCCTCTATAAACTCGCTCCGCAAGCTTTGTCAATAGAAAAACTGGCCCGCGGCGCCACCCAAAGCCCTTGAGAAAACGATCAAATCGACCGGTTTCCTTGGGCCTTCGCCGGTCCTTGCGGGTGGTCTTGACACCTCCCGACCCCGCTGTTAAGGTTCGGCCGTTTTGGTAACGGCAGAACATTCGGCACTCAGGCGAACCCCGGAGAAGGACCGCAGATGGCAACAGAAGAGCAGCAGAACCCGCAGGAACAGCAGGAACAGCAGGACCTGAAGGATTACATCCGCTATCTCAAGGAACGGGCATTTTTCGAACCCCAGTCGGCAACCCTCCATTATAATCTGGGAATCGCGTATGCCCGCAAGGGCCTGCACGAGGAGGCCATTTCCGAGTTCAAGCAGGCCATCGAGTGCGATCCAGGTTTCAAGGAAGCCCACGTCAATCTTGGCGGCCTTTATTTTCGATGCGGCCAACTGGAGGCCTGCATCGAAGCCAATCACAAGGCCCTGGCGCTGGATCCGGACCTGCCCATGGCCCACAGCAATCTCGGCTTTGCCTATGTGCAGCAGGGCCGGTTCGAGCAGGCCATCGAGGCCTGCAAGCGAGCGCTGGAATTGACGCCGGACCTGTTTCAGGCGCACAACAACCTGGCCGCGGCCTATCTCCAAACGAATCAGCCCGAACAGGCCATCGAGGCCTCCCGGAAGGCCCTGGAGTTGAAACCCGACTTCGCCCCGGCCCATTTCAACCTGGCGGTGGCCCATCTGCTCCTCAACGATCTCGAACAGGCGCGAACGCATTACCGGCATGCCCTGGATCTTGGCTATCCGGCCGACGACCAACTGGAAAAGGCACTGAATTGAACGCCATGGAAATTCAAAAAGACAGTAGCGTGGTGATCGAATACCGGATTCAACTCGCGGACGGTAGTTTCGTTAAGGGCGAAGAGGAACCGGCTTCGTTGCATTTCATTGTCGGCTACGAGCAGGTGCTGCCGGCGCTGGAGCATCAGCTTCTGGGACTGGAACCGGGCCAGCAGCGGCGGTTCACCATTGCGGCCGGCGAGGCCTTCGGCGAGCACCACGAGTCTCTGGTGAAGACCCGCCCGTATGCGGATTTTCCCGACGGGCGCGGCCTCGAATCCGGCCGATGGGTGGTGGCCACCAACGAGCGCACCGGCACCCAGTACGGCTATCGGGTGATGGCCAAAACCGCGGAAGCGGTGGTTCTGGATTTCAATCATCCGCTGGCCGGAAAGGACCTTCACTACGATGTGCGGGTTATGTCGGTGCGCCCGGCGCTGCGGGAGGAACTGGAATACCTGCGTCCGTGCGACTTCACCAGCGAGGACCGATCCTGAAGCCGGGAAGCTCAGTCCCGCGGCCGGTTCCGATCGAACCAGAGGCAGAATTCCAGCAGCGAGTTGGCCTTTACATCCCCCTTCAGCAGCCCGCGGCACAGATCGAGCAGGTCCTTGTGATGGGCCCGCACCCGCTCGTCGTCGTGGTGATCCTGGTAGAATTCCTGGATCAGCAGGCCGGCCCGCAGGGCCGACGCGCTGCGCAGGACCTCGCGGGGGTCCTTGGGTTCCTGAAACGGGTCCCAGTTCTCATAGCCCAATTTCAAAACTTGCTTCTGGCCGCGCTTGCCCATGCCATCGAAAATGGCCTTTTTCCGCGCCTGCTTTTCCTGTTCGTCGGGATATTCAAGCATTGGTTTTTCCCCTTTTTGTGCCGCGGTCGATAGTCTTTAAAGCCGTTTACGCCGCCCCCCAACCGGCCGGGTCAGCCCGTTGCGGATCCTAACAACAACAGCCGGATGGTTCGTCCCAAAAAAGCTTCAGACGGATTTTCTTGAATTCACGGGTACTGAACAAGATCCGGTAGTCGTCTCGGCCGATGGCCCGGTTCAGGCGCTCGGCCACGCTCCGGCACTCATCGGCATGGCGCCCGTGGATCATGGCATAGAGGTTATAGGGCCACTGCGGGTGGACCGGGCGGCGATAGCAGTGGCTCACCTCCGGGTAGGCGGCGAGTCTTTCGCCCAGTTGATCGATTTGTTCCGGCGGGCAGTGCCAGACCACCATGCCGTTGGCGCGAAAACCCGCCTGGCGGTGATTGAGCACCGCTGCAAAGCGCCGAATCAAACCTTGATCCATCCAGGTGCGGAGCAGATCCAGGAGTTCCGGTTCGGTCATCCCCAACTGTTCCGCCCACTCCTGAAAGGGGCGTTCGCTGGTCGCCAAGTCTTCTTGCACGCAGCGCACCAGGCGGATGTTGTGCGGACTGGGATCGAACCGGACCGATGCTTCGGTTTGCGGCAGTTCAGCGCTTTCCAGTCCGTTGTCCGGGTCCTGATCATCCAGCACGTCCAGCACCACCGCCAGCTTGTATTTCTTCACCGCGGGCAGCACCAGCGCCGGATGCCCGCCGGCCGCCGCGGCGATCCGGGCGACCACCCGGTCGAGCACCGCACCCGGCGGTACGGCAATGGTGAACCACATATTGAACTGACCGGGACGAAGATAATTGTGGCTCACTCCCGGATAGGCGTTGACCACCCGGGCCGCCCGTTCCAGTTCCGGTTCAGGCACCGCCATGGCCACCAGGGAACTGCGGTAGCCCAGGCCGCCGGTGTTGAAGATCGCGCTGATCTGGCGGACCAGGCCCTGGCCCTTGAGGTCCCGCACCCGATCGAGGACCTCGCGCTCGCCGCACCCGAGTTTTTCGGCGAGCTTTCGGTAGGGCGCGCTGACCAGGGGGAAAGCCCGTTGCAAGTGGTCCAGCAGCAGGCGGTTTGTAGAATCCAATACGCTCTCCCAATCCCCGAAAAAACCAGTGCCGCGGGCGCGAACCGAACGCTCCGGTTGGCGAATATTAAGGATGTGGCCGTGATCGGAATATACGTCTTCCGCCCGCGGTCGACAAGCTGGAACCCTATTTGGCGATCGTTTCCGGCCCAGCCTTGCGATCCTTCGGCCGCCCAGGGCTCAATTCAGGGGCAGGGAACCCGTTCGATCTCAAACAGTTTCGGCCACAGCTTGCCGGTCACCCAAATCCGCCCACTCGCCGCATCGAAGGCAATCCCGTTCAACACATCCTCCGCCCCCCGCCGATCCTCCGGCCGCAGCAGACCGTGAAGGTCCAGCCAGGCCTCCACCAGACCGGTCGCCGGATCGATGATGGCGATGCGTTCAGTCATCCAGACGTTGGCATACACCCGGCCTTCGATAAATTCCAATTCGTTCAGGCGGGTGACCGGGCGCGACCCGTCTCGGACCTGTACCTGGCTCACGCGACGGTAGGTTTCTGGATCGAGGAAATAGAGGGTTGCCGAACCGTCGCTAATGATCAGCCGGGTCCCATCCTGGGTAAGACCCCAGCCTTCGCCGGCATAGGGGAAGGTGCCAAGCAGTTGGAAGGTCGCCTGATCATAGATGAACCCGACCCGGGAGCGCCAGGTGAGCTGGAAGATTTTCCCGTCCAGCACAGTGAGCCCTTCGGCGAAATGGGGAGCGGCCAACTCCCGGATGCGCTCCACCCGTCCGCTGGCGAGATCGATCCGGCGCAGCGAGGAGCGGCCTTCCAGGCCGGTGCTTTCATACAGGACTCCGTTTGCGTACACCAGGCCTTGGGTGAACGCGGCGGGATCGTGCGGATAAGTCCGCACCACGCGCGGGCAATAGATTTTTGGCTTATCCCGCAAGGCGGCCCCCGAACCCCCCAATTGCAGGCAGATTCCCAGAACCAGGAGTGCGCCGAACGCCGCCGCCGCAAAGGCAAGACGCCTGGCCTGCCGGCGCGTGGACCGCCCATGGGAAGGAGTTTTCACCGTTCAGTCCGCTCCGCCGCCGCCGTGGATCAGCGCATGGAGCCTCCGCCAGCGTTCCAGGCGCGGACGGGTTGCCGCCGGATTGTCACTCAGCACGGCATCGCAGCCGAGCAGGCAGTAGAGTGGGAGGAGCCGGTCCGGATCGGGGTCGAGCGGGCACAGGGCCTGCCCCTGCCGGTGGGCCAACAGCGGGTACAAGGGGTTTACCAGCAACAGAGGCCAGAACACTCCGTGCAATTCCACCTGTGGTCGCGGCCACAAGCGGCGGCCGGTGATCCAGCCGGTGGGCAACTCCGGCACCGCTTGACGAACCGCCTGCAACCGTTCGAACGAAAAAGACAGCACCAAGGTGCGACCCAGCAATTGAAAGCGGCTGAGTTCCCGGTGCAGCCGCATGACGACCGCCGGAACCAGGAAATCGTCGGTTTTCAGCTCCAGGGCCAGCAGGGGTTCGGCAGGAAAAATGGCCAGCAGTTCCTCAAGCAGCGGGATTTTTTCCCCTTCGAAGCCGGCCCGACCGCAGCCGGCGCTGAGCGCCTTCAATTCCGCACGGCTCATGGCGGCCACGGCCCCGCTGCCGTCGGTGGTGCGATCCACGCTGGCATCATGGATACAGACGAAAGCCCGATCCCGGCTGAGGCGGAGATCGGTCTCCAGAATGTCGATCCCGTCGGCGAAGGCCTGCCGAAAGGCCGCCAGGGTATTCTCCGGGCACCGGGCCTGGTTGCCGCGGTGGGCCATGAGATACGGCCTGGCTTTACCGGGAATGGTCAGGCGCATGAACGATTGAGCGCGCGCGGCAAGCAAGGCGCTATTTCTTGATAAAAAGGTAAGCGGCGAGGGCCACCAAAACGACCGCAAAGATCTTCTTGAAATGAGCGGTCGAGACGTGTTCCACCAGGCGTGGGCCCAGTTGGGCCCCGACGATGCCGCCGACCCCCAACAGCATCCCCAATCGGTAGTCGACATTGGCGAGTTTGTTGTGGGCAATGAGCGCCGAAATGGAAATCACCAGGATCGCCAGGAACGATGTGCCCACCGCCTTTTGTGCGGAATAGCCCAAAAAGAGCAGCATCGGCACCATCAGAAAACCGCCGCCCAAACCGGTAAAAGATGCGGCCACCCCAATGACCACCCCGCTCATCACCATGAGCGCCATTTGCATCGTCGACATTGAACCTCCTTGACCGCATCTTTCAACAATCCCCAAGGACCATCTCTTGCGCAATTACCAGCCCGAGCTTTCCGACAAATTCCACACCATGAGCCGGCTACTCGTCCGTGCCATCCGTCCTGTCAATCCTGTCAATCCTGTCAAAAAAATTCTCCCACAAAAACCCGATTCATGACCGCGCAAAGCCTACCGCGGCCCCGATCTCGAGCCTGCGCGATCAGTGCAATTCCTGCAACAGGATGTCGGAAATTCGGTCCCAGACGTCATCCGGAAGATCCACCTGGACGGCCGGATCGGCATCGTCGGGATCGCGAAACAGAAACAGCAATTCGGTGAGGCCGGTCGGCGTGTATTCCGGGCCGGTCACCCAACCGTCGCCGTCGCGGTCCACATAGACGTCGGTGACCATAACCGCGGCCAAATCGTAGGGTGAAGTCCGGACACCCAACTCGGCGTTCAGGCTTTCAAGCACCTTGTTGGCGATGAGCGCATGCCCGGTATAGCCGGGATGCACCCCATCCAGGGTGAAAGCGTTGCCCCGTCCCCACTTGCGGCTGAGCGCCCGGCCGCCCACCAGCACCGGTTCGGCTCCGGCCAGGGCCGCGTTCAGATAGCCCCCGGTATCGATCACTCGGACCCGATCGCCGAATTGCTCCGGCAGCGAGCCAATGAGTCGATTGAAAGCATCGATCCGATCCATGATCAGACGCGCCTCGGATTCGGACAGCACCAGGCCGTCCTGTTGCACCCCGTCGCGTTCGAGGATCTCGTTCACATAAGCGACCGAATAGCCGGTTTCGAGAAGCGCGTACATGAACCCGAAGGTGAACAGAGACACCCGATCGCCCTTGAAGGGATCGCTAATGGGTTGCCCCGGTTCGCTCACCCGCTGGAAGCTGGCCGGCACTCGGTAGCCGGGGGCCAATTTACCCAGATAGAATTCGAGATCGTCGGAATCCAGCAGATAGCCCACCGCGCTGTAGTAGGGAAGGGTCAAGGCGAACAGGCGGCTGCGTTCGGCCGGGAGCACGCTTTCGGTGAGCAGCCGCCGGATCACCCGGTCCAACTGAGCGGCGAAGTCATCCACCGTGGTCATGTTGCGGGCAATAGCGTCGAGAGTGTAAGGGCTGAAGGACAGTTCCCCCCGGCGCGCCCCGGTTTCCAACAGGACGCGCAGCGCCGGCTTGAGTTCGGGCGAGATCTGTTCCAGGGGAAAAGGCAGGTAGCTCGGATTGGCGCCGCCGCTGCCCAGGGCCGCCAGGCTGGTGTCGTTGTTGCCGGCCCAAAACAGGAGGATCGCCTCCCCGGTGGAACCGGAAGCGGCGATGCGATCCATCAGTTCCAGTGCGGCATCGACTTGCGAAACAGCCTGACCGGCAAGGAGATTCACCGGATACAGCACGCGGTCGGTAAGATCCTGCATGAATCGTGGGAGCAGAGCATCGCCCAGGTAGCCGGCGGCCAGGTACGACGCATTGGCACCAACTCGTCGGTAGTATTCGAAGCCCTCGATGGAAAACAGATCGGCGCCGTCCACCGCCAGGTTGGTGGGGATCTGAAAGGGACTGATCCGATTGCCATCGAAATCCAGCAGCGGTTGGGAAAACTGAATCGGGCCGGTGCGCTCCAGGGCCGCAGCCACCAGTTGCACATACCCATGCAGCGTATTGAGCCCGTTCACCGCGCCATCCATGGTGCCGTGGCTCAGACTGTCGCCGATGGCGAGAAGCACCGACGATTCGGACGCATCGGCAGCGGCCGAACCGGCAGCGCCCGAACGCGGTGCCGATCGAATCAGCGCATCAGCCGCTCGAACTTCCGGCGTCCCAATCAGAACCACCGCCAGGATCCCGATCGCCAGCCGGACCATTCGCGGCGCAGGCCTCAACGGACCGCGGCGGCCGTGTCCGAACGCAAGGGCGTCACCATCTCCCATCGGCTAATTCCTTTCTGAAAGTTCCGGTCGCCACCGAGGCCCTCACCGGCCTCTCGGCAGGCACCACACATCCGCCACTCCCCGTATGTGGCAACTCGATCGGACCGAACCAGTCCAGCCTCGTCCAACCAGGCCCTTGCGTTTGGTGGCCATGGCTCAAGAGTGATCCGAACCCGCCATGCACCTCGCCCAAGCCCATCGGCCATTGCCTGAACCGGCACCGAGCATCCCAGCCGGCCTCAATCACCAGACAGCTCAAGCTTACCTGGAGATTCTGAAAATGTATAGGCCAACAACGGCAGGCTTCGGCAGGAGCAGCCATTGCAGCCCCTGGCAATGAAGCAGGAGAGAAGTCGAGCGGGCCGGATCGCGAATGAGACAATTGCCGGATGGGCCCTTATCATCGTTTCGACCAATTTGAATAAAGATTAACCACGGAGTTCGCGGAGAACACAGATAAAACCCTTTCTTTTCGAAGCCTTCTCCGTGACCTCCGTGCTCTCGGTGGTGAATCATTCCCATAAAGTGGCCAGGACCATTGAACTGACCATCGGCGTGGGCAGTCCCGCGGAAAAACTTAATATACTGGTTTAGGATCAGATGTTTCATTACCAAAAGCGGGCAGGATGCCCGCGCTCCAGGGAAAGAGCGCACACGAAATGAAACTTTTCACCCTTAGCCGGTATAGTTTAACATATCACTCGAACTGGCTGCAGAACCTTCTGGTCTCCGCATCTTTGGGGGGCTACAGGCAGGGTCATCAAATCCGTTATAAGGATTTTTTTGATTCGCGACTTGATTTTTATCCCATTGGCGCATATAAGTCGACTACATCGTGAGTCTGCCGCCATGGGGGCGAACAGGGTTCGACGGGGGTAAAGAAGCTAAAGTGGCATGCCGGGTTCCCGACTGCCCGTAAAATAGCCGGGAATAAAGACAAACGCAGACGATTACG
>MNZR01000274.1 GCA_001873705.1 Syntrophobacteraceae bacterium CG2_30_61_12
CGCGGCACTGATGCAACTCCCGTTTAATCAAAGGTGCCCCCCCAAATCCGTTATTATCAGCTTTTCCGATCCCTATCAACGCCCGGCTTCCAATGTCATTTTAGCCACTGGGCCGGCTTCGGGATCCTTA
The DNA here is from genome assembly GCA_001873705.1 of Syntrophobacteraceae bacterium CG2_30_61_12. Classification (GTDB taxonomy): domain Bacteria; phylum Desulfobacterota; class Syntrophobacteria; order Syntrophobacterales; family DSM-9756; genus CG2-30-61-12. The sequence continues at coordinate 131 of MNZR01000274.1, forward strand.
AGAGTGTCCGAGGCCGGCCTAACCCGCTGCGGAAACGGCGTAGGATTCGTCGATGAACTGGCGAACGAAACGCTCGAGTTCCAGGGTGATCAGGCTGCAGCGGTTGCCGGCCATGCACTGCTTCACTTCATCCAGGTTGAGGTTGATCTTGGCGTTGCGGGTGTCCTTTTCCAGGGTGAGTTCGTAATTCCGAGCCCCGACCAACCGATCCTTCTTAACCTTTATAAATATCCCGAACTTCTTGATATCCGGGTACAGTTTGTGGATGGCCGTGGCCACGCTGGTTTGTTCGAACATAACCGTCCCTCCTTCGATAAGGTCCCCCATCCGATAAGACTCGCCCAACCGGTGCCGTGGTGTTGCCGATGGACCGACGAGCCGCCATAATTGGATTTATGCTAAGGATGATCCGCCCAGGTTCAAGGGCTCGGCGGTTTCGTTGGGGCCATGGCTGTTCCTGCCCAAGGCGCGGGGATTGAGTACACCTGCGGATGGAGCAAAAATGCGCTGGATGATCCGATCTCAATTTCCCTACCTCTGGCTGTACCGCCGGGTGCATGCGCCGGCGCCGGAGGCCTGGCGTGCCCTGATCGACACCGAGTGCTGGCCGCTCTGGGGGCCGTCGGTGCGGGCGGTGGAGTGCCCTGAACGAAGGATTGCCTTCGGCACCAGCGGTAGCATTCAGAACGCACTGGCTTCTGGCTGCCGTTTCAGGTGCCAGGGCGCCGGCGGCGGCTTGCATACCGGAGCGAATCGGTTACAATGGCGACAGTGCTTGTTTTGCGCACCCACATCTGATTCTGAGAGCTTTATTGATGAGCCCTGGTGGCGGTTTCCCGCTCGGGTCATGGAGGTGCCCTGTGTTGCATGCTTTCGATGCGGTCATCGTCGGTTCCGGCGGGTCCGGTTTGTACGCCGCGCTGGAAGCCGGCCGGCAATCGCGGACCGCGGTCCTGTCCAAGCTCTACCCGATCCGCAGCCACACCGGCGCCGCCCAGGGCGGGATCAGCGCGGCGCTGGGCAACGTGGAAGATGACCGGCCCGAATGGCACGCCTTCGATACGGTGAAAGGCGGCGATTACCTGGTGGATCAGCAGGCCGCTCGAACCATGGCCGAAGAAGCCATCCAGGCGGTCTATGATTTGGAACATTGGGGCTTGCCCTTCAATCGCACCGCCGACGGTCGGATCGACCAGCGCCGCTTCGGCGGTCACACCCGCAACTTCGGCGAAGCGCCGGTGCGGCGCGCCTGTTACGCGGCCGATCGCACCGGGCACATGATCCTGCAGACCCTGTATCAGCAATGCATCAAGAATCAGGTGGCGTTTTTCGACGAATTCCAGGTGATCGATCTGATCCTGGACCAGAACCAGTGCTCCGGCGTGGTGGCGGTGGAACTGGCCACCGGCGCCATCCACAGCTTTGCCGCCAAGGCGGTGCTGTTCGCCACCGGCGGCTTCGGCCGCCTGTTCAAGGTCACTTCCAACGCCCACGCCAACACCGGAGACGGCCCGGCGATCTGCGCGCGCCGCGGCATTCCTCTGGAAGACATGGAATTCTATCAGTTCCACCCGACCGGCATCAAAGGCCTGGGGATCCTCATTTCCGAAGCGGTCCGAGGGGAAGGCGGGATCCTCCGCAACCGCTCCGGAGAACGGTTCATGGAACGCTATTCGCCGAACCTGGTGGACCTGGCGCCGCGCGATATCGTGGCCCGCTCGATCATGACCGAACTCAGGGCCGGAAACGGGATCCGCGGCGATCGCCGGATCGATGATTACGTGCACCTGGACGCCACCCATCTCGGCGCCGAAACGCTGCGGACCAAACTCCCGGACATCACCAGCTTCTGCCGGACCTATTTGGGGATCGATCCGGCTCTCGCGCCGATCCCGGTGCTGCCCACCGCCCATTACGCCATGGGCGGAATCCCCACCGATATCCACGGGCGGGTGCTGGGCGATGCGCGCGGGACCGTGGTGGACGGTCTTTACGCCGTCGGCGAATGCGCCTGCGTTTCGGTGCACGGGGCCAACCGGCTCGGCACCAACAGTCTGCTCGACCTGGTGGTGTTCGGGCGCCGTGCCGGTCGCCACATCGCCGCTTACGTCAAAGACGCGCCGCCGCCCAGGCTGGGCGCTGACGCCGCCGCCCAAGCGAGCGCCTGGATCGCCCGGCTGACCGACGGCAAGCCCGGTCCTCACGGCGGGCACCTCGCCGACCGGATGCAGACCCTGATGATGCAACAGGTCGGCATCTACCGCAACGCCGCGGCCATGCGCCAGGCTCTGGAAGGCCTCCGGGAACTGCACGGTCGCTACCGTGACGTTCGGGTCCAGGACCGAAGCCGGGCTTTCAACACCGATCTCCTGGAACTGATCGAACTCGGTAACCTGCTGGATCTTTCCCTGATCACCGCGAGTGCCGCCCTCACTCGCGAAGAAAGCCGAGGCGCGCACAGCCGTGAAGATTTCCCGGACCGCGACGACGTCAACTGGCTCAAGCACAGCCTGGCCTATCTGGAGCAGGAACAGGTGCGGATGGACGCCAAGCCGGTGGACGTGTCCGTTTGGGAACCGAAACCCCGTACCTACTGAGGCCCAACCGCGGCAAAGGAGCCGACCATGCAGGTCACCCTGAAAATCCGGCGTTACAATCCGGAAACCGATGATCAGCCCTATTACCAAGACTATCTGGTGGAAGTGGACCCGAACGAACGGCTGCTGGACGCCCTCATGGAAGTCAAACGCTTCCAGGACGGCAGCCTGGCCTTCCGCAAAAGCTGCGCCCACGGGGTGTGCGGTTCGGACGCCATGCGCATCAACGGCCGCGACGGCCTCGCCTGCAAAACCCTGATCAAGGATGTGGCCACCGAAGACAAGGCCACGGTGGTTCTGGAACCACTCCGGCATTTCCCGGTGCAGCGGGACCTGATCGTCGATCAGAGCGAGTTTTTCAGGAAATACCGGGAAGTCAAACCGTTTCTGATCGCCGATGCCCCACCGGCGGCGGGGGAATTCCGGCAGTCCCAGGAACAGCGCCTGCGCTTCGATGACGCCACCAACTGCATTCTGTGCGCGTCCTGCTATTCAGCCTGCCCGATGTTCGATGAGCATCCCGAATTCCTGGGTCCGGCGGCGCTCGTTCAGGCGTTCCGGTTCCTCGCCGACAGCCGCGACCGGGGTCTCGACCAGCGGCTGCCGGTCCTCGATCAGCCGGGCGGCGTCTGGCGCTGCCAGAATCATTTCCAATGCACCCTGGCCTGCCCCCGCTCCATTCTCATCACCAAACGGATCAACGAAACCAAGCGAATGGTCCAAAAGCGCCGCGACGAACAGGGCGAACCGACCCACCCGAACGAGTGAACCGGCCGCGCCGGCCGCGCCGGCTGCAACCGCGCTCGGCGCCCGGTCGCGAAGGAGCTGTTCCAATGCTCATCACGAATATTTCAGAGGCCGAATCTCAGCTCTCTGTCTTGGTGGACAAGGTAATGGCCGGCGAAGAGGTCATTATCGGCAAGGAAGGAAAGCCCGTCGCGCGGTTGGTTCGATATGAACATCCGGATGCCGACCGCAAGCCTGGCGCGCTCAAAGGACAGATCAAAATAGCCGATGATTTCGACCGCCTTCCGGAAGACCTTGCACGGGCATTCGGGATCATATCCAAGTGAACTTCTTGCTGGACACTCACGTTTTGCTTTGGTGGCTGGACGATGCCCCAGACCTGTCCGATGAGGCCAGAGAACTCATCAAAAATAAAGAGGATCTCGTTTTCGTCAGTGCGGCCACTATTTGGGAAATCCGGATCAAACAGGGATTGGGCAAACTGGCTGTGCCGGACAGTTTCATGTCGGTGCTGATGAAGCAAGCTTTTGAATTCTTGCCCATAACGATTCACCATGCCGATGCGATAAAAGATTTGCCGACCCTCCACCGCGATTCCTTCGACCGCATCTTGATCGCTCAAGCAATTTGTGAAGATTTGACCATCATCACGCGGGATTCGATCTTCCCTCAATATCCCGTTGCGGTCATTCGGGCTTAACCAGATCGGGTTATTGAAACCGATCGCTCTTCGCCCGCGGGGGCCGAATGGGTAGGTCCGGGTCACTTAGATTCCAGCCAGCGGCCCAGCGCGGCACATTCGTCAGCGGTTCTCTTCCGCCCAGGTGCTGCCGGTCCAGCGCCCTTCGAGGGTGCCCGAGCGGCTCGGGTCATAGCCGCCGAGCGCGGTGACCAGGTCGCGAAAGCGCGGCGTTTCGATGATTTCCAGCAGCATTTGGACCTTGGGATCGTTCAGGCTCCAGTCGGGAACCACCAGGTCGTAGCGTTCCTCGGTGATCGGGATGAAATCGAGATTGAGCGCCCGAGCGGCGGCATGGATGGCCATGCCGCAGTCGGCGCCGCCGCTCAGCACGGCTACCGCCACCGCCATGTGGGTGTATTCGTCGCGGTCGTATCCCTGGATCCGGTCGGCGGCAATCCCCGCCAGCGCCAGTTGGTGATCGAGCAGGATGCGGGTGCCGGATCCTGCCTGACGATTGACGAAGCGGAGATCGGCCCGGGTCAGATCAGCGATCGAGGCGATCCCCCTAGGGTTGCCCTTGGCCACCAGCAGGCCCTGCTGCCGGCGCGCCAGTTGGATCAGGCGCAGCGGGCAGTCCTTCAAATAGCGTTCGACATAGCTCTGGTTATAGCCGCCGGTGGCGGTATCGAGCAGGTGGGAGCCGGCCAGATGCGCCTGTTCGCGGCGAATGGCCATGAGCCCGCCGAGGCTCCCCACGTTGCTCGACGACAGGTGCAACCGGCTGTCGCGGCGCTTCAGTTCGTTGACCAGCAGATCGATGGTGTTGTCGTGGCTGCCGATCATGATCAGGGTGTGATCCAGTTGATCGGCCGAGCGCAGCAGGCGCACCCGGACCGCCGTGCCGAGATCCAGACCTTCCTGTTCCTGAGGGATGCGCAGCAGACCGTCGGCCCGGGTGAGCGAGGTGATCACCCCGGCGCCGCGCTGCAGCGGCATGGCCACCAGCCGGTCTTTAACGCGGCCGAGGATGACCCGAACGAATTCTTCCAGGCCCAGCCTTGAGGGCAGTTTGCGCCCGAGCGTCGCGGTCGCTTCCGGTTCGGCCGGGGTCGGCATTCCCTGCATGGAAAACAGCAGCGGGCGCGCGAACTGTTCGAAGGCGAGGATCGCGGAAACCGGGTAGCCGGGCACCCCAATCACCGGTTTGCCTTCCACCAGGCCCAGCATCACCGGTTTTCCGGGCATCATGGTGACCCCGTGCACCAGCACCTGGCCCAGTTCGGCGATGAGTCCGGCGGTGTAGTCTTCGCTCCCGGCCGACGAACCGGCGTTGATCAGGACCAGATCGGCGTCCGACCGCACCGCCTGGCGGAGCATTTCGAGCAGGCTCTGGTAGTCGTCGGGGATGACCTCGCGGAGCCGCGCTTCCCCGCCGCAGTCGCTCACCAGGGCCGTCAGCACGGTGCCGTTGAATTCCACGATCTGGCCCGGCCTGGCCGATTCCGCCCGGTCGGCCGCCAGCAGTTCGGTGCCGGTGGGCTGCACCCACACCCGCGGCCGCCGCCGCACCGGCACCCGGGCCACGCCCGCCGCCAGCAGGGCGCCCAGATCGGCCGGCCGCAGGCGATGGCTCTGGGGCAGCAGCAGTTCACCGGCGACCATGTCTTCGCCCACCTTACGCACGTGCTGCCAGGGGAAGGCGGCGGCCCGGATTTCCACTTCGCGTTCGGTTTCCGGTTGGATCTGTTCCACCATGATCACCGCATCGGTTTCCGGCGGCAGCGGGTCCCCGGTATCCACCGGGAAGGCGGATTCACCCAGAATCAGGCGCTTGGGATTGACTTCGCCGGCGCCGAAGGTGTCCCGGGCGCGCACCGCGATCCCGTCCATGGCGGCGCCGTGATAGTGAGGGACCGAAAGCGCGGCGCGGACCGGTTCGGCGGTGATTCGCCCGAGGGCTTCGCGGGTGGCGATGGTTTCAACGGCGGTGCGCAGCGCTTCGGTATGCCGTTGCCAGATCTCGCGCGCGTCGGGTAGCGTCTTCATGCTGAGATAGATTTTTCGTTGCGGCCGACCCATGATTTTACCCTTTCAGCGGCGTTCGATCCCGAAGCGCTTCCAGAAATCGCGCCGGTAGCGGCGCACCGTGGACAGATTGATTTCCTGCACGTGGATCTGTTCCAGTTCCTCGAGTTCGATCAACTGCCAGTCGCGGACATTGTCGAAGCTTCGAAACCAGCGGTTGAACGCCTGGCGATCGAGCAGCTTCGGCGGCTGCAGGACGAAACTGCCGCCGCCGTGCTGGTGGTAGTGCTTGCCGTCGATGAGTGCGTTGTAGTCGGCGGTGTTGACCCCGACCACGGGCAGAAAATTGTCGAAGGCCCGGACCATGGCGCCGGTCTTCCAGTGCCCCCGAAGGATCGGGAAGATGCTGATGTTGAAGATGATTTCCGCTTCTTGATCGGCCAGTTGGCCGGCCGCGTCCGGCTGGCCCCAGAAGTCGATGCAGACCGGAATGCCGACCTTGCCGAAATCGGTGGCGAAGGCCCGGAAAATGTTGTCGCCGGGGGAAATCCCCAGCCGGTCGCGTTCCAAGGCGCCGACGTTGCGTTTGCGCTGGCGCCCCAAGACCCTCCCGGAACGGTCAATGAGGGTGGCGGTGTTGTAGCGCCGGTCACCGTCCTGCTCCACCAGTCCGGCAACGATGTGGGCTTCGAGTTGGCGCGCCGCCTGAGCCAGTTCTTCTTCCCCGTGATAGGGGAAATATTCGGGAAAGCACACCACATCCACCGTTTCGCCCCGCAGTTTTTCCAGCAGCATGAGCGCGTGGCCCAGGTTCCTGGGATCGGCGAATTCCGGATACGGTTTGGGTTGAATCATGGCAACGCGGATATTGTCCTTCATGAACAGTCCTTCTTGTCGTCGGTCGATGGTTTACGGTTTCCAGTCCAGATCGGCCCAACAGGGGAAATGATCCGATGGATAACGCCCCTGTTCGTGATCGCGGGCGATACCGACGTCCACAACCTGAAGGTGGTCGGAAACCAGGATCCAGTCCATTCGGGTCTTGGCCGGAATGCCGTTGAATCCGTGGTGGGTGAAGCCGGTTTCGTCTTCCGGCCGTTCGAGGCTCTGCCAGGTGTCGGCGAGCCCGGTGGTGGCGGCGGTCAGTTCGGCATGGACGGAGGAACCGGGATGATCGTTGAAATCGCCCATCAGAATGGTCGCCCCCTGTTGCTTGCGGACCCAGGCCGCCAGCAGTCGCGCCTGTTCCAGGCGAGCGGTGCGGCCGATGTTATCCAGGTGGGTCACCGCTACCCTGAGCGGCATCAGGCCTTTCCCCACAATCAGGCCGGCCCAGCTCATCATGCGCGGGAAGGCGCTGTCCCAATCCATGCTCCGATGGATCCGCGGTCGGGTGGAAAGCCAGAATTCAGCGCCGTCTCTCGGATAGAACAGGTCCTTTCGGTAAAACAGGGTGGGGTACTGGCAGGTGTCGTCAATGATTCGATTCGGGGCGTGCAGTTGGTAGTCCGGCAGCTGCTCGGCGAGATACAGCAACTGGGTCCAGCGCCCTTCCTGGGTGCCGAGCAACGCCGGAGCGTAACGCCGGACCAGCCGGCACACCGAATCGCGGCGGTAAATCCAGGCGTTGTCGCCGTCGCGATCGTTTTCAAAACGCAGATTGAAGGTCATCACCCGCATGGATCACCCGTACATCGATTGAGGTTTATCGGTGATGGTCATCGTTTCGGCCACCGCGAAAGATTTTCACCACAGAGACACGGAGGACACAGAGAAGATCCTTTTTCCGTGTTCTCCGTGCCTCTGTGGTGGATCTTGATGAAATGGCCCCAACGATGGTTAAGACTGGTTTGTCGAAGCCCATTTTCGCTCCCCCGAGCGGCCGAGCCATCGTTTCAGAAGCGCTACAGCATCGCAAATTTCGCCGCCGGTGACAACGCACAAACAACAAAACCTTGAAAACAACCGGCAATGCCGTCAAGATACGGGGCATTGAGGCAACGGATTGTTCTCTCCGGATAGGGTTCATTCACTCTTTCACCAGCGAGGTGGGCTATGAAGGTGGTCGCTTTCAACGGCAGTTCGCGCAAAAACGGCAACACCGGCATTCTTCTCAAAACGGTCATGACGGAACTGGAACCCGCCGGGATCGAAACGGAACTGGTGGATTTGGCCGGGAAAAACCTCCAGGGCTGCATCGCCTGCTATAAATGCTTCAAGAACAAGGACCAACACTGCGGTGGGCCGAAAGACGAACTCAACGACTATCTCGCCAAGATGATTGCCGCCGACGGCATCCTGCTGGGCACTCCCACCTACTTCGCCGATGTTTCGGCCAACATG
>MNZR01000118.1:0-8157 GCA_001873705.1 Syntrophobacteraceae bacterium CG2_30_61_12
CAAATGGAGGCGGACAGCGAAATGGGCTTGTTGTGGGCGAACCGCTGCTTGAGGAAGCTGCCGAGGATCATCAACCCCTTGGTGTGGATATTATACCGGATAAGGGTAAAAAGTTTCATTTCGTGTGCGCTCTTTCCCGGGAGCGCGGGCATCTTGCCCGCTTTTGAAAATGAAACATCCGATCCTAAACCGGTATACATGGAACGGATCGGAATGACACCCGCGGCATGAAGGAGTTCCGCGGCCCTGATGCAACTCCCGCTTAATCCAAGGTGCCCCCAAATCCGTTATATTTAGCGTTTGCCGGTTTAAGGCCACGGAAGACAGTCGCCACGGTTATGAGGTTCCGTCATGTGACCATTGGGCCGGCTGCCGCGCTCCCGTGCGCTGCCGGGATGCCGAGGTCGCCATGTCGAAGATCCAGCTTGGTCAGAGCGTGCTTGAAACATCGCCAAAAATGGTTTAGCAGATCTGTTACCGTCGGGGTTGTCAGGACGGACTCTCGGTCCGCCGTGGAGGGTGAGTCATCGCACAGGGAGTGAAGCTCATGCGGGAATACGTGATTCGGCCACTGGTGATCGGTGCCAACGAAACCGATCAGGGCATCATGACCTATCTGCGCGGCTACGGCCAGCGCATCTGGATCCCGATTTATGCCTTCTACCTGGAAGGCGGTCCGGAAAAAATCCTGGTGGACACCGGTCTCGAACAGTTCATGGTGCCCCCCGAGGTGAGCAAAAAATACGGTCTGGAGATCCTCGAATTCGAAGACGCACTGGCCACGGTGGGACTGCGCCCGGAAGACATCGATCTGATCATTCACACCCATCTGCACAACGATCACTGCGAAAACGACACCAAGTGCACCAACGCCACCGTGATCGCCCAGCGCAAGGAATACGAATTCTTCAAAAACCCGCATCCGATCGACCACCGCTACTACCCGGACCTGCTGGATGACGTGCGGGTGGAACTGGTCGACGGCGACACCCACTTGCGCGACGGGATCGATCTCATTTTCAGCCCCGGGCACACCCCCGGCGGTCAGTCGGTGGCGGTGAATACCCGTGCCGGGCGCGCCATCATCACCGGGTTCTGCTGCAACGACAAGAACTTCCCGGCGAGCGGCCCGGCCGTGGCCTCGGGCGTCCACATCGATGTTCGGGATGCCTACGACAGCATCCAGAAAATTCGCGATCTGGCCGATATCGTGATTCCCATCCACGATCTCGCGGTGGGCGCCAAGAAGCGCATCCCCGAGGCTTAGGCTGGGCGGTGCCGCGCTCAGTCCCGGGGCATCCGGTTCTTCGCGGCTTTGCGCCTTTGCGTGAGCCGGCTTTCTCACTCAATCCAGGGCCACGGCCCGGTGCGGGAACGCCTACGGCGAACCCATGGAATCACTCATCATGATCGACTTGGAACCGAAACCGGAACCCAAGCGGCGGCCGGCCAAACGGCGCCGGCCCGAAATCTATATCTGCTCCACCTGCAACCGGGAACAGCCGTTTTGCTGGACCTGCCCGTGCGGGTTCATGATCTGTTCCGATTGCATGGAAGAAAATTTCTGGGGCATGACCTGCAACGGCATCACCTGGACCTGCCCGGACTGCGGGGCCATCAGAGGCTTCGGCAACCAGTAGCGAAGCCGGCACGAAAGGGAAGCGGATTATGTCGGTACAACGGATCGTCATCATCGGCGCCGTCGCTCTCGGCCCCAAGGTGGCCTGCCGCCTGAAGCGTTTGAAGCCCGACTGGGACGTGCTCATGATCGATCAGGACGAACACATTTCCTACGGCGGCTGCGGCATTCCCTATTTCGTTTCGGGAGAGATCAGCGATGTGCGCGAACTGATGTCCACCAGCTTTCACATGCTGCGTTCCCCGGAATTCTTCGAAACCGCCAAGGGGGTGCGGGTGCGCAACCGGACCCGGGCCCTGGCCATCGACCGGGCCAATCGACGGGTGGCGGTGCGCGCTTTGCCATCGGGTCAGGAAGAAGAAATCCCCCACGATACCCTGGTGTTGGCCACCGGCAGTCGTCCCAACCGGTTGCCCATCGCCGGTATCGATCTGCCCGGGGTGATGAGCGTGAGCAATCTGCATCAGGCCATGGCGATCAAGGACCAAATCGCCAAGGGTGAAGTGGATCGGGCGGTGATCATCGGCGCCGGCGCCATCGGCTGCGAGATGGCGGAAGCCCTGAACGATCTCTGGGGCGTGGAAACCACCCTGGTGGAAATCGCGCCCCAGGTACTGCCGGGGATTCTCGATTCGGATCTCGCCCGGATGGTGCTGCATCATCTGGAAGAACACGGCGTTCGAGTGCATCTGAACGAATCGGTCGAAGCCATCACCGCCGCGGAAGCCGAAGCGGAGGGGGCGCTCCGGGTCAAAACCGGCAGCCGGGTGCTTGATGCCGATCTGGTGATCACCGCCGTGGGCGTGCGGCCGAATTCCGCTCTCGCCCGGGACGCCGGCCTGCTGGTTTCGCCCCGGGGTGGAATTGTGGTCGACGGCCGCTTGCGAACCTCGGACCCGGCCATTTACGCCGGCGGCGACTGCATTGAAATCACCCATCGCCTCACCGGTGAACCGGTGTTTTTCCCGCAAGGGTCCCTCGCCAACCGCCAGGGCCGGATCATCGGCACCAACATCGCCGGCGGCCACGCGACCTTTGCCGGTACAGTCGGCGCTTTTACCGTGAAGATCTTCGATCTGGCGGTGGCCGCCGCCGGCCTCACCGCCGCCCGGGCGCGCGCGGAAGGCTTCGATGCGGTCCACGCCCTGGTGGTGCAGGCCGATCGGGCGCATTTTTACCCGACCCAGGACCTCATGACCCTGCTGATCACGGTGGACCGGAAAACCCGTCGACTGCTCGGCGTTCAGGGCCTCAGCCGCAATGGCGACGCGCTCAACGGGCGGATCAACAGCATCGCCGCCTTGCTTCCCTACAAGGCCACGATCGAAGACCTGTCCAATCTGGAATTGGCTTACTCGCCGCCGTTTTCGTCGGCGCTCGATATCGTGAACGCGCTCGGCAACACGGCCGAAAACATTCTCGACGGCTTCAATGCTCCGATCGACCCGGAAGATTTCGAACGCTGCTTCCTCGGCGCCGACCCCGATCCCGAAGTGCTCTGCCTTGATGTGCGCGGACCCCAAAACGCGGCGCCATTCGTTGATCGCTTCGGCGACCGCTGGGTCAACATCCCCCAGGAAACCCTGGGCGAGCGCCTGGCCGAGGTGCCGAAAGACAAACGCCTGGTGCTGGTGTGCAATTCCGGGGTGCGGTCCTACGAAGCGCTGCTCCAGTTGCGCCACGCCGGGATCACCAACGCCGCCAATCTGCAGGGCGGGGTGGCGGCGATCAAGCAAGCCGGTCTGGTAGATCTGAGCGAGCCGGACCAGGATGGCGATTCGTGAGTCCCGAAGCTGGACTTCGGGCTTCCTGGAACGCCCCGCCGGTGGCCGTGCTGGCCGATCAGTCCTTGGTCTGGGGCCTCATTTGCCGCGATGCCCTAACCGAACTTGAGGTCCCGGCCCGGTTCCTGGACGCGACAGCGATCGGCGGCGGCGCGCTCGAACGGTTCCGGGTCCTGGTGGTGCCGGGCGGCTGGGCCGGGCACAAGCTGCGCGCCCTGGGCGACGGCGGCCGGGCGGCCCTGCTTCGGTTTATCGCCGGCGGCGGGAGCTATCTCGGCTTTTGCGGCGGCGCCGGCCTGGCCCTGAACGGTCCCGGTTCCCTCGATCTGGTCCCGGTCCGACGCCTGCCGGTGGAGCGGCGTCTGCCCAACGTGAGCGGCGCGGTCTGGATCGCTCCGGCCGGCGAACCGGAGAGTGCCCCGCATCCCGCCTGGCAGGACCTGCCGCGCGTGCTCCCCAGCCACATCTGGTGGCCCTCTCAGTTCGAACCGCCGCGGGCCGCCGGGGTGAGTGTCGTGGCGCGCTATCGGGCGGTCGGCCGGGATTTTTGCGCAGCCGATCTGCCGCTTCGGGACCTGGCCGACTTTCCCGGCCCGATTCCCTGGGCCGAGTGGGAAGCCCGCTACGGGATCCATCTGGACCCACAGCGTCTGATGGGGGAACCGGCCATTATCGAAGCCACCCACGGTCACGGCCGGCTGGTGCTGAGTTACCCGCACCTGGAAACGCCCGGCGATGCCTGGGGCCGGCGGCTGTTCCGAAACCTGCTCCAGTACCTGGATCGCCAGGCTGCCGCCCACGTTCCCCTGGGTGCCGGCAAGCCGCAATCGGTGCTTCCCGAACCGCCCTGCCCGGGGAGCCTTTACCACCTCGAACGCGCCCGCGCGACGGTTGACGATCTGATCGATTTCGGCCGTCGCCACCTGCTCTGGGACTGGCGCACCCCGTGGCTGCTCAACTGGCGCCGCGGACTGCGCGGCCTCGAATACGGAAGCATGGCGGTGACCCTGGGTTACCTCCGCGACGTTTGGCCGCATCTGGTGGATTCCGGCCGGGCGGCCGGCGGCTGGTTGCAACCAGCCCGCCAACTGGAAGCCGAAGTGAAGGAGTTCTGCCGGCGGGCGCAATGGCTCCTGCTGGAAGAAAAGGTTTCAACCCAAGCGGCGGTGCTGAGCAAGATCGGCAGCGTCAATCCGACGGTGGATCAGCTTCGCGCCGACCTGTTCGGCTCCCACATGCACCACGGCGGCCGCTGCCGCGGCGTGCTCGACCGCATCGACCGGTTCCTGATCGCCGCCTGGCAGTTGCGGGACCAGGCCCCCGGAGCGAACCGGACCCGCTGATCATCCATTCGATATCATGGCTGATCGTCGTCTTCGTCTCTCCTCGCGAGATACCATCTTGCGATGATCATCGTTTCGGCCACTCCCGAGTACCGTGCGCCGGAAGAAAGTGAGCGCCATCAAATCGGGGTGCGATGATGTCGCCGTAGGTCGGGTTGCGACCAGCGGGAGCTACCCGACGGTGCGCCGCGACGCCTCCAATCCGCGTTCCCGCGCCGGATCGTCAGGGAGTGCTCCGCACACCCAGACCTACACGGAACGGATCGGAATCAGGCCCGCGGCGTGAAAGAGCTCCGCGGCACTGAAGCAACTCCCGCTTAATCCAAGGCACCCCCCAATCCGTTATATACTGGTTTAGGATCAGATGTTTCATTTTCAAAAGCGGGCAAGATGCCCGCGCTCCCGGGAAAGAGTGCACACGAAATGAAACTTTTTACCCTTAACCGGTATAATCAGGGTTTTTTGCGTGTGCACGCAATTTGTGTCCTGCTTCATGGCGTGTTGTCAAGGGATGTCATGGGTTGTTTTGGGTGGTTCAGAAACGAGGAAACCCGCTTGGCTAGCGGGTCCTCGTGATTTCGCCGGATAGATAGGGAGTTAGTTGTGGTGGAGATGACCGGGATCGAACCGGCGACCTCAGCCTTGCGAAGGCTGCGCTCTCCCAGCTGAGCTACATCCCCAACCGTGTGCGATAAGCCTATAGCGGTTTTGCTTCGGGCTGTCAAGAAATGTCACGCACCCTCAGGATATTCGAAACGGTCTTGGGCCGGGCGGAGTTGTCGGGAACGGCCGGATAGCCCCCGGACAGGGCATCGAACCCTTGTTGGAGAAGGGCGTGAAGGTCTCATCATCCGCGAGGAATTCCCCGCAATCGCCTGCATGACCAGCGACCCGCCGCTGCCGGCGCCGGTATCAGGCGGAGATCAGCGCCGGCCGGCCCGATCGGGGTGTTCCGGCGACGTCGGGGTTGAGCCGGCGCCGGTCCAAGGATCCGTCGCCGTTACAGTTTCAATTTGAGCTGATCCAGCATGCGGTCGGCAAAGTCAATGATGTGGTCGCGCTGGCGCGGGTTTGCATAGGCGATGCAAGTGCAGCGCATTCGCTGGCGGCTGCGGATCAGCCATTCGAAGCTGACCTGTTTGCGGTTCAAGTTGACGGCAAAGCAAAACGGGCGGCATTCCTGGTGTTCCCCCTGCACTTCACTGTAGATCTCCGGGGGCAACTCGACCCAGAAAATCTCCCCGAGCACGGATTCCTCCGCATGCTCTTTCAGGTACTTCAGGATGGCGTCATAATCCTCTTCCCGCAACTGGTCCACCACGTATTGCTTCATCGTTATCTTGCCTTTCGAATCAACCGTATCCACCGATGCCCCCGGGGGCGTGGCCACCACCTTGCCCGGTTGCGATCTTCGCAACCGGTCAGGTTGAGCTAGCACAACCGGAGATCGGATGCAATGCCGAGCCGCTGTTGGAATTTGGCTTGCAACGGTGGTCGCGGCGGAACCGACCGATGGGGGACTTGCCGAATTCGAGCGGATCAGATCTAATCAAGCAGGAAGCCGAGAAAACGCGGCTGGGTCTCATGCGGCTTGATGGTTTGAAGACCTCCAGGGGGGGCTCCCCCCTCACTTGACTGCTTTCCCCGTGCGACCGCTTCTGATCGATCGAGAACAGCCGACTCGGCCTGCCGGGGCGGGTTTTGCCCAAGTTTTCAACCCACGGGAAAGGAGACAAGCCATGAAAGCAGGAATCGTTTTTACCGGGACCGGACCCATTCTCATCCTCACCAGCTACCAGGCCTTCGATGACCCCAAGTTCATCGAAAAGCTCCAGGCCAAGGGGATCAAGAAATTTGTCGCCCGGGAAATCCCCATCGAACGGGTGCAGAAAAAGTACGGTCTGCAGTATTCGATCGTCTTGGGGGACCTGCATCAGAGCGACGATTTGAGGGTGCTTGACTACAACGGTCACAATGTGTTCTATAACTTCAGCTTTAAGGAGATGGGCGAGCCCATCCACTATGAATCGTGAGTGCAGTTTGGGGCGAGATGCCCGATCGAGATTTTCCCTCCATGCCGGTCACGGCCCTGGGCATCCCGCCCCAATCCTTTGTTCGCCTTGCGCCGCCCGCCGGAGCGTGATCGTCTGAGCCCGGCAGCGGCAAGGCGTGCAGGCGATCCACCACCAGGTTCAACGCGCCGTATTCCTGCTCCACCTTCCCTTCCAGCCAATAGGCGCGGTCGCGGTCGAGACGGCTGCAAAAGCGCTTGAAGGCCTCCGGAAAAAAGACGGTTTCGTAGAGGCCCGATTCGTCTTCGAAGGTCACGAATTCCATGGCTTCCCCGTCGCGGGTGAGCACTTCCTTGCGGCACAGGGGCCAGCCCAAGACCCGGACCCTGCGTCCCAGCCACCGAGCCAGGTCGCGAGCCAGGACCATGCCGCGGCCGGTCGGCCCCAGCGCTTTTCGGTACGGGGTGAGGGGATGGGCGGACAAAACGAAACCCAACGCTTCCAATTCCTGATCCCGGATCTGCTCGTCCCTGCAATCTTCCAGTGGCGGCACCGAGCGTGAATCGGAGCCGGCCTCCGGGACCCAGGACCGGTTGCGGTCATGCCGCGCCCGCTGCGCGCTTTGCAGCCGGGCGCTCAGCAGCCACAGCAACTGGGGCCGGTTGAGTCCGGCGGCCAGGCAGTCGAGCGCGCCGCTTTTCACCAGCACCGCGCCATCAGCCGGCCGCAGCCGGACCCGATCGAGCAGATCGGCGAGTGAGCGAAACGGGCCGCGCCGTTCCCGTTCCTCGATCAACCGGTGGATCGCTCCTTCATCCACCCCATGCAGTTGCATCAATCCCATTCGGATTTGAGCACCGCGGCCCCGGTAGGCCCAGCCGCCGCGGTTGATATCCGGGCCGAGGACCTTCAGCCCCAGGCGCCGGGCTTCGGCAAGGTAGGCGTAGGTGGTGTAGTAGCCGCCGCCGTTGGCGATCACCGCGGCCATGAATTCGGCCGGGTAGTGGGCCTTGAGGTAGGCCGACTTGAAGCTCACCAGGGCGTAGGACGCGGAATGGGGTTTGCAAAAGGAATAACCGGCAAACGACGTGAACATGTCCCAGACCGTTTCGATCACCTCGGCGCTCACGCCGCGCCGGGTGCAACCGGCGGCGAACCGCTCCCGGTAATCGGCCAGCCGCCGCGGGCTTTTCTTGCTCAACACCTTGCGCAATCCGTCCGCTTCTCCCCAGTCGAAACCGGCCAGGATCATCGCGGTGAGCACCACCTGTTCCTGGTAGACCAGGATCCCGTAGGTTTCCTTGAGCAGGTCCTCGAGGCTCGGGTGGATCGGCTGATAGGCGCCCCCGTGCAGGCGCCGGAGGTACTCCCGGATGTAG
>MNZR01000118.1:8166-8401 GCA_001873705.1 Syntrophobacteraceae bacterium CG2_30_61_12
GCCGGTCGAATGATCGAGGAATGGATCACCAGGTGCTCGAAATCGCCTCGCCCGGTCTTTTGCTGAAGCTGGCGCATGGCCGGTGATTCCACGTAAAAGACCCCCATGGTGGCGCCGCGCCGGAGCAGATCCAGGGTGCCCGGATCGTCGACCGGGTTGAGAGCGGCGTAGTCCAGCCGCACCCCGGTATTGGCCGCCACCGCCGCCAGGGCGTCGCGAATGACCGCAAGAGAGC
>MNZR01000091.1:0-8221 GCA_001873705.1 Syntrophobacteraceae bacterium CG2_30_61_12
ACCCGACCTACGAATGGCTCGGCCTCTCCACTCAAAGAGGTTGTTCTAAAAGATCCACACCCAATAAGAAAAAAGGCACTCACCTGGAGTGCCTTTTCTTGACCCTAAAGTGCCCGAAAGGGAAGCGCTCATCGCGCTCCCATTAAGGCTTATTCTAGTACATATCGCCGCCCGGCATGCCGCCCATGCCCGGAGCCGGAGCCTGATCCTTTTTCGGCAGGTCCGCCACCATGCATTCGGTGGTGAGCATCAGGGCCGCGACACTGGCGGCGTTCTGCAGCGCCGACCGGGTCACCTTGGTGGGATCCATGACCCCGGCTTCGATCAGGTCACAGAATTCGCCGCTGTCCGCGTTGTAGCCGAACGCCCCGGTACCGTCTTTCAGCTTCTGCACGATCACGGAACCTTCCTCGCCTGCGTTGTTGGCGATCTGCCGGGCCGGTTCCTCGAGGGCGCGCTTGACGATGTTGCGGCCCAGAGCTTCATCCCCGCTCACCTGCATGTTTCCGACCGCGGCCAGGCAGCGCAGGTAGGCCACGCCGCCGCCCGGAACGATTCCTTCTTCCACGGCCGCGCGGGTGGCGTTAAGAGCGTCTTCCACGCGCGCCTTCTTCTCTTTCATCTCGGTTTCCGTGGCGGCGCCGACACTGATCACGGCCACTCCACCGACTAGTTTGGCCAGGCGTTCCTGGAGTTTTTCCCGATCGTAGTCGCTGGTGGTTTCATCGATCTGGCTGCGGATCTGGCGGACCCGACCTTCCAGCGTGGCCCGGTCGCCGGCACCGTCGACGATGGTGGTGTTGTCCTTATCGATGCGAATGGTCTTGGCGCTGCCGAGGTCGTTCAGGTTCACGTTTTCCAGCTTGATGCCCTTGTCTTCGCTGATCACCTGGCCGCCGGTGAGGACCGCGATGTCTTCCAGCATGGCCTTGCGCCGATCACCGAAACCGGGCGCCTTCACCGAACACACCTGGAGGGTGCCGCGCAGCTTGTTCACCACCAGGGTGGCCAAAGCTTCGCCTTCCACATCCTCGGCGACGATCAGCAGCGGCTTGCCCATCTTGGCGATCTGTTCGAGCACCGGCAGCAAGTCCTTCATGTTGCTGATCTTCTTTTCGTTGATGAGGATCAGGGGTTCGTTCAGAATGACTTCCATCTTTTCCGGATCGGTGACGAAATAGGGCGAAATGTAGCCGCGATCGAACTGCATGCCTTCCACCACTTCCAGGGTGGTTCCCATGCCCTTGGCTTCTTCCACCGTGATCACGCCTTCCTTGCCCACCTTGTTCATGGCTTCGGCGATGATGTTGCCGATGGTGGCGTCGTTGTTGGCGGAAATGGTCCCGACCTGGGCGATTTCCTTCTGGTCCTTGGTCGGTTTGCTGATCTTCTTCAGTTCATCGACCACCACCTTCACGGTGTTTTCGATGCCGCGCTTGAGGCCCATGGGATTGGCGCCGGCCGCCACCAACTTGGAGCCCTCGAAATAAATCGATTGGGCCAGGATGGTCGCCGTGGTGGTGCCGTCACCGGCCACGTCGCTGGTCTTGCTGGCGACTTCCTTAACCATCTGGGCGCCCATGTTTTCGAATTTGTCTTCCAGTTCGATTTCCTTGGCCACGGTGACGCCGTCCTTGGTCACGTTGGGACCGCCGAAGGACTTCTCGATCACCACGTTGCGGCCCTTGGGACCCAGGGTCACCTTGACCGCATCGGCCAGGACATTCACGCCCCGCAACAGGGCTTCGCGAGCCTTGACATCGTAAATCAACTGTTTGGCCATGAAGCTTACCTCCTAATAGACAGGTTTTGTTAGGTAAAATAAAATTCCGGAACGGCTATTTCGCAACTATGGCGAGGATGTCGTCTTCGCGCATGATCAGCAGTTCTTCGCCTTCGACCTTGATTTCGGTCCCCGCATACTTGCTGTACAGCACCCGGTCACCGGCAGCCACATCCAACGGCCGGCGGGTGCCGTCATCCATCACCTTGCCGTTGCCGACGGCGATCACTTCACCCTGAATCGGCTTTTCCTTGGCGGTATCGGGAATGATAATGCCGCCCGGGGTTTTCTGTTCTTCCTCGATGCGTTTGACCACCACGCGGTCGTTGAGCGGTTTCAGCTTCATTCTTTGAACTCCTTTTGTTTCTGTCCCAATGATCGGCCGACGCCTCGGCCGCGAACCATGAATCAGATCGGGGAGCCTGTTAGCACTCACCCTTAACGAGTGCTATATAACCATCTCGGACTGGCTTGACAAGAGGTAAAACGCAACTCAGGGGAAAAAAGATCCGGAAGCTGGTACCGAGACCCACCACCGAATCCACTTCGAGGCGACCACCGGCCTGATCCAGCAGTTGATAGACGATGCTCAGGCCGAGCCCGGTGCCGCGCCGCTTGGTGGTGAAGAAGGGTTCGAAAATGCGCTCCTTGAGTTCCTCCGGAATCCCCGGCCCCTGGTCCTGGACCTCCAGGCACGCTTCAGCGGGGTGAGTGTCGGCGCCTTCGTTCCGGGTCAGGCGAAGGTTCAGATCGCCGCCCTGGGGCATGGCTTCGAGGCCGTTGAGCACCAGGTTCCAGACGATCTGGCGGAAGTGGTCCGGATCGATCCAGACCAGCGGTTCATCCTCGATGCCGAGCCGCAACCGCCCGGCCGAATCGGCGGCATGCCGGCTGCGCATCAACTCCGCCACTTCGCGCAGGCCCTCGGCCAGGGCCACCGATTGCGGATGGAGATTGAGCGAACCTCGGGCCAGCCAGAGGAAATTGGTGACCAGTTGATCGATCCGTTCGATCTCCCGGCTGACGATGCCGGTCAGTCTGCGATGCAGCGGATCGGCACCGAGGTCGGCGGCGAGTAGTTGCACCGCTCCGCTCATGGACGCCAGGGGGTTTTTGATTTCATGGACGATTTCCGCGGCCACCTTGCCGGCCAGGGCCATCTTTTCCTGGCGCCGCAGGTGTTCTTCCATTTTCTTGATCTTGGTCAGGTCCTGGAAGTTCACCACCCATCCGGTCGCCAGCGGCTCATCGCTGTCCATGCGCAAGGCCGACAACGTGCAACCCAGGCACAGTGGTTCGCCGGCGGGAACCCGATACAGGAATTCCCGTCGCTCCGCCCGATCCGCTCCGGTAATCTGGGTGGCGCGAATCAGTTCGCCGATGTCCGGAACCAGATCGTGGATTTGGGAGCCGATCAGGGTCCCCGATGCTCCGGCCAGCAACCGTTGCGCTTCCGGATTGGCGGAAATGACAATCCCCGAGCCGTCGAGGGTCAGTAGCCCACTGGTCATGCTGCGGACGATGTGTTGATGGAGCCGTTCGATGCGCGCGAGATCACGCCGCTGGTGGGCCACTTGAAGCCTGGAGCGCTCCAGTTCCTCGGTCAGATAGCCGCTGCCGTAAGCGGTGACGAAAAAGGCCGCCAGGGCCATGAGCAGCGAATAGAAGTAGGTTTCGATGGCGGTGGTCGGTGCCTCCACGGGGGTCAGATAAAGCGGCCGCAGCCAGCGGAAATACTGAAGATCGAGCAGCAGACCATAGGCAACCCCGGAAAGGGCCGCGATCCAGAAGCTGCCGGAGCGGCCCAGCAAGACGGCGGCGGCGATGATCACCGGCATGTAAAGGAATGAGAAAAGGCTGTCGACTCCGCCCGAAAGATAGACCAGGCAGGTGACCGCGGCGATGTCGAACAATAGTTGCTGATGGGCGAACCGGCTGAGATTCCTGACCCGTTTGAGGCTCAGCGCACCGACGATGGTGTAGACAAAGAGAATGGAACTGAATGCGTACAGGGGTTCAAGCTGGGCGGCCAGGACCGATTCGGACTTCCAGACCTGCACGATCACCGTCAGGACCAGGAAAAAAAGGGCCAGCACCAAACGCCCCAGGAGCATTCCCAGGAGGCGCTTGCGCTGCAACTCTCCGGTTTCGTTCGGCCGGTGCTCTGCTGGGTTGGGGGCCACCGTCAGACTCCCCGGGAAACCACATCGCCCAGTTGAAAAATCGGCAGATACATGGCCACCAGCAGGGCCCCGATAGTGACTCCCAGGAACACGATGAGCATGGGTTCCAACAGCGAGGTCATCGAGTCCACCGCCACGTCCACTTCTTCATCATAGAAGTCGGCGACTTTTTCCAGCATGGCATCGAGAGCGCCGGAATTTTCCCCGACCGAGATCATGTGGACCACCATGAGTGGAAACACCTTGGTGGCCAGCAGCGGTTCGGCGATGGAATTGCCCTGGGCAATCGAGACCCGGGCGGAGCGGATGGCTTTTTCGACCACCTTGTTGCCGGCGGTGGCGGCCACGATGTTGAGAGCATCGAGGATCGGGATGCCGCTCGCCAGCATGGTGCCGAGAGTTCGGGAAAAGCGCGCCACCGCCACCTTGCGCAGCAGGATCCCAAACACCGGCAGGCGCAGCAGCAGCCGATCGGACTGATAGCGACCCTGCTCGGTGCGGCGGATCCAGCGCCCCAGAAAAACCAGCAGGATCACGCTCAGAACAATCCAATGGAAGAAATTCTTGACGAAGTCGCTCAGGCTGATCACCACCATGGTCAGGGGCGGCAGCGGCGCGCCCGCGTCCTTGAACAACCCGGCAAAAACCGGAATGACGTAAAGCAGAATCACGATCACCACCGAGATGGCGACGCTCACCACCACCCCCGGATAGGTCATGGCGCCGCGGATTCGCTTCTTGAGCTTAGCCGTTTTTTCGATGTAATTGGCGAGACGATTCAAGATGACATCGAGAATCCCGCCGGCTTCCCCGGCCGCGGTCAGGTTGCAGAACAGATTGTCGAACACCTTGGGGTGCTTTTCCAGGGATTCATGCAGGGTGGCCCCCGCTTCCACCTCCTTGGTCACGTCCTTCAGCACCACCTTGAAAGTCTTGTTCTCGCTTTGTTCCCGCAACACCTCGAGGCACTGGACGATGGGCACGCCGGCATCGATCATGGTGGCGAGCTGGCGGACGAAAATCACCAGGTCCCGCTCCTTCACCCGGCCCTGGAGAAACGGCAGATAGTCCAGCAGGTCCCTCGGTTTCGGCTTGAGCCGGCGGATCGTCACCCCTTGCCGAAGCAGCAATTCCCTGGCGATCACGATGTTGTCGGATTCAATTTCGCCTTTGGCTCGAGCGCCCTTACGATCCGTGCCCTGCCAGATGAAAATAGGCATGTTCCAATTCTCCCCGATGCAGTGAACCAATCAGCGGAAACTCAACCGGCATCCTTCATGGTGCAGCGCATCACCTCTTCGACCGAGGTCACGCCCTGCTTCAGCTTGTCGATGCCGCTCAGGCGCAGCGTGCGCATGCCGAGCCGCGCCGCTTGCTGTTTGATTTCCGCGGCGGAGGCGCCGACCAGGACCAGTTCGCGGATTTCATCGGTCATGTTCAGCACCTCATAGAGCGCCACCCGTCCGCGATAGCCGGTATTGTTGCAGGCCGGGCAGCCGCGGCCGCGAAAGCAAACCACGGATGCGGCATCGTCCTCGGCCACCCCCATCTCGATCAGGAGTTCCGCGGTGACTTCCTCCCGCACCCGGCATTCCCCGCAGACCCGCCGCGCCAGCCTTTGGGCGATCACCAGGTTGAGCGCCGAGGAAACCAAGAACGGTTCCACGCCCATGTTCAGGAGCCGGTTCACCGTGCTCGGCGCATCGTTGGTGTGCACCGTGCTCAGCACCAGGTGGCCGGTGAGGGCCGCCTTGATGGCCACCTCCGCCGTTTCGAAGTCGCGGATTTCCCCGACCATGATGATGTCGGGGTCTTGGCGCAAAAATGAGCGCAGGGCCGCCGCGAAGTTCAACCCGATGGCTTCGTGCACCTGCACCTGGTTGATCCCGGACATACTGTATTCCACCGGGTCCTCGGCGGTTGAAATGTTGGTGTGGGTGCGATTCAGCTCGGACAAGGCGCTGTACAGGGTGGTGGTCTTGCCGCTACCGGTCGGTCCGGTCACCAGGATCATCCCGTAGGGGCTGTAAATGGCTTCCCGGAAGGCCTTCATCTGCCGTTCGTCAAAACCCAGCCGGGCCATGTCCAACTGCAAGTTGGATCGGTCCAACAAGCGCAGCACCACCTTTTCGCCGTACAGGGTCGGCAGCACCGAAACCCGAAAATCCATTTCCCGGCCCTTGGCCTTGAGCTTGATCCGACCGTCCTGGGGCAGGCGCCGTTCGGCGATATCCAGGTGGCTCATGATCTTGATCCGCGAGGTGATGGCGTTTTTCAACTGAATCGGCGGCCGCATCATTTCGTAGAGCACCCCGTCGATTCGAAACCGCACTCGAAGCGATTTTTCGTAGGGTTCGAGGTGAATATCGCTGGCCCCCTTGCGAATCGCGTCCATCAACAGGATATTCACCAGTTTCACCACCGGCGCCTGGCCGGCCGCGGTTTCCAGTTGCCCCAATTCCAGGTCGTCGCGGCTATCGAGTACGTCCACATCGATTTCGTCCCGGATCAGGTCCATGACCTCTTCCAGGTGTTCGTCGGGGCGTTCGTAAAGGTCCTCGATCACCTGCCGGATCGAGCTTTCAGTGGCCACATGGACGCGCACGTTCTTGCGCGAAATGAAACGCACATCGTCGATCACAAACAGGTTGCCGGGATCGGAAAGGGCCAGATGGAGCACGCTGCCCACCACCCCGAACGGCACCACCTGATATTTGGTCACGATGTTGCGCGGCACCAATTCCTGGACCTGTTTGCCGATTTCCAGACGGGCCGGATCGACGGTCGGCAGTTGGAACTGCCGACTCAGGAACTCGAGCAGGGTTTCTTCCTCGATCAGACCCCGCCGGATCAAAATGGCGCCGATGCGTTCAGAATTTTGACGCTGCTGCTCCAGGGCGTCGTTCAGTTGCTGGGCGGTGAGCAAGCCCTCGCTGATCAGAAGTTCCCCAATTTTCTTTCCCATCCGCTAACATGTCTCCAGCGATTTATAGGGTTTTCAAGCCACCGGCGGCGGCCGGTGGAGGCAGACCCGGAGCGCGTTATTGCAGCATGCAAATAAAAGGCCGATTCGCAACCGGTTCACCCGGGTGCCCGGTTGGCCCCATCGTATCCACCATATCATGAAGTAACCGAACCTCGGAATGCCAACCAAAACCGAACCGCGAAACGGCGATTGATAAATATCGAAAGTCGAAGTGGGAGGGCCACCATTTCCGTGCCGATTATATACCTTTTTAGCTTGAGAAGTTACGTTTTGTGTTCCCGCGGAGGCGCGGAGAGCGCGGAGAAGAGCCCTGAAATCAACCTCCGCGTCTCCGCGTGGAAATGAAACTTTTAAGCCTTCACAAGCATAAGTTCTTTCTCTTCCCGAAGGGCACGCAGAGCGGCACGGCATTGTGACGACTTTGGAGCAGAGGGGGTTTCTCGGTGTTCTCCATGCCTCCGTGGCGAGAGCTTTGCGCGGTGGCCAAAGTGCCGATCATGGCTCGCTTCTCGGTTTTCGCTTCTCGATATTCCATTTTCAGAATCCGCTTGACAACCGTTATCGAATGAATAATATTCCCTCGATTTTGGCATCGCGTCGAGCATGAACAGTCGACAGCAGAACGGAGGGTATCGCCATGATTTGTGAAACCGTGAAGGCCGGGACCGATTGCGCCTTCATGACCAAGGGTGGATGCGGGTACAATGGGGGTTCCTGTCACGCAGTGGTGGAGCAGTGCGAAGGGTGCCAACGGATTATCGATGTGGCGACCGGTCGCTACTGCGCCAGCTATCCCAATCCGGGCAACAAGTGGCGGGCTGGAAGCTGCAACTTCGCCACCCACGTGAAGTCCGGGGCAACGACACAGCAGGCCAAGATCAACCCGCTCAAGGCTTCGAAACGCAGCAATAAAAAGAAGTAGCCTGCCCCGTTGCGAGAGCATGCCCCGCTGGGACCCCCTGAATGGCCACGGCCATGCTCTCACCCTTTCCTCCGCCATGACCTGCTCGCCACAACCCCACCATGGCTTCAGGCGCGACGCAAAAGCAAGGCCTCCACCGCGACCCTCGGATCGTATACCCGCATGCTCTTTATATGAAAAGCCGGTTCATGCTACTCAATTCAAAGGGTTGCGCGTAGTCACCAAAGGGTTGCGCGCAGTCAAATCGGCGAGCGTTGTGGCAGGCGTGGGTCGGGTTGCGACCAGCGGGAGCTACCCGACGCAACGGTCCGGAAGCTCCTCCAATCCGGGGCCCCACACCGGATCGT
>MNZR01000091.1:8264-8394 GCA_001873705.1 Syntrophobacteraceae bacterium CG2_30_61_12
GAGCGCGGGCATCTTGCCCGCTTTTGGTAATGAAACATCTGATCCTAAATCATTATAATATTATATGATTACCCTCCGCACCGACCGGCCTCTTGGGCAGTGGAGTGGCTCACGTAGTGGCTCACGTAGG
>MNZR01000121.1:0-4152 GCA_001873705.1 Syntrophobacteraceae bacterium CG2_30_61_12
CGTAACCCACCGGGCTCCTTTAACCCACCGGGCTCCTTTAACCCACCGGGCTCCTTTAACCCACCGGCTCCCCGTAGGTCAGGGTGCGCGTAGCGCTCCCTGACATCTGGCCTGCCCCGCAACGGCTCCGGTGCCAGGTCGAATATCCGCTGCTCTTCGGTTTACGGTCCCTCATGCTCCCGCGCGCACACACCGAACATGGTTGTGATTGGTCTTATTGTTCCAATTCACGTTGCCATTGTTGAAGTAAACGTTCCAGGCGTTGTTCGGGTTGTTGGCGTTGGTACTGCCCGACCAGTAATTGGACGAGCGGCATTTAGTCCATCCACTTTCTGTTCACGGCCGCCGCCGGTTGGGACAACCGCCGTGAACCCACCGCTTTCCGGGCCGGCCATGCCGAGGACGAAAAGCTGTCTCACTCATACCCGGTGTCGCGGCACCGGGTGGGACGGACGCACCATGAGGAAAAGGGCTCCCTCTCTCACCCCTCGAGGTGGAGACTCAGGCCCCCCGCGATTCCAAACCACTCGGCAAGCTCCCCGCTCACGGGCGCGGTGACCTGGGATTGGGTTCGGGCTTGCCGGCCCGTGCCGCCGTACTCTTGATCCACCCCTCGTTCTGGCGACAGAGATCCACCGTCATCTCGGTCGCCCTCGCGAAAGCGTGCGGGCTTTGATAGGCCCGCACCTCTCTTGCGATCATCAAATGAATCTTGATCCGTTCCAGCACCAGCCGCAACCCCAACAACACCCGGTAGCGTTCGGCCGTGGAATTGGCCTCGACCACCAAAGCCAGGGCCCGATGACAGAGCATCCGCAATTCCGAACCCAGGGTGTACTTGTGGTAGCGGGGGAAACGGCTCGCCGTTTCTTCCATGAAGACCGCCAGATCCATCAACTTTTTGAAGATCGGCAAGTGCTCGTAGGCCGCCATGCTGAACCCGCGAAAAAGAATCAAAAGGTCAAAGGCCCAAGGACCCACTCATGATCCCGCGCGCACACACCGAACATGGCTGTGATTGGTCTCAAAGTGCCAATGCACGTAGCCATTGTAGAAGTCAACGTACCAGGCGTAGTACGGGCCGTCGGCGTAGGTACTGCCCGACCAGTAACCGGACGAGCGGCAATTTGGGAAATAGCGGGTATCAATGGTTGGTCCTGGATACGCGATGGCGTAGTTCACGATCGAGACCAGTTCGCGGCGATCGGGTAGTCTCCAGTCGGTGTAGCCGGCCAGGGTGAGGGCATCGCAGTAGGCGCCGGCCTCCTCCCAGGTGTAACAATCATCGCTGTATTCGGCGCACTCGTTTTGGTCGTCGCCCTGCTGCCACATGAGGCCGGTATTGAGATCGGTCACCGTGCCGTTGCCGTTGTCGCGAAACGCCGGTTCCGGCCCCTGGTACTGGGCGTCTTGCCCGTAAAAGCGCTCACCCGGTTGCGGGCAGGTGATTTCGGTGCCCCCGTCGTAACACTTGTGCTGACCGGTGTCGGGCAGTTGGTAAGCGGCCGCCGGGGCCGGCCCCGGCCGGGCGCAAACCATCAGCAGCCCGCAAACCATCACCCCGCAACTCATCATGATCTTTCCGAACATTGCCTCCCTCCTTCCCGGCGCCGCATCGGGCGGCACCGGCCACCTTGATCAAAACCCGAACCCCACGCCCCTATTCCTAAAAGGCATCATCTTGCCGCTCCCGAAGGAAGCGTCCCGCCACCAGGAGGACCATTTCAGCGATCCTCATCCGGTCAATCTCGCGAATTGCGTTCAAGCGCATCCTCTGCATCCTTGCTTCGCTTGGTTTTCCATCCCCTCGGCGGGCAAGGCGGCAAGGTTTTTATACCGAATTAGGGTGGGATCTTTAACCACCCCATGCGGGCAAGATGCCCGCGCTCCCAGGGAAGGGCCCACAAGAAGCGAAGGATTTCATCCTCAACGAGTAACCTCAATCGGATCATGGACAGAGATGCACGTTAAGATACGCCCCGGCACATTGAATATCAAACGGTAAATCGATGGCTTGCCGGTTCGGATTGCGAACCGACCGGGCTCCGGGTATATCATGGAACCAAGGCATGGAGTTTGCGGCGCTTCGAGCAACGATTGGGAAACGCGCCCGGCACCAGGTCCCAGCTTGAGCCATGGCGGATATCGGCAATCCTCACGACAAGTTTTTCAAGGAAATCTTCACCCGGCGCGAAGCCTTGAAGGATTTCCCGACCCAGGCGCTGCCGCAGTCGATCGCCGCCCTGGTGGATCTGGAATCGCTCGAATACTTAAAAGACAGCTTCATCGACGAAGACCTGCGTGAACGCTTCTCCGATCTCCTGCTCCAGGTTGCGTTCAAGGATCAGGGGTCGGGCTACATTTATCTGCTGTTCGAGCACAAGAGCTACCGCGAACCTCGGATCGCCCTGCATCTCCCGCGCTACATGGTGAAGATCTGGGACGCTTGCGTGAAGCAGGATCGCCTACTGCCGGTGATCGTGCCGCTGGTGTTTCACCACGGCCGCGACAGCATGCGGGAGGGATGTGCCTTCGCCGATTTGTTCCGGGTACCGAACGACCTCGCCAGGTTCCTCCCCGCTTTCGATTACAAGGTTGGCAACGAGGGCTGCAAGAAGGCCTGCAACAAGGACTGCAACAAGCCAGGGAAAACGTTCTAGACGTTCTCTTTACACGTTTCGATGCCCCCCCCGGGCGCTGGTCGAGCGGGTGGACGCCGTCGCCGACCTCGCCTCGCTGAAGGTGTTGCATCGCCCGGGCGATCATCGCGGAATCACCGGCCGACTTCGCTCAGACCCTGGAGTTGCCGCTCGATTGAAGACCCGCGGTACAGGCGTATTGTTTCGTTCCGCGGGCCGCGACGACGGACCGCGGGGCAACCGCGTGGTGATCCCGGTCAGCGCCCGCGATAGCCCAACTCGGTGAGCATCCGCGTATCCTTGCGCCAATCCTTCTGGACCCGCACAAAAAGCCCGAGATATACCCGAGCGCCCAACAGCCGTTCGATGTCGATCCGCGCCTGGCGCCCGATTTCTTTCAGCATCGCGGCGCCCTTGCCGATCACGATGCCCTTCTGGGAATCGCGTTCCACATGGATCGTGGCTTCGATGTCGATCCGTTTGGCCGCGGTCTGCTCTTTAAATTTTTCCACCGTAACCGCCACCGCATACGGGACTTCCTGCTGGGTCAGGTGAAACACCTTTTCCCGCACCAGTTCCGCCACGATGAAGCGTTCCGGCTGATCGGTCACGAAATCGTCCGGGTAATACCGGGGCCCCTCCTCGATATGGCCGGTGAGTTCCCCCAACAACGCCTCGGTGCCGTCCCCGGTCAGCGCCGAAATCGGCACGATCGCCGCAAACGGCCACAGCTTTTGGTAGCCGTCGATGATCGGGAGCAGTTCCGGCTTGACCATCAGATCGATCTTGTTGAGGGCAAGGATCACCGGGGTCTGGACCCCCCGCATGCATTCCAGCACAAACCGGTCCAGTTCCCGCCGGGGATTCGGCGCTTCCGCCACAAAGCAAATCACGTCCACTTCCTCGAGCGTGGCCAGGGCCGTGTCCACCAGGATCTTGTTGAATCGGTCCCGGGCCTTGTGAATGCCGGGGGTGTCCAGAAAGATCACCTGCAGTTGCGGCCGGTTCAGGACCCCCACGATGCGGTTGCGGGTGGTCTGCGGCTTGGGCGCGGTGATGGCGATTTTCTGTTGCAGGAGCTGGTTCATGAGAGTGGATTTACCCACGTTGGGCGCGCCCAGCAGCGCCACGTAGCCGGACCGAAATCCCTGGTTCGGCCCTTGTTCGTCTTCCCGTTCGGCCATCCGTTGCCTTCCTTCCCCGTGGTCTGGTCAGCACCGCTGTGATGCGGCGGTCATCGAGGATCAACACGATGAACTGGAACCTCATCCAGGCCGTCAATCCTGTCAATCCTGTCAATCCTGTCAAAAAATCAACTGCGCCCGGCTGCGCGGGCCCGGTTCGCGTGTTAGCCGGCCCGAGCCGGGATCGTGGTGAGGCCGATACCGGAGAAAATGAGCGCCATTCCGATCCAATGAAAGGTATACAGGCGCTCGCCCAAAAACAGGAAGGCCAGCACGATGGAAAACACCGGCATCAGGTGAATGAAGATCCCCGCCCGGTTCGGCCCCAC
>MNZR01000121.1:4180-8337 GCA_001873705.1 Syntrophobacteraceae bacterium CG2_30_61_12
TAGGCCAGCACCGATGGAAACAGGGCCACGTAGAGGATGCTCCCGAAGCTCGCCGGAGCCAGTTCAAACCCGCCCTCCCGGTACCATTCCAACAGGTAAAAAGGAAGCAGAACGGCGAGCCCGCAGCCCACGATGACGGTGAGAAACGCGATCGGGTCCAACCCCTCCGGCCGTTTCCTCAGGGCCACCGAGTACACGGCCCAGGCCAGTGCCGCCCCCAGGGTCCACAAATCGCCCCGGGAAAAACGCAGCGCAAGCAGCACCGACGGCACCCCACGGGTGATGATGAACACCAGGCCGGTGAACGACACCAGCACCCCGACCAGTTGCCGCGGCGTCATCGGTTCGCCCAGGGCGATCCAGGCGAGCAGCGCGATGAACGCCGGGGTCATGGCATTGACCAGCACGGTGTTCATTGCCGTGGCCGATTGCAGCGCCGTGTAGATGAAGGCGTTGAAGCAGGCCACCGAGGGAATGCTCATGAACAGCAGTAGCTTCCAGTGGCGCCCGAGCAGTTCCCGTTGGCGCCGGATCCGCGGCAGCCCGAACGGCAGCAGGATCA
Organism: Syntrophobacteraceae bacterium CG2_30_61_12; assembly: GCA_001873705.1. Classification (GTDB taxonomy): domain Bacteria; phylum Desulfobacterota; class Syntrophobacteria; order Syntrophobacterales; family DSM-9756; genus CG2-30-61-12. The sequence goes on from MNZR01000121.1 coordinate 4,743, forward strand.
GGAAGGCCCCGAACCAGCGCCAGAAATTCAGGCTGACCGGTGGAATGAGACTGCGCACTCCGCGCCCGAGCACGAAATTACCGGCCCAAAACAGGGCGGTGAGCGTGAGAAGCAGATAGGGAAGCCAGGAAATGGTTCGAGTCGATCGAGTGGGCAAGCGCGTATCCGGGTGGGGGGAATCGGCGGGGAGGATGGCAAAAGCCCCGGTGGGTCCATGGGATTGCCGGGGCGGCAACCCGGACCGAAGGATCGCCATCCGGGGTGCCGTTTCCCATCGCTATTCCCGACTGCCGCCGAAGATCCGCAGTAGCATCAGGAACAGGTTGACAAAATCCAGGTACAGGGCCAGAGCGCCGATGATCGCCCCCTTGCGCGCCAGTTCCGCGCCACTCACCGCCAGTTCACCGGCAGCCATGGCCTTCAGCTTCTGAGTGTCGTAAGCGGTGAGCCCCACAAAGACGATCACGCCGAGGTAGCTCACCATCATGGTCATGGCCGAACTGCGCACGAACAGGTTGACCACCGATGCGATGATGATCCCGATCAGCCCCATGAACAGGAAGCTGCCCCAGGCGGAAAGGTCGCGCTTGGTGGTCATCGCATAGACGCTGGTGGCAATGAACATCCCGGCACAGACGAAAAAGGTGTTGGCGATCACCGCCTTGGTGTAGGCAAGAAAGATCACCGAGAGCGTTGCTCCGTTCAGGATCGCATAGAGTACGAACAGAGCGGTGGCGGTGGACGCCTGCATCCGCCGCACCCGAGCGCTGATGGAAAACACCAGGGCCAGTTCGGCGATGATCAGACCGAAAAAGATCAGCCGATTGCCAAAGATGAGTTGCAGCAGCGTGGTGTTGCTCGCCACCATCATGGCGGTCACCGCGGTGAGGACCAGCCCGATACCCATCCAGTTGTAGACGCCGCGGATGAAGTCGCTCACCGCTGCCTGAGTTCGGGCCTGTTCCATGGAATAAATCGGCATGTCGATCTCCTTTCGATGCACGTTTTTGCTTCCATGTTAAGCGGATTTCACGACTTTGCAAGCTTATACGCTACTTTTCGCTCGCCTTGCTTCGGAGCTCAGGCTTTTCCCGAAGGTGATTCTTGATCTCTTTTTCTCGCCGCAGGCAAATCGAGCACATGCCATGCAACAGTCCATGAATACAGCGATTCGATGCCATGTTGGGGGACTCCTTGCCGAACCATTTCAGGTGACGAGAGCGCGAGGCTCACCGCCGCGCGGGGACCCGTTCCGGCTCTGCCGCGAATCGCGCGCGGAGATGATCGCACCCCCAAAAAGGAAGCGCCGGCCCAACCAACGCCAACGCTCCGAGATCTCCAGCGGCCGTCGGAAACAACAAGGCCAAGCGCTTTGCCGGTTCCAATGGCCGCAACAAGGGAGGGACTATAGTTCGGTTGCAAAAAATTGCAAGGCTTTTCTGGTGCGCTTGTCCGTACCGCATTTAGCCCTTTTCCCGGCTCACGGGGCTGGTGTAGGTTACCGCGTTGCTTCGCGAGAGGCCCTGAAACCCAACCCATGACCCTTGAGCACGGCAGTGGTCCCCCAATCCGGGAAACTGACAGGTAAACCTAAAAACCATGCGATGGCATCTGTTCTTTTCCACCATCCGGCGCACCCTTCGAATGCGGCTAAGACCGCCGCGATTCTGGGAGAAGCCGCCGAACACCATCTGGGCACACGGTCTCGATCTGGCGCTCCGGCCCCTGACCTGGTGCTATCGCGCGGGGCTGTTCCTCGATCAGTGGCGGCGCCGGCGCCGGGCGCGGACCCTGCCGGCCATGGTCATCAGCGTCGGCAACCTGGTGGTGGGAGGAACCGGGAAAACTCCGCTTACCCTCTGGCTCGCCGATCATTTGCTCGGGACCGGCCGGCGCGTGGCAATATTGAGCCGGGGCTACGGGCGTCGAACTCGGCAGGTGGAACGGGTCCCCGCCGGCGCGCGCGCGGCGGCGTGCTGGCGCCGCCATGGGGACGAACCGACGCTGCTGGCGGCGACCTGCTCCCGGGTCCCGGTCTGGGTTGGGCGCGACCGCGTTCGCAGCGGTGCTCGTGCCATCGCTCAAGATGGCGCGACGATTTTGCTCTTGGACGACGGTTTTCAGCACCTCAATTTGAAGCGGGACCTGGATCTGGTGCTGCTCGATGCTGCCCGCCCCTTCGGCAACGGCCGGTTGCTGCCGCTCGGCCCGCTGCGGGAACCGGTGGCGCATCTCGATCGAGCCGATGCGGTGCTGATCACCTATCGGGGCCCACGGATACCGGCCCTGGCCACCGCAAAGCTCCTGCGGCCGCGATTCCCCGGTAAGGCCATCTTTCTTTGCGAAAAACGCATCGGTCGATTGGCGATCGGATCGAGCGGCGGCGTCATCCCGCCGGCGCGGGTGCGGCACCGGTCGGTGGTGGCCTTCGCCGGGATCGCCCGACCGGAAGCGTTTTTTCAGGAACTCACGGCGCTCGATATGGTCCTCAAGCACACGCTTGCCTTTCCCGACCATCATGCATACACCTCGGCCGATATCGGCGCTATCCTCGAAGCCGTGAAAACCCACCGGCCGGAGTTCCTCATCACCACGGAAAAGGACCTGGTGCGCCTGCCCCGGTGGCTGCGGGACATCGTTCTGGCGGCGGTGCTGGAACTTCGTTTCGATGACGACGGTGCGGCCATCAGCGCCTTTCTGCGCGCCCGCATCGAAAACCGGGAGGCATCTTCCCCGCCGGTTCGCCAGGCCGCGGGCGGCTGCCGCTGATCGAACGCTGCTCCACCGATGCCGGTGCACAGCCGATCGGAACGACGGCAATCGCCACCGTGCAGCGGTTTCCGTGCCGCAGGCTGGTCTGATCTCATTTCCATTACATGGTTATGCAGTCACGGGAGCTTGCTTTACGTTGCATTTTTGATCTTGACGTCCGTCACCACCTTACCTCTACTAGCGAATGGTAATTATGCGGCCGAGCCGCGAAGGGCGATTCAATGCCACCAAAAGTGAGAGATCTCATTACCGAGCTTGAACATGCGGGCTTTGTGGACCGAGGAGGAAAGGGCAGCCATCGAAATTTCGTCCACCCGCGGGTGAAAAGGCCAGTGACTGTATCCGGACAGCCGGGCGACGATGCCAAACACTACCAACTGCGAGCGGTCGAGCTTGCCATGGAGGAATCGAGGAAATGAGGGATAGCGCCCGATATGTGAAGATTGTTGAGTGGTCGGAAGAAGACCATTGCTACGTAGGCAGTTCACCAGGATTATTGTATGGAGGATGCCACGGGGATGATGAAATGGCAGTCTTCGCGGAACTGTGTCAAATCGTGAAGGAGGCGATTTCCCTTTACAGAAAGGATGGAAAGAAACTTCCGCCGCCAACTTCAGGACGGGACTTCGCCAACAAGATGCAGAACGTTGCGTAACCAGCGCATGAACCGGAAACCGGCCACGGAGGAAGTCGGTATTACACAGTCCGTGCAGGCAGGTTCCGCTTATACGCGGCATTATAAAGAAGAGTCGATATGGCGATTTGGGTGTGGATCTTTTGGAACAACCTCTTTGAGTGGAGAGGCCAAGCCATTCGTAGGTCG
>MNZR01000159.1 GCA_001873705.1 Syntrophobacteraceae bacterium CG2_30_61_12
ATTCTGGGACGTAGCACTCGAGGAATATTTCCTTAATATTATCAGGCTGTGCATCGTTTTTCGAGCGTAACCCGGAGCCACCCTGAAAGAACAGCAGGCGCGCCGCCCAGGATGGTTTTCCCGTGGCCGGTCGCCCCGACAGCACCCGATCCAGGAAGCGCAGGGTGCCATCGCGGCCGAGATAGCGGTCGAGTCCGAATTTGTTGCGGTAGTACTGGTAAGCGATACCATAGAGGTTGTGGGCCATGGTTTGAGGCGTGGAAGGGCGGCCGAAAACGGTGCCGCGCCCCTGGCCCAACGCGGCCAGAAAGGTGGCCGTATCTTCCGTGTCCGGAACCGACGTGAATTTACGCGCGATATTGATGGAACTGTGATCGTCGGAACCGCCGATCAGGTTCTTTTGCCAGGCCATGGGATGAACGGCTTTGATGCCATGGAGGTTTTCCAGCCGGTCGATGGTGGTGGGCGTGAGGGCCCGCAGCAGGTCCCGCAGCAGTTGGTTCTGGACTTCATTGCGGGCACCGTTCATTTCGAAGGTTTGGAACAGCAGCAGCAATTTTTCCACATGCTCCACGGTCAAGCGATCGTTGACGGCGTACAAGGGGTGAGCCACGGCATGAAAGATCCCCTCCGCACTCAGATAGGCGGCCAAATCATGGATGTTTTCCCGTGCCTTTTGAATGTTTCGATGCCGCGCTTCGCTGATATCGTAGGCCAGCACGTGGACCTTGCAACCATCTTGCGGGAAATAGGCGGTGATTTCCTCGCTCACCAAGGTATTCGGTAGATGGGCGATTTCCAGTGCCCCATCAAGGGTATTGTGGTCCGTGATGGTCACCAGGTCCATCCCCTTTTGTTTCGCTTTCCGATAAATTTCCAGCGGTTCGGTGAAGCTTTCGGGACACTCGATCTTTTGCAGGATCCACTGCGACGGTCTCTTGGAACAGCGCGAATGAACATGCAGGTCAGCCTTCATACCAATCCTCCCTGAATCGGGGTCAATCGATCAATACGGTTTCACCGGCCTTCACCCGGTCTCCCGGATGAACCTGAATCCGCATGTCTTCCCGCCACGGCACCACCAGATCCACTTGGGAACCGATCCGGATCATGCCGAAAATGGCGCTCCGGGGGATGAAGGCCCCCGGTTCGGTATAGCTGTCGATCCCGCCCACGGTGCGCGCGGCGATCTGAACGACATAACAATGGATCGGCGCGCTCTTAAAGCGGCCGTCGATCCGGGTGACTTTGCGTTGGTTTTGGAGCAAATGCAGGCTGTTTTGCTGAAACGGCCGCAGACCAAGGACGGTGCGCAGATGCATCCAGCCCATGCAGCGATTACCGCCGCAGGCCGGGGTGTCACGGATCGAGCGAACGATGCCGGAAAGGGGCGCCCGATTGTAGTGGACATTGAACGGGCTCATGAACACGCCGATGAGCACCTTTTCCGATTCCAGGTCGGTGCGCGCGATGTCTTCCACCGCCGCGCGCACCCCCTTTTTGATCGTGATCACCTTCTCCTTCGGTGGCACCCGTTTGACGTAGACCACGGTGCCGTCGGCCGGGCTGACCAGACCCTCGGTGTCGGGCGGAGTTCGCGTCGGGTTGCGATAGAACCAACAGGTGCGCCAGTACAGGTAGGCCAGCGCAGCGCACCCCAGGCTGCCCAGGGCGGTGGCTAGAAGGACCTTCATCGGCACTCACATTTCCAGGGCCGGCGGGCTTTCACTCGAATCAAAGCCACCCCCGAGTCAAAAGGGAAATTGATGATCTCGAACAGCTCCGGCTCCTTTTTCAGGATCTTGAGCCAGCGATTGACACCCGAGTGGTGCACCAGTTCGCGAATGGGCAAATGAGTGTCATGGAGGAAGATGTAGGAATTCTTTCGGCAATGCGCGAACACTTCGAGGAAGTCGTGACGCACGGAAGTGAGGCTGTGATTGCCGTCCACAAAGGCCACATCGATCGGCGGGAGTTTGGAAACCCGGTATGAGGGGAAGAACTCTTCACTGGTTTGTTTGTAGTGGTGGACGATCTCGGCGACCCCGAACTGCTCAAAATGTTCCCGCACCCGCACCGGGTTGTCCCACTTGCCGATCCCCCCCACGGTCTTGAACGGCCCGTTACGCAGCAGGGAATAGGACGGATCGACGAAGCTGAGACGGCCTTCTTCATTGTCCTTGATGCCGAGGGCCAGACAAACCACGCTGAAGCCGAAGCCGGAACCGATCACCAACACATGCATGGGCCGCAGCGCTCGGACCAGTCCATAATAGAGAAAGCCGAAACCCAGATTGAGGTTTCGACTTTCCTGATGGTGTCCCAGGGGTTTGGCATAGCGAAAGATGTTATCGATGAGATCGCTGTTCAAACTGAGTGCCTGCGCCACGAATCGCCTCCTTCAAGGGTTATTGGTTGTGCTATTCTTAGGCCCGGATGGTGACGATCCGGTTTCTGGACGGGGGTGATGGTGTTACAAAACCGGTTTTCGATAAAAAACCTTCCACCAGCCTGCGTCTGTTCGGCGAAGCTGGCGACCAGGTGTTTGCCTTGAACAGTTCGCGACTGTTTCCGGAGAAGCCGATCAATCTGGGCAATGAACTGGTGGTCTGTGAATTTCTGGGAAGATGGGACCCGTTCCCGGAAGATCAGGACAAGGCCCGACCGGAAACGGCAAGGCAAATCCTCGCCATGAAGCAGCAGCTGTGGCGGGCCTGGATCAAGCAGCAAAAAAGCAGGGGTAAGGTGGAAATCTTGCAAGAACTGTGAGCGCGGACCAATCCTTGGCACGACCATGAATTGCGCTGTTCTGATTGTTAATTGTCACCGACAGGATTGAGGGCATGCGGCGGGCAGGCCGTTGATCGGGTTGATCCTGTTAGGAAATGCGGCTTGCTTGGAGCCGAAGCCGCGGCGGCGGGCTTCGGAGCAGACGGGATCGAAAAAGTTATTCGGTGGGACAGGCTTCCAGCCTGTCCCCTAATTCTACTTTGTCACATTACGGCCCGGCATGGCACATGCGTCCACCAAACAGCAGGTTTTGGCAGGAACTTGTGGGCCATCAACAAAGTGCCGTGGCCTCTTGGGCGACGGATGACCTGTTCCCCCAAGCGAAGTGAGAGCAGTTGGCCCGTTCTTCCAGCCGGGAAGCCTGCTCTGAGCAAAAGCTCCCCACTTACCACTGCCAGCGGCATCGGGAGTTGAAACCTCGACTAAAGCGTTTGTCTACCATTGTTACGCTCAAGTCATCATGGGCCACTTTTCTGCCTTTGGCCCCTCTGCTTGGCATATGCAGAGTCTATCGAGGCCTGACGCCGTCTGTGCCTTTCCTCCAACTGCCGAAGGATCTCCTCATAAGTCACGTTCGCGCGCGGCAAGAGAACCCGCAGCACTTCAACAATATCGTGGCAAGAAAGAAGCGACAGGTCTTTCTTATGTTTCCGGCGCACCTCAAACATAAAGAGCATCGCCAACATCACCATCGCCATGTGGTGATGCCAGCCTTGCCACAATCGAAGCTGGTAGCCTCCCAACCCAACTTCGCTTTTCCCATTGCGCAACGCCTGTTCGACCCAGTACCGCTGGGCCTGCTGATAAGCCAGACGCTCGGTCGTCGTCGCTTCAGGCGCATTACTGAGGCTGTATTTGATTTCTCGGGGCGAGCCGATTTCCCTCCGCACGATCAGATGCCAGAAACGGGCAGCAGGCTCCTCTCCGTCCCACAGCCACACTCGGCGATGAAGCACCTCCACAGCCAGAGCTCCTTTGGTGCTCTCTCGAATAACAACTTTCTTCCAATCGAGCTCAGGCTGCTCCGCCGCCCATTTGTCCACCCTCATGGGCAAGGTCTGCGCAACGAGTCGAGACGGTGCTTTCCCCTTCAAACCGCGTCGTTCTGGTACAACGGGCTCGGGATCCTCAAGATACACCAATTGGTCACGATGAACGTCGGCAAGCCATGTTTCGCCATCCCCATCCAATGCCCGCAAGAGCCAGCCTTCTTTCCCATATCCGCCGTCCAAGCCCACCCAACGGTACCGAAGCTCCCAGCGGCGAGCATCCTGCACCATCTCAAGGGCCAGTTGTGCTTTACTACGAAAGGCCCTTTCATCCTGAGGGATTTTCGCCTCGTCGCACCGCCCGGGGTCGTCCACCCACTCCTGTGGAAGATAGAGTCTCTCGTTGATCAGGCTCACCTCATCTCCACACCCCAAGGCCGCGTAAACCCCCACTTGGCAATTGTCCACCTTGCCCAAACGCCCGTTCCACTGGCGAGCGACTCCAACAGATTTCCTGCCTTTCTTGGCATGACCGCTTTCGTCTATTATCAAAAAACAGTCCTCGGAATCGCCAATGGCTGCATCGACGTCGGAGGCGATTTGATGCAGGACAGCTCGGTAGTCCCAGGGAGACTTCGACATGAAATGCTGATAGGCTTGATCGTTGGAATCCGGCACCACTTCAGCCATTCGCTCCATATTTCTCTTCTCGGATTGAAACAACCCCAACAGGTACTTCTTCGACAGTTCGACAACGCTACGTGTCCGAGTGATAAAGAAAAGAGTGTACCTCGCGTGAAAGATACACAACCGTTCAGCAAGGTTACCCAAGCCCCATGCGCCTGCCTCCGATCGGTCGAATGGCAGGGTCGCCCTGCGGCTACAGGGTGTACTGACGGGCAGTGGTTTGATAAGTACAAAGGGTTCCATCCCTTCGTACATTACACGTAATTCAGGCGCCTGTCCCGTTAAAAATGAGCGAGCAATTCACTTTTCTGCAAGCGAGCGGTTCTCGCAATATCGAGGCCTCTCGGAATGTGACGAAGTAGAACTAAGTTGAGCCAGAAGCTTTCCCCTCGATCAGCGCTTCCGCTTCCACGTCGGAATGGATGTTGGCCAGTTCGCTCCATGGACGAAATGCGTGTGTGCTCATGGTTTATTCTCCTTGCTACACAATTCCAGAGTGGGAGGATTGGCGGCGAAGATCGTCAAGAGCAGCTCGGCGTCATCAAAAAGCCGGTACACAGGAGTGAGTCCGCTGAGCTTCATGCTCTCCTCCATGATAATCGGTACGCCTTCGCCGCGTCTGTCCATAAAAAATTTCCGATGCCGAGCAAAATCTTCCTGTCCTCCACCAACCGAACAACGGGCCAGCAGGCTGGCAATGGCCTCGTTTCGCACGGCCTGGCGATAGGGCAAGCTCTCTATGGTCATGGTGTTGACGATCGTTCCGGGAGAATAAATTTCCAGCCGGTCGGCAAACATCTTCAGGCGGATCTTCGGGCCGTATACTGAGTAGTCACGATGGGCAACGGCATTGACCACCGCCTCGAAAACCGCTTTCAAGTCGAACTGCGGCAGATCACTCCGGCCCATATTTTTATATGCCGCCACCTTCATATTCTTGCGCACGAAATGACAGGCATCCAGGATCTGCCGGTCGAGCGGTCCGGCGATGTCCGCGGCATCCAGTTGATACGCTGTTTCGGGATTGGGAAGGACCGTCTCTCCGCGGTAGGCTACCGCTTGAATGAAAGCATTGGGAAGCCAGCGCCGGGGGTCCCGGCTGGCAAACAAAACGCCGGCGACAGTCGGTCGGATGATGCCTGTTTCATCCTCCCGAGCCAGGGCGAGCTTCACCAGCAAATCCTCGCGAACATCGCGGGAGCGCGGTGATGCAAAGCGCCGCCAGAGATCGGGAAGGAGATCATCTAGGGAAGCGTTGGAGATGAACTGTTCGTCAAAGCGGATCAACCTGGTCTGGCTGCGTTGCTGGAAAAGGCGGGCCAGGTAATCCGGGGGCATCCCACGTCTTGCGCTGCCCACCCGGTGTAGGTAGCCGCTTGGGCTTTGATGGACAAAGAGACTGCGCGCCACCTCGACCCGAATGACAGGCAACTCATCGCCACCGAGCCCGGGCAGTAATAGCCGCTCGATATGAGGCGCAAGCGGTGGTGCTATGGAATCGACGCAAATCTCCCGCACGAAGTCCTCAACCGCATCCAACCGCTCGATCGGAATTCCGATAACCTTGCGGGCCTTGTCGTCAACCCCCAACACGAAGACCCCGCCTCTGCTGTTGGCAAAGGCCGCCAGTTCATCGGCGAGTGAATCACGTCGAGGGGAACTGATTCGGCTGCCCGCAAAACGCACTTCCTTCAATTCTAGAAGCGCATCTTCCCCAAGCCGGATCTTCTCGATCAATTCCTTAGGGCTGTCGAACATACCCGGTCTCCCTTTCAACAAAGCCGATCCCTACAGACGTACTCGAACAGCCTGCTCCGGCCGCTTTTCAAGGGAACACCTCCAGATGGCGGATGAGCGCCTGTTTCTGGTCGGAGTGAGGTCCGCCCCGGTTTTGTTTGCCGGTTCAGCATTCGCTCTTGAACTGGGCCCAGAGCGCCAGGACCTGCCGGCGGGTCTGGTCCAGGGATCCGCTGTTGTCGATCACCCAGTGGGAGCGCTCCCGTTTGGCCGTGAGCGGCAGCTGCATTTCGAGGGTGGCCGCCGCTTCTTCCCGGCTCAGGTGGTCGCGGGCCATGAGCCGTTCGAGCTGCACCGATCGGGGCACATAGACCAGCACCACCACATCGAACCGGGCTTCCAGACCGGCTTCGAACAGGAGCGGGATATCGAACAGAATCGGCCGCTCCGGTGCCTTCGTTCGGCTCTCGATCCAGGCCGCTTCCAGGCTGCGCATGATTTCCGGGTGGAGCAACCGTTCGACTTGACCGCGCACCGCCGGATCGGCCACGATCCGCCGGCGTAGCCGCGCCCGGTCCAGTTCGCCGCCGGCTTCGAAGTAATCGGCACCCAGCGCATCCCTCAGCTTACGCCAGCCGGGAGCCCCCGGTTCCACCACCTGGCGGGCAGCCGCATCGGCATCCAGAACCAGGGCCCCCAATTCGGCGAAGATCCGAGCCACGGTGCTTTTCCCGGAAGCGATCCCGCCGGTCAGGGCCCAGCGCCTGCCGCCACCTGCCGCTGCCGCCGCCATGGCTTAGACAAACGCTTGCAGACCGGGGAACACGGCCGCGTTGCCCAGTTCGTTTTCGATCCGGAGCAGTTGGTTGTACTTGGCCACCCGGTCACAGCGCGACAGCGAACCGGTCTTGATCTGGCCGGTGCCCAGCGCCACCGCCAGGTCAGCGATCATGGTGTCCTCGGTTTCCCCGGAACGATGCGAGATCACCGCCGTGTAGCCGGCGCGGTAAGCCATGTTCACCGCCTCGATGGTTTCGGTCACGGTGCCGATCTGATTCAGCTTGATGAGCACCGAATTGGCCACTCCCTCTTCGATGCCCCGGCGCAGGATCCGGGTGTTGGTGACGAACACGTCATCGCCGACGATCTGGATCCGGTCGCCCAGGCGCGAGGTGAGCAGCTTCCAGCCGTCCCAATCGTCTTCGGCCATGCCGTCTTCGAGTGAAATCAGGGGATAGCGTTCGGCCAGCGACTGGTAATAGTCCACTAGTTGCTCGGCGGTCTTGCGCGGCTGGGCTTCGGCGGCGAGCATATAGGCGCCGTCTCGATAGAATCCACTGGCGGCGGCATCGAGCGCAATGTAGATGTCTTCGCCCGGTACGTAGCCGGCCGCCTTGATGGCGTCCATGAGCATTTCCATGGCTTCTTCGTTGGACTTCAGATTGGGGGCAAACCCGCCCTCATCGCCCACGGAAACACTCAGATTATGGGCCTTCAGCACCTTTTTCAGATGGTGAAAGACCTCCGCGCCCATCCTGAGGGCCCCGCGGAAGGTGGGCGCTCCCGCCGGTACAATCATGAATTCTTGAATATCCAGGTTATTGTCGGCATGGGCGCCGCCGTTCAGCACGTTCATTTGCGGCACCGGCAGGGTGAAGGCCCCGACCCCGCCCAGGTAGCGGTACAGTGGCATTTCGCTTTCCTCGGCCGCGGCCTTGGCCGTCGCCATGCTGACCGAGAGAATAGCGTTGGCCCCCAGTCGACTCTTGTTCTCGGTGCCGTCGAGAGCGATCATGAACCGATCCAGTTCGGCCTGCTCCTGGCCGTCCATGCCGATGACCTTGGGGGCGATCTCTTCGTTCACGTTGTGCACCGCCTTGAGAACGCCCTTGCCCAGGAATCGCTTCTCGTCCCCGTCGCGCAGTTCGAGCGCCTCCCGGGTCCCGGTGGAAGCCCCGGACGGCACCGCGGCTCGCCCAAACGCTCCGGATTCCAACCAGACATCGGTTTCCACGGTCGGATTGCCCCGTGAATCCAAGATTTCCCTTGCTTCCACCACCAGAATCTCGCTCATTTCCCCTCTCCTTTCTCGCTGGGGTTAAAACGCATGTCTCCCACGGTCCCGCGCCGATCACCCGGCGCCGCCGCGCTCCAGGGCGGTACCGGGCAGCGCCGCGGGTCCCTGAA
>MNZR01000302.1 GCA_001873705.1 Syntrophobacteraceae bacterium CG2_30_61_12
GCTCGATGCCGGTTACGGCTATACCCGGCTGGGCGATGAGCCCCTGGCCAAGATCGATAATTTTGCCGGGACCGGCCGTACCGCATCGTTTCAGACCAGCGACACCACTCTCAATCGCTGGCAGTTGGGGCTGCGCCAGCCGCTGTTCCGGGGCTTTGGGCTCAGCGCTCAATATGAAATCGCCCGGCTCGATCTGGCCCGGGCGGAATTTGACCAGGACCGCATCCGACTCGATCTGGTGCTGGCCATCCAGCGCGGTTTCATCCAGGTGCTGTTGACCGAACGGGTGCGCCAGGTGGTGCTGGAAACCATCGACCAGCTTCAGCTCAGTCGCCGCAATGCCCAGTCGTATTTTCGCCAGGGCCTGAGTCCGGAAAACGATGTGCTCAAGGCCGATGTGGCCCTGGCCGAAGCTCGGCTGAAGGAACGGGAAGTGGCCCGGCAAGTGGCGCTGCTACGCGCCGAACTCAATCGATTGCTGGGCCTCGAAGACGCGGTGGTACTCAAGTTGCGCCCCTGGGACAAGATACCCCCCGCTGACGACCAGTCCGAAACCGCTCCACCGCACCGCCGTCGGTCTGCGGGTGGATTGGAATCTGTTCGAAGGTGGTAAGGCCCGGGCCGAAGCCGCTCGGGCCCGTTACCGAATGGATGCGATCCGCAAGACCCAGGAGGATTTCCCGCGGCAGATTCGGGTCCAGGTGGAAGACGCCGGCCGCCAACTGGAGGTGGCTCGCGCCAACCTGAAAACGGCTCAGGTCGCGGTCGCGCAAGCGGAAGAAAACCGGCGCATCACCCTGGTTCAATATAGGGAGCAGGTGATCGTTTTTTCCGAAGTCTTGGATGCTGAAGTGAGTCTCACCCGGGCCCGGACCAGCCATGCGGAAGCCCTCTACGGCTATCAGCTGGCCTGGGTCGATCTGGAGCGGACCACGGGCGGCCCGTTGCCGCCGCCGACTGCGCCGACCGGCAGCCTGGAACCGCGCCAGGCCGCTGAGTCCAATCGATGAAAGACACGGATGGTCCATGAGCACAGCAACGGAAGCCGAACAATTGCCGAGCGACAGCAAGAATAACAACAACCGCAACAACGCCAGGCTGGTCTGGGTGCTGGTCCTGGTGCTGATCGCCGGACTCCTGGCCAGCGCTTACTGGTGGATGTTCAAGCGCCATCGGGTCGCCACCGACAACGCTTATGTGGCTGCGGAAAACGCCATTATCAGCAGCCGGGTGCCGGGCAGCATCGAACGGATCCTGGTGGCCAACGACGATTTCGTGAGCGCCGGCCGTCCCCTGCTGGTGTTGGATGCAGGCGATTACCTGGTGGAACTGGAGCGGCGCCGGGCGGTATTGGCGCAGATCGAGGCCGAGCTGCAGGTGAGCGCCACCACGCTGCAATTCCTGGATGCGCGCACCGCGGCGCAGTTGGATGCGGCCGAAGCCGCCGTCAACAAAGCAACTGAGCGCAGAGCGGAAGCCGAACACCAACTGGAGCAGTTGCAACAGCAGCGGCTGGCCGCCCTGGCCGATCTCAACCATGCCCGTAAAGATGCCGACCGCTACCGCAATTTGTTTCAGGACGGCGCCGGGTCCGAACAGCAGCGCGACCGGGCCGGAACGGCGTTGAAGAAGGCGGCCGCCGGCGTCGAGGGCTTCGATGCGCAGAGCGAAGCGGCCCGGTCAGGAGTCGCCGCGATCGAACAGGACATCGCCCAGACGCGGGCGCAGCAGGATGCGGCCCGGTCCGAACGCCTGCGGATCGAGATCGAACGGGGCCGGCAGCGGAGTCTCCAGGCCAAAGTGGCGGAGGCCCAGGCGGAAGTGAAGACGGCTGAACTGAATGTGGCCTACTGCACCATCACGGCGCCGATTGCCGGATACGTGACTCAGAAGCGGGCGCAGCTGGGCGAACGGGTACAGCCGGGCCAGGCCCTGCTGGCCCTGGTGCCGCTGCAGGACGTCTACGTGGAAGCCAACTTCAAGGAAACTCAACTGGACCGGGTGCGGATCGGGCAGCCGGCTGAAATCAGGTCGGATATCTATCCGGACCGGAAGTTTCACGGCACGGTGGTGGGAATCCGGGCCGGTACCGGTGCCGCCTTTTCCCTGCTGCCGCCGGAAAACGCCACCGGCAACTGGATCAAGGTGGTCCAAAGGGTGCCGATGAAGATCCGCTTCGATCACCCGCTGGACGTGAATTATCCGCTGCGGGTCGGGCTTTCCCTGGAAGTGACCATCAACACCGAAGATCAGAGTGGCCCGCGACTGCGCGCTGAATCGGCGGCCGCGGGCAACGCCGGGGCCAACGCTGATGCCATTGCCGCTGGCGGCCCGGGAGTCGATCCGTCGTGAACCCGCCGGCTGCCGCAGTCACCAACAAATGGCTGGTGGCCCTGACGGTGATCCTGCCCACCTTCATTGAGGTGATGGACACCAGCGTGGTCAATGTGGCGCTGCCGCACGTGCAGGGCAGCCTCAGTGCCGGGGTCGATGAAGTCACCTGGGTCCTGACTTCGTATCTAGTGTCGAACGCCATCGTGATCCCGATCACCGGGTGGCTGGCGAGCGTGTTCGGGCGCCGGCGCTATCTGGTGTTTTCCATTGTCGTGTTCACGTTGAGTTCGTTGCTGTGCGGCGCCGCGCAGTCGCTCGAGGTCCTGGTCATCGCCAGGATCTTCCAGGGGCTTGGGGGCGGTGGGTTGCAGCCCTTGTCCCAGGCCATCCTGCTGGAAGCGTTTCCGGTCGCCGAACATGGCATGGCGATGGCGGTGTTCGGGATGGGGGTGGTGCTGGCGCCGATTCTGGGGCCGGTGGTGGGCGGCTGGATCACCGACAACTGGAGCTGGCGCTGGGTGTTTTACATCAACCTGCCAGTCGGGATCCTGGCGATCGCCCTGGCCCTGCTGCTGATCCACGATCCGCCGTACATCCGCAAGGCCCGTCCGCGCGTGGACAAGTGGGGGCTGCTGCTGATCGCGGTGGGGCTCGGCTGCCTCCAGATCGTGCTCGACAAGGGCGAACGGGAAGACTGGTTCCAGTCGAATTTCATCGTCATGCTGAGTCTCATTGCGGTGGCGTCCCTGGTGGCGTTCGTGATCGTGGAATGGCGCGGCGACCACCCGGTGGTGAACCTCAAGGTGTTCAGGGACCGGACCTTCGCCGCCGGCAACGGGATCATGTTCATCGGTTTTTTCTGCCTGTTCGGGGGTATCATCCTGCTCCCGCTCTACGCCCAGAACCTGATGCATTACACCGCTTATTATGCTGGTCTGGTGATCGGGCCAGGGGGGCTGGCAAGCCTTTTCATCATGCCGATCGCCGGCCTATTGATGAAGTACGGGGTGAGTTCTAGACGGCTGCTGACGATCGGGGTCGCGACCATGGCCTATTCGCTTTATCTCATGTCCGGTTTCAACCTGCAGGCCGGCTTTGCCGCCATTTCCTGGCCACGGATCGTGCAGGGCTTCGGCATGGGGTTGTTCTTCGTGCCGTTGGCGGCTTCCACCTACGTCAATATCCCGCGGGAAGAAATGGGCAACGCCTCGGGGATTTTCAATCTGCTGCGCAACCTGGGCGGGAGCTTCGGGGTCGCCACCGCGGCCACCTTGTTGTCCCAGCGCTCGCAGTTTCATCAGAATTTTCTGGTGGAACGGGTCACCCCGTTTCATCCCGGCTTGCAGCAGTACGCCGCCCAGATGGCGGCCAATTTCCCCGGCGAACCGGTCTTTGCCGGCGGCCCGTCGAAGCTGCTGGCGGTCATTTACCAGGAAGTGCAGCGCCAGGCGGCGATGCTCGCCTTCAACGACATCTTCTGGCTGTTCGCCTGGTTCACCGCCATCCTGGTACCGCTCACCTTCCTCATGCAGCCGCCCAAACCGGGAGGTCCCGGCGCCGCTCCCCCGGGCGCCCACTGAGCGCCGTAAGATGGGCTGCGCGGTCTTGATCGTCATTGAGGCCATTGCAACCAAGATATACCACAAAGACACAGAGGGCTCAGAGAGGGTCCAAGGTGTTTATCGGTGTTCTCGGTGTCTCAGTGGTGAGATGTCTTCGCACTGGCCAAAACGACGATCATGGCCAGTTGCGCGGCCCCTGGACCGCTTGGGAAGAGTCAAGATACAAGGGCTACGCCGAGACGTTCCAGATGACCAGATCTGCCGGGAACACAAATGCGACCTTCATCTTGCCCCTCGTACGCCTGGCCGTTCAGCGGCGGTGCGAAGGGCCGTCCGCTGCACGCCCTGGTTGGGCAATCTCATCATCTCAACCACACTGCGAACGGTTCAACCAGTCTTCCGACTGCCATGACTCGGCGGAGGCGACTCTTCATTCGATCGGAATGCTCGGATGTGTCTCCGCGCACCACGCCGACAGTTGAAGCGCCTTGCCGAATCCTGACAGACTGCTGAGCATTGAAGAAGTCGGCATACTGCCACAGATCAACCACTGACGATTCACAGAGGCAAAGATGATCGAATACGAGCGCGCAGGTACTTCGTGTCATTTGTCCAGTCACGGGAGTGATGCCGGAGGGAAGTGCTTGCCACTCGGATCTGTCAATTGAGTACTCAGTGGCGGCGCAAGAGGTCTTGGTTGGAATAGCCCCGCCGGGTGACGATGGAGCTACAAACGCGCAGAGCGGCGCGCCCGATCTGGCACGAACGGTCGAGCCGATCGTCTGGATCATGTCTGGCTTCGCTTTGTGGGAGCGAATGACCCAGAACGTTCGACCCGCTTTGCGAATGTCAGCGATCTTTCTCGCGAAGATCGCGTCAGAGTCTTCGCCCGCGTGGGGTCCCATTACGCTGAGCACGCTGTATTCCTGTGTCTCCATTGTCTCCTTGCCCAACGCTGAGCATCAGCGGCGGCGCGCAGCGCCGTCCGCTGCATGCTGTTGTTAGACGTCTTACCGCAGCCGCTTCTCAAGAACATCCCACTTGTCCCTGTACTCCTTCAACATCTCCGGGCGAATCGCCATATGGAAGGAGTCGTATTTTCTCGGCCGAACACCGCCGTGGTGGTCGAGATAGCGCCGGTGTGCGGTTATCGCGATCTTCTGGAGGTCGGTCCAGGTCAGGATGTAGAACTCGTCGGCTCCCTGTCCCCGCAGTCGGACGAACACGCAGATCAAGTCAGGGTACGGGGGCTCTTTCAGTCGACCGACGACCTGTTTCTTGCCTTCGAGCCGGATGTCGGTGAAGACACGGGAATCAAACTGCCAGGCCCCTCCTTTGATGGCCTTTACCTGAATCGCCTGGTGTCTACCGCTCCCATCTGAGGCGATGATGTCGTAGTGGGGGACGTTTCCTGTGAACGTGGTGGCAATGAACCCGCGCCTACAGACCTCAGCCGCTACGAGATACTCGCCGACCTGCTTCGTGAGCTGATTGTCACGGCCTGTCGCCATGCGTCACCTTTGTATGTCTAACCAGTTGCTCACCAGTCTGGCGGAGGCTGCCTGATTGGCCAAAGTCGAGTACATAAGGGTACCCTCCAAATTCCGGTGGGCTCGTCCAACTACAGGAAAAGATCGTGGATCGCTTCGCTCTCACGATCTATCCTTATTCGTTATGTGCGCTCACTCACAGTTCACTTTCATCAATTTCGGCGACCCTCATGAGATGTTTCAACAGGCCGATTTTTAGCTGGCTATCTCCATGTATGGGCACAGAGATTCGAGCCGGGTTTCCCGCTTTGGCGTAGATGTGATGACTTCCCTTCGTTCTTCGTAATTCCCAGCCTTTTCTTTCGAGCAGCTTTGCGAAATCTCTTCCTGAAATAATCATCACACCGCAATCTCCAGGACTTTGTTTTTTCCAGTTGCCTGGACATCCTTCATATCTACGGACAAGCAGCCCTCGACGGCCTCGTAGATGTTTCCGAGGAGTTCTTCGAATGTTTCGCCCTGTGTCGCGCAGCCTGGTATGGAGGGCACTTCGGCCCAATACCCGCCTTCTTCAGCTTCGTGAACAATTACTTTGAGCTTCATAGAATCACCTCACTCGTGTTTTCAAGAGCACATAACGCTCCGGTTCAGAGGCGGGCCGCGCAGCGGACCGTCCGCTGCAACCGGTTGTTGGACGAAGCCGCTACGCGGCGGAAAAATCCCAGCTCGGTCCAGCTCGGTGTATAACTCTCGGCGTTGCCCAATTTCGGGCGCCATCACAACAAAGGGAAGTATACCATGGACCAGGCTGAAACGATTCGATTTGATGAGCTTTATCAGCGTCACCTGCGTTTGCTCAAACTGCAGGGCAAAAGTCATAAGACCATTGATGCCTACTCTCGAGCCGTGCGCCGGATCACAGCTCATTTTGATTGCTGCCCCGATCAACTGACCTTGGAGCAACGGGAGAAGTACTTCTCCGACTTGGTGGTGTCCCATTCCTGGAGCACGGTCAAAATTGACCGCAATGGGCTGCAGTTCTTCTGGAAACATGTCCTCCAACGCGACTGGGAGTGGGTCAACATAGTCAAAGCGCCCAAGATTCGCTCCCTGCCCGACACGCGGGGCCTTGATGATGACACCTCGGGAGTGGTTCCGCGTCGTGTCCAGGCCGTCGTTGGGCATTCAAGACTTTGGTTCCTCGGGAAGCTGTGCACCGTGCCATACCGCAACAATCCAGACGATCTCTCCTTTGACTCGATAGAACAACCGATATGGCGAGATGACCACTTCCCGGTAGGGTAACTCCGGAAACTCCGGCACGACTCTTCCAGAGTTTGGGAATTCTTCGAGCCTCCGTAAGGCAGTCTCAACCCGCTCGCGGAAGTTGAGAGCCGCTCCAGGGTTATCCCGACGAATGTAGGTGAGCGCGGAAAGGAACTGAGTTCCGGCAGAGGAAGAAAAGCGGACTTTCACGACGGTTCTTCCGCAAGAAGTGCGTCAGCCTCGGCAAGAACGGAATCCAAATCGTGTCCCTCGCCTGCTTCTATATCCCTCTCTCCTTTAACCAAAAGGCGTAGCAGTTCGCGGTCACGCTCCGACTGTTCAAAGGCTTCCACGCTGAGCATTACGGCAGCAGCACGTCCCCTCTGTGTGATCACCACGGGTTCCCTCGAATCCTTGACCCGCTTCAGGACCTTGGCGGCATCCTGGCGCAAATCGCTGACTGGAATGATATTCAGTAGCTTTCCCATATTGTACCTCCTGTAGTACTTCTAAACGTACTACAGAGCATGCACAGAATCAAGCGTTACAGGAGATGTGGTGTGCTATCGCGTGCCCAACGCTCCGGTTCAGCGGCGGCGAACTGGAGCCGTCCGCTGCAAACGGTTATTGCAGTTTTTTCGAAAAATAGGCTCATCGCGGATTACGGTGAAGCACGCCCAACCCTCTGTGCCAATATCCGATCAGCTCTTTATACGGGAACCCTGTCCGCTGTCCGCTTCAATCCAGTTTGGCGCATCCTGCCAGCGACTCATTGCAGCTGATAAGAAACCAAAGGTTGCCATCACGGCTTGTAGGCGCAAACTCTTAACGATACTGAATGCCATGATCAAAACATCGACATCATGGCACCCCGAATTTGCATAAAGACCTGTTCCAAAAGATCTGTACCCATCGAGAATGGTGACCAGCACCTGACGTGTCATCTTCAGCCCGCGCTTGGCCAGCTCATGAGCCAGGCAGGTCTCACCGATTCAAGGATCCCCGGCCCAAGTTCCTTGTGGAGCTTGAAGGCCGCGTCAACAACCCGAGACGCCACGTGCTCCACATCGGAAGATGTAGTCTATCCGTATTTCAGGATCACATCCCCACTTCGTGTCTTGGCGCGTTCGCGTTTGAATTTTGCGCCGGTGCCGGGAGCCCTTTTCAGTTGAAGTAGCGGACCGCGTTGGCGAAGATGGCGATGCCGTCGCCCAGGCGCGGCAACGGTTTGCCGGCCCGGTTCAACAGTTCCTTGCGGCGACTCCAGTCCGGGTGGTTGGTCCAGTGGTTGAACGCTTCCGGGTGCGGCATGAGGCCGAAGATGCGGCCGCTGGGGTCGCAGATGCCGGCGATATCGTCGATCGAGCCGTTGGGGTTGGCGGGAAAGCACCCTTCAGCCGGGCGGCCGTCGGAACCGGCATAGCGGAGGGCCACCTGACCCTGGGCCGTGAGCTTCGCAAGCACTTCCGGGGCGGCGTGGAATTTTCCTTCGCCGTGGCGGACCGGGAGTTCCAGCCGGCGGATACCCCGGGTGCAGACGCAGGGGCTTTGCGGGTCGCTGCACAGCCGCACCCACTGATCCCGGAAGTTGCCGCAGTCGTTGGCGATCAGGGCCACTTCACGGCTGAGCGCCGC
>MNZR01000089.1 GCA_001873705.1 Syntrophobacteraceae bacterium CG2_30_61_12
CTTCATGCGCGATCACCGCGATCAGCAGAGGAATGGCGTAGATGCTCACCTGCCGGATGAATTCCGTGATCATGCCAGATCCCAAATCGTTCCCTCAGCTTGCATCCCGGTCGCTCCCAGGCCCACCGGGCGGTGCGGCCGATGGTGCCGGTGCCGGTGGATTTTCGGTCATGGCCTGGAGCCGCGCGCTGATGAAGGCCAGTTCCTGGTCCCGGTTGTCCACTTCGCCATTGACCCGGGCGTCCAGCAGTTCATTCAGGAGCACCGTGTAGATGGGTCCCGGCGGCACCCCCAGCGCCAGCAGGTCCCGGCCCTTGAGCTCGGTCCGCGCATAGCGATGGCGATGGAAGTAGCGGCTGATGGTGCGCGCCACCTCGTCCTTTTCCGTAGCGGCCATCATGAACAGGATCTCTTCGGCCTTAAATGGCTGAAGAGCCCGATAGATAGCACTGGGCCGCGGATCTCGCAACTTGAAAAACTGGTCCAGCAGCCGCCCGCCTTCGGTGAAGCCCCGTTCGATCCGTTCCCGCCCCGCTTCCGGGATGTCCAGATGGGCAATGGTATCGGCCCGCGCGCTTGCGGGTAGCAGTGCCAGCAACCCCAGAAAATAGAGCCAGGAGCCGTCCAACGGCTCTGCCAGAAAGCTTAAATGATACCAGGAAATGACCTGTTTGATCCGGTTGAACAGGCGTTCCGCCTTGTGGTCGAAGCGCAGCCCGGTAAAGACCACCGCCAGCACCCCGAATTCATCCATTCGGCGTAGGGCCGGCAGCGGGTTTTCCTCGGTGAAAATGTGCTGCAGTTCATGATAGAGCCGCTGGCCGCCGAGTCTGGCCAGCAACTCGATCTTCACCGCGTTCTGGATCAGCCCGGCGGTCTGCTTCCCGATGCGAAACCCGAATCGTTGTTCGAAGCGGATCGCCCGCAGGATTCGGGTGGGATCCTCGACGAAGCTGAGACTGTGCAGCACCCGGATGACCCGGTCCTTGAGATCGCGTTGACCACCAAAGAAATCGATCAGTTGGCCGAATTCGTCCGGCGTCAGCGCAATCGCCAGGGTATTGATGGTGAAATCGCGCCGATACAAATCCAGCTTGAGGGAACCGAATTCCACCACCGGCAGGGCCGCGGGATACTGGTAGTATTCCAGGCGGGCGGTGGCCACATCCACCTTGAGACCCTGGTCCAGCACCAGCACCGCGGTATTGAACTTCGAATGACAGCGCGCCCGCACCCCATGCTGTTCGGCAAAGGCCTTGGCGAACCCGACCCCGTCGCCTTCCACCACCACGTCGATATCCAGATTGGGCCGGCGCAGCAACAGATCACGAATGAAGCCGCCCACCGCATAAACTCGGTAGTGCAACCGCTCGGCCAGTTCACCGAAATCGCGCAGCAGTCGGATGATGTCCGCCGGTAGTTGTTCGAGCATCAGGCTGGTCATGTTCTTGCGCCGGCCCCATTGGTTCCCGCCGCCATCGCCGTGGAGCGCCTTGGGCGTGTTGGAGCGGTCGTTGATCATGAAATTGAGCAGATCGCGGCGGGTCACGACTCCCACCAGTTCACCCTGCTCCAGCACCGGCAGGATCCGCTGCTGATGCTCCACCAGAACCTTCTGGATGGCCATCAGGGGAGCGCCCACCTCGACCACGGAAAAATCCTGATTCATATATTCGCGCACCGGCTCGCTCTTGAGCCCGTGAAAGATCGCCTTGTCCAGCACTTGATGATTGAGCAGCCCCCGCACCACCCCCTGTTCCACCACCGGCATGGCGTTGATATTGTAGCGCACCATCACCTCTTCGGCCCGGCCGATGGTGGTTTCGGGTGCCACGAAAATCACCGGTCGGCTCATCAACTGACGGGCATTGATGGCCGGATGGATCATGCTCTGCAACAGTTCGAACAGACGGTCCTCGGCCTGGATCAGGGTGAGTTCACGAATCGTCGCCGACGCCGCGCTGGCATGACCGCCACCGCCGAAGAACGCCGCGATCTCCCCCACATCCACCGCCGGCAGGCGGCTGCGCGCCACCAGGTAAACCCGGTCTTCCATCCGCGCCAGGGCAAAAATCACATTGAGGTTTTCCATGTCCTTGAGCTTATGGACCAGGATCGCGAAGTCACCCACGTACTTTTCCACTGAAACCGACGCCACGCAGATCTCGATGCCCTGGATGTTGTAGGTCCGGGCCGAGCGGATCAGTTCATTCAGAATGCCGACCTGTTCGGCGGTCAGTTCCCGGGTCACCAGATCGGCGATCATGTTCAGATCGGCCCCGCATTTCAACAGAAAGGCCGCGGCCTCGAAGTCGGCGGGGGTAGTCGAAGAGAAGGTGAAGGACCCGGTGTCTTCGAAAATACCGAGCAACAGGATGGTGGCCTCGAGATCGGTCACCGGCAGTCCCCGGTCCCGAATGCGACCGGTCAGGATGGTCACGGTCGCCCCGGTGGGTTCGATCACCGCGAGGCTCCCCCGCACATCGTCTTCGGCATCGGGGTGATGATCGTAAATGTGGATGTCGAGGCCGGGACGATCGACGATTTCGGCGAATTTCCCGATCCGCGACGCCTGCCTGGTGTCCACCAGAATCAGGCGTTCGATTTGGTCTAGATCCACATTCTTCAGCTTCTTGAAATCGAACAGATAACCGGCGGTGCTGACAAAGAACTCGCGCAAGGTGCGTTCCTGGGAGCCCGGAAACACCAGCACCGCGTTGGGATAAAGCTTCTTGGCGGCGACCATGGAAGCCATGGCATCAAAATCCGCATTGAGATGGGTGGTGATGACCTCCATCAACCCTTATTCCTTCCTTCCCAGCCCCCGGGACCGGGACCGGGACCGCCGCGCCCCAGCGCGGGCCTGATTCCCGCTTATCCACCCCTTCCACCCCTTCCACCCCGTCCAGCACCACCCCAGTCAAGCCCGGGGATGATACTTGCGGTGGATTTCCCGCAGGCGACTCCGGGCCACATGGGTGTAGATCTGGGTGGTCGACACATCGGCGTGCCCGAGCAGGCTCTGCAGGGTCCGCAAATCGGCTCCGTTTTCCAGCAGATGGGTGGCAAAAGAATGGCGCAGCATATGCGGCGTGAGGTTCTTTTGAATCCCGGCCCGCACGGCGTACTGCTTGATCAGCTTCCAGATGCCCTGGCGCGACAGACTCCCGCCCCGGTGGTTCACGAACACCCGCGCCGACCGTTGATTTTTGAGCAGCCGCGGGCGGCCGCTCGCCAGGTAGCGATCCAGGGCCTCGAGAGCGTAATCGCCGAGCGGCACCAGGCGTTCCTTTTCGCCCTTGCCGCGGGCCAATAGATAGCCGGCCCGTAGATGCAGATGAGTCAGTTCCAACCCGGCCAGCTCACTGACGCGCAGCCCGGTGGCATAAAAAACCTCCAGCAGGGCCTTGTCGCGTTCGCCGAGCGGCTGGTCCAGGCGCGGCTGAGCCAGCAGGGTTTCCACTTCGGAAGTGCTCAGCACCTGCGGCAGGTCCTTGGGCAGCTTCTGGAAGCGCAGCGGCGCCGCCGGGTTTTCCGCCACCGCCCGGATCCTCGCCAGGTACTTGAACAGGGAACGGATCGCGGACAGCCGCCGCACCTTACTGCGCGGAGCCAGGCGCGCATCCACCGCGTGCAGATAGGCGCGCACCTCGCTCACCCCGACCTCCGGCCAGCGGGTGACCCCAAGGCGGTGCAGAAAGTCGCGGAAGTCGGCCAGATCGCGCCGATAGGCGGCCGCGGTGTTGAGGCTGAGGCCGCGTTCGGCGAGCAGATGGTCAAGAAAGCGATCGAGTAGTTGGTTCATGGACTGGGTTGACCCGGCCGGTTGAGGATTTCCTGACCGACCCCCAGGCCGGTCGCCAGGGCGCCTCCCAGCGACCGCCCTTGGTGCCAACCGGGTCGCCGGCGGGCGGTTCAAGGCCGGCAGGCGTCTTTCGGCTCCACCGGGGTGCTGTAGGTTTGAAAATGGTAATCCACCAGCAGCGAGGTTTCCACCTGATTGCCCTTACGATGGGTCGAAATCACATCGATGTGGTGGGTTTTCCCGTCCTCATCGGCAAAGGTGATCCGCTGCCCGTCTTCGAACCCACCGCGGCGGAACCAGATTTCCGGAGGCAGCAGCCAGGTTTTCCCGAATTTTTCCTGAAAGCGGAAGTAATCCAAGGCGTCACGGGGGAATTGCAGATAGAGACACAGTTGCTCGTCGGTCGGCGGGCGGCCCAGCCGAGTGGCGAGTTCTCCGCGCCGGTTCGGGAGATCTTCGTCCGGAAGTTCTTTCCAGCCGCCCTCGTCGGTCAGGATCTGGTACCACTTCTTACCGTCGGTGCGCCGGTGCTGCAGCACCTTTTCATAGATCCACTGCTGCGGTTCGCGGAACGGAAACGGTCCATAGCGGCCCAGCAGCAGCCGTTTGAGGTCGTCGCTGGGGTTTTCATAGCGGCCGTGGATCACATTGTTGAGAGCGGTGGTCCAGAGGATCTGGCTGCCGGGAGTGACCGACCAGATGTTGCCCATTTCCCGGTTGACTTCCACCAGTTCGCTGAAGACTTCGTGGCTGCGCTCCAGCAGGTTCAGCTTTTCCGCCTGTTCGAAGGTGATGCTGGCGGCCCCTCCGGTCAGTTTGTGGCGCTTTACGGTCGGATCGAAACCGCGGAACGGGGTTTCGAACTGCTGGTAATGGCGGCGTTCCCGGCGCAGCAGGTCGGAGGCTTCGACCAGCGGCCGGATCTTGAGGCCGGGGCTCTGATAGCCGTAATCGTGCAAGGTCTGGATCAAACTGAGCGCCGGGGCCTGGGAGTACATCCCGCCGTAGCCGTGGTCGGCCACTTCCACGATCTTGACTCCTTCTTCCACCGCCGCCACCATCCGGGCGAGATCGTTGCCGTCGGTATTGTGGCCGTGGTAGGCCAGAATCAATCGGGGGAAAACGGTCTTCAAGGCGCGCACCAAATCGCGGATCCGTCGCGGTGAACCCACCCCCGAATGGTTCTTGATCCCGAGAATGATGTCTTCGCCGAAGGCGTCCACGATTTCGGCGGCTTTACTCACATAGAAAGCATCCGTGTGGTCCGGGCCGGTACTGAAACAGAGCGAGGGTATGAGCAGCTTGCCGGCCTGCTGGACGGCTTCGCCCACCACCTTGAGATTGGGCACATGGTTCAGAAAATCGTAGATCCTCCAGACGTCCACGTAACGGGCGAAAAGCTCCACCGCAAAGCGCAGCACGTTATCGGGATACGGCCGATAACCGAACAGATTGCGGCCGCGACAGACGGTCTGCAGCAGCGTGTTGGGCATGGCCCGGCGCAGCAGCCGTAGCCGTTCGAACGGGTCGATCTGCTTGTACAGGAGATCCACGTGGATCGAAGCACCGCCGCTTATTTCGACCGCAAAATATCCGGTATCGTCGCGTTCCGGTGCCGCCTTGAGGGAAGTCGCCGGCATGATCCGGCCCTTGAAATCCGACTGGGATACATCCCGTTCGTTATTGGTCAAGAAGTAGCCCGGCCCGGTTCGCAGGCGCTCCAGGATTGCGGCGGCCGCCAGTTGTGGGGTGATCCGATCACTCGCATTCATGGTGTGTCGACCTCGTGAAAAAGCGTCTGATGGTCTTGATCATCGCTTGGGCCATTTCCAAGAAGTTCCACCACGGAGGCACAGAGGACACCGAGCAGGTCTGGAGTCTTTCTCCGTGTTCTCGGTGCCTCCGTGGTGAGCGCTTTTCGCACCGGCGCCTAACCCGCCGCAAACGGTTCGGCGTAGGGATTGCGCCCCCTGGCGTTGATTTCCGCCAGAAGCCGGGCGATGCGTTCCAGTTCGGGCGCTTCCTCCCGATAGTTCAGCAGGTGCTGATGGCTGTCCACATAGGAAGTGTCGAAGCGCTGCTCGATAAAATCCGGATCGCTCACAATTTCCTTGTAGTAGGGAATGGTGGTCTTGATGCCGATGATGTTGAAGCCGTCCAGCGCCCGCCGCAGACGATCCACCGCTTCATTCCAGTTGAAGCCGTAGACCGTCAGCTTCACCACCATCGAATCGTAGAATTGCGGGATTTCGTAGCCCTGGTAGACCGCGCCGTCCAGACGGATACCGTGACCGCCCGGCGATTGATAGATCTGGACCAGACCCGGACTGCCGGCGAAGCCGTTCTTGGGATCTTCGGCATTGATCCGCAGCTCGATCGCCACCCCCCTCAACTGCACCTGGTCTTGACCGACCGACAACGGATCACCGGCGGCGATGCGGATCTGTTCGCGGACCAGATCGAGACCGGTGATCATCTCGGTGACCGTGTGTTCCACCTGGATGCGGGTGTTCACTTCCAGAAAATAGTAGCGGTCGGTTTCATCCAGCAGGAACTCCACGGTGCCCAGGTTGACGTAACGGGCGGCGCGGGCGGCCGCCACCGCATCCCGGCAGAGCCGCTCGATCAGATCGGGCGCGAGATTGGCCGGCGCGATTTCGATCATCTTCTGATGGCGCCGCTGGATCGAACAGTTGCGGGTGCCCAGGTGGATCACGTTGCCGTAACCGTCGGCCACGATCTGCACCTCCACGTGGCGCGGCCGCTGCAAGGCCTTTTCCAGGTAGATGGCATCGTCACCGAAGGCGGTGCGCGCCTCGGATCGTGCCATGTTCAGGCATTTCATCAGGTTCCCCAGGCTGTCGGCCATGCGGATGCCGCGTCCGCCGCCGCCCGCCACCGCTTTCACCATGATCGGAAAGCCGTGCTGTTCAGCGAAGGCCCGCGCCTGTTGTTCCCCTTCAGCTCCGGGAGGCAGCGGCGGATGCCCGGGAATAACCGGAATACCGGCCTGTTCCATGATCCGACGGGCAATCACCTTGCTGCCCATATCATCGATCACGCTCATGGGAGGGCCGATGAACACCAGCCCGGCTTCCGAACACTTTTTCGGAAACAGCGGGTTTTCCGCCAGGAAACCGTAGCCCGGGTGAACCGCTTCGGCACCGCTCTTTTTGGCCGCCTGCACGATCCGGTCAATGTTGAGATAATCCTTGCGCGGCCCGGCGCCGATGCACACCGCTTCGTCCGACTTGATGATGTGCATCGCGGTCTTATCGGTTTCTTCATAGACCGCGACGGTCTTGATCCCCAATTCCTGGGCCGAACGGATGATACGGATGGCAATTTCACCACGATTGGCGATGAGGATTTTTTTAAACATGGCACGGGCCTCGGATCACCGATTAAGCCAACGGCGCAACTCCACGCCTCCCTCTCACCCATGGACGATGATCAGGTTCTTAGCACGGAAGGGAAATTGCTGGCAACCCGAGTGATGGCTGGTGTAGTTGACCCGGCCCGGCACCGACGGCGGCGGGCAAGAATACGGTGGGATCGACCGTCAACCGCGAACGCCGGCCACTTTCCGGCGGACCTTGCGACGGCTACTGATTTGATGCAGAACACCGCGATCCAGCAGACTGCACTTGTGCGGCTTAATGATCTCGCTCACTTCCCAGCGCGGCCGACTGGAATCCGCCAGCAGTTCCTTGATGCTGTTCCACTGCTTGTGGTTGTAATATTCACAGTCTCGCCCTTCGTTGAAGAACTCGCAGTGCTGCTGACTCACGTACTTTTCATATTTGCGGCAATACTTGATGCGCATCTTACCCCCTCCTTGCTTTGCTCGCTCTTTCCTAAACCATCAAAAAAACAACTTATACTGTTAAACACTAACCACCTCTCAAGAGCCTGACAAGAGCCTGGCCAGGATAATTTCCAGCCGACCGCCGCCCTGCCCCGCACCGGCCGGGATTTCCGTTCCAACACGACGGTCGATGCTTAGCAATTTTCGGGCCCAAAACCGGCCCAATTTTCCCTTTACATCCAAAATCGATCTAGCTATAAGATGGCGCGTGCCTAGGCCAGTAGCTCTAACGGTTAGAGCGCCGGACTCCAAATCCGGATGTTGGGGGTTCGAATCCCTCCTGGCCTGCCAAACAAATCAAGGGGTTAGGCCAATCGGCCTGACCCCTTCGTTTTGGTGGTGTGCACGAGGTGTGCAAAACTTTTTGCGACTGCCCCTCCGAACCGGGGCACGGCGCCGGGCGCGCGCGCGGCGATTGGCCCACCGAAACCCCACAGGGCCGGTCAGTGCGATTCCCGGCAGACCACGCAATACCCCTGACGGCCACCTTGATTCCCCCACTTGTGGCCACATGAAAATCCCCCATCCTCGAAGTAGAAAATTCGGGGATGAAGAAGGAAATCATGTTTGAGATCAGGACGCTATGTTGCCCGCACATGGCCTAAGTTGTCTCCAGGGTGGGGGAAAAGTGCCCGG
>MNZR01000146.1 GCA_001873705.1 Syntrophobacteraceae bacterium CG2_30_61_12
AGCGGAGTCTTTTGGGTTGGAAGAAGAGATCATGTCGGCACTTGCCGATCTTCCAGATAAGCAGAGGGCTGTTCTGCTTCTTCGCATAAACGAAGATTTGGCTTATCGCGAAATCGGGGAGGTATTGGGAGTTGGGGTCCAGAGCGTCGAGTCGCTACTCTTCAGAGCCCGCAAAAGCCTGAGACAGAGCTTGGGAAGAAGGAAGAAATAGGGGGTGAGAAAGTGAAATGCGAAAAGGTTCAGATAAAGCTGTCCGCCTATCTGGATGGTGAACTCGATGCCGAGGTTCATCGAGAGCTTGCCGACCATCTGAAGCAGTGCCCGGAGTGTCGAGAAGAACTGGAGGAGTTCAGCGGTCTCGATACTCTAATCAGAGGTCTGCCGCGGCTGAGCCTGCCTGATGCCTTCGCCAAGGTTGTGGTAGCAAGTGTGCGGAATGCAGTCACTTCCGAGCCGAGAAAACTTTTTCTTTCTCGAGCATGGAAAGCCTTGCTGGAGCATTCTGAAAGGTTCTTTGAACTTCTTGAGCCCGAATCTGGTGCCGGCATCCGATCACTCGATGAGTTCAACGATATTCCGGCATCTTTCATCGGCTATGCTTATTTCAAGGCTCTTGGCTCACAAAGATGAGGCGTTTGCAATGAACACTGCGTCGTTCGTTTATGGTTTTCTTACCGCTCTTATCCTCGCTTGCATCGCTCTCACGGCTCTCTATGTCAGCCTCAGCCCTGAGGGCCACCCAAAGTCCCCCACTTGTTGCCACCTCAAAATCCCCCACCAAGCTGGCCTGATTTCCCAATAGCAATTGCTCCAAACGGCGACAGAACGTACAAAGCTCCCATTTGTAGTAACCACACAAATGGGAGAGAGGAAGGATGAACGTTTTGAAGCCGGATCTGCGAGTGACGATCAAGACATTACTGGATAAGGGTATGAGTCAACGGGAGATCGAACGAAAGACTGGGATCGAACGAAAGACCATCCGAAGATATGCTCAGTCGCCCGACCTGGTGGCGACCCAAGAAACCGAGCATACAAAATCCCCCACCGAACAGGATATGGCCACCGGCGAAGGTGCCTCATCGGTTCAAAATCCCCCACCCCGGCCACCGGTTCCAAGGCAAGACCTGCCCAAGCATGCTCGTTCCGCATGTCAAGCGCATCGGGAGTGGATAGAGGAGCAGTTGAGGCTGGGCCGCAATGCCATGGCCATCTACCAGGACCTGGTGGAGATGTTCGCTTTCACCCACCGCTACAACAGCGTGAAGCGGTTTGTACGGGGGCTCAAAAAAAGAGATCCCCAGCAGTATGACCGGCTGGAATTCTTGATGGGAGAAGAAGCCCAGGTGGATTATGGACAGGGCGCGCCGACCCTTCACGGCAACGGGAAATATCGGCGGCCCCGTTTGTTCATCGTGAGTTTGAAGTATTCCGGGCGAGCCTTTCGGAAAACCGTATGGCAATCGAGCAAGCAAATGTGGTGCAAGCTGCATGAGGAGGCGTTCCGGTATTTTAAGGGGTGCCCGCAATATGTCACGTTGGACAATCTTAAGGAAGGCGTGATCAAGCCGGATATCTATGAGCCGGATCTTAATCCGTTATATGCCGCCATGTTGGAGCACTACAAAGTGGTGGCGGACCCGGCGAGGGTTGAAGACCCGGACCGAAAAGGAACGGTGGAGAATGCTGTGAAGCATACGCAGAACACCGCCCTGAAAGGACGGAAATTCGACAGTATCGAGGCCCAGAATGAATGGTTGATGCATTGGGAAAGTCGGTGGGCGGCACCGCGGATCCATGGCAGGGCCAAGCGCCAGGTGGAGGAAATGTTCCAGGAAGAGAAGTCTCATCTTTTGGAATTGCCCCTCATGCCGTTTCGCTATTTTGAGCAGGAAACACGGACGGTCTACGATGACGGGACGATCCAGGTGGGCAATTGCTACTATGCGGCCAATCCTGCCCCAATAGGCAGTCAGGTGACGGTGCGGATTTTTGAGGAAGAGATCGAGATTCTGGATCCGCGCCGGATGGAGGTCGTTCGTCGTCATACAAGGAGCGCGCGCGCGGGCTCACTCATGATGGAGCCAAGGGACCGGATCTTCAATCCATCGCGAGAAACAGACAGATTGTTGGCCCAGGCCGAGACAATCGGTCCGCACACCTTCGGGTTGTGCGAGAAATGGTTCAGCGAAGAGGGCCGAAGCGGTCAGCGCCGCATGTATGGCCTGGTTAATCTGGTTCGGCATTACCCGGCATGCTGCGTGGAGAAAGCGGCGGAGCTGGCGAAGGAAAATGGGCTCAGAAGCTCAAAGGCGGTGCGGCGGATGGTTGAGAGCATGGCGGCGGAAGCCGAGGAAAGGAAAGCCGAGCAATCCCGGGATCTCACCCAAGACCATCCCTTGATTCGATCGGGCAAGGACTACGCCGCCTTCTTTAATCGGCACGCCGCCCAAGCGGCGCCTACCGCCGAACCGGTCCCAAGGAAGGTCACGCCTTGTGGGTTCCCAATCATCCGGCGGGAGCAACTGCCACAAATCTGGCAACAGGCAAGCTGGCTTAAGGTGATCGAGGCCTTTGATCTGACCGTGGACAACAAGCGACGCGGTCGAGACGATGAAATCTGGCTCAAATCACCGTTTACGGCGGATTCGCGGGCCTCGATGCACGTCAGCCTGTCGGCAAACATCTACAAGGATTTCAGCAGCGGCAAGGGTGGGGGCATCATGCAATTCTGTCGGGAGATGTTGCGCATGGGGGGCCGGGAAATGACCATGTTCGAAGTGGCCCAATGGATGGTGGATGAAGGAATCTCCACGGCGAAGTCGCAAACGCTCATCGCGAGCGAAGAGCAACGACGGGCCAGCGCAACGGGCGGGTCCGCGGTCTCCAATGACACCAACTGCGCCATCAAGGTCGATCTGCGCCCTTATCTGCGCCCGGATCACCCCGAATGGTGTCGTCGGGGCATATCCGTCACCACCTGCCGCTACCTGGGATGCGGGTTTTTGCCTCATCGAGCCAGAGGAGAAGCCGTCTCTCCTCTCAACTCCCGATTGGTGTTCCAGATTCGAGGAGTTAGAGAAAACGGCCACGGTCTCGAGCCGATCATACTCAGCCACGGCGGACGCGCCCTGAGCCGGGAACAAGAAGACTCGGATGGCAAATACTGGAGCTATCCGTTCCGGAAGGGGTTGGAGATCTACAATCAGGATCATCTCCTGTTGGACGGAGAAGCGAGCCGTCAGGTGACCACTTTTGGCCTGGTTCTCGTGGAGGGTTTCCTTGATGTGGCAAAGCTCGTGGAAGCGGGCTGCCGGAATGTCGGCGCGCTTATGGGCACACACATCTCCGCGGAACAGATCGAACGGTTGGCGTGGATCCGTTCTCGAGTCCGGTTCCCTCGGATCGTGTTGTTTCTTGACCGGGACCAGGCCGGTCGGGACGGAGCCCGAAAGGCACGCGAGCGACTTTCTCCGTGCCACGACTTCGAGGTGACTGTGTTTGATTGGGACCGGAACATCTCTTGGAATGATCAAAGCCCCGAGCCGATCCCTGACTCCATCCAGGACCCGGCCGACCTGTCGGTGGAACAACTTCAGAGTCTGCGCAACCAAGGCATGATTTAGAAAAAGACCAATCACGGGATGAAAAAGAAAACAAGGAGCCAAACCGATGGACATGACGCTGGCGGAAATTCAGAAACATCTTAGTGCCCTTCGCCTCCATGGCATGAACGCCACCTTGGAGCCCCGACTCATTCAGGCCAATCAAGGCGCTTCCTTTGTGGAGGTGTTTGCCTGCCTCATGCAGGACGAGTTGGACTATCGAAGCTCAAGGACCACCGAAGCCCGCTTCAAAGCTTCCGGTCTCACGGAGCGACCCACTCTGACCGAATTCGATTGGGGCTTCAATCCTAAATTGCCCAAAAAGGAAATCTATGAACTGGTCAGCGGCAAGTTCGTTCGAGAGGGTGATGACGCCCTGCTGATCGGATCGGCAGGAACCGGAAAAAGCCACATCGCTAAAACCGTGGCCCACGCAGCCATTCAAACCGGCTACAAGGTCGTCTATCGGGAAGCCCATGCCTTTTTCGAAAACCTCTTCGAAGCCACTCAGCTCAAGCGGAGGAAAAAGCTCACCAAGCTCTTCTCCGAAACCGATCTGTTGGTCATTGACGACTTGTTCCTTCGCAAGACAGTGCCGGAACAAGCCGCGGACGATTTGCTCGAGATCATTCTAAATCGATACTCGTCCAGAAAGAGCAGCCTGATAACCTCAAATCGCCCCCTGGATGATTGGGGAAAGCTCCTCCGAGACAATGCCGCATCCTCGGCTATTCTTGACCGCCTCCTGCACCGAGGCCATCTCCTCAAGTTCGAAGGCAAGAGCTACCGCCTCAAGGAGGCATCCATCCGGTTGATGGAAAACAAACAGAAATCTTCTGGATGAAAAAGGAATAAGCATGGATCTCTGAACAGATTATTGGTAGGTTTTCCTCAACTGTCGCCGGGGGATTTTGACCCGGCCACAAGTGGGGGATTTTCAAGTGGCCATCCGGGGCCTCAGTAAGAGCCGGGCGAAGAAGGCAAATATCAAGGGCTATCTGGACCTCATTCCCGATCTTACCGAGAACCAGCGTGCCCGGCTTCAGGAAATTCGCCGGGTGTTTCTCCCCAAGGTGGAAGCAATCAGGCAGGATATGCGCCTTAAGCGAGCAGAACTGGCAGAGCTTCTCTTTGCTGAGCCATCGGATAGAATACGGATCTACGCTGTGGCAGAGTCCATTATCGGAAGGCAGTCGGAGCTTGAGCACGAGGTTATCGAACACATACTGGAGGAAAAAGAACTGCTCACCGCGTCACAGAAGCAGAGATTCTACGAAATCATTGTCGAACAGTTCTCATGGGGAGGGCTTGGGGTTCACGACGTAACGGCCGAAAAGAGAAAAACCGATCACGGCCGCGATCGGTAAAAGCCTTGAGGATGCTCAAATCCAATGATAAGCATAGATTATCGGCCATCAGGGACTGCTGATTCCTATAGGTTTCTCTGCGCACTGTTTTGATTGAACCGGCTTGAGTAGAGTGCTATGCTCCATCCCCGTTATGTCGCAGTTGATACAATGTGGTATTGGCTCAAACTGCTCGAGATTCCCGCTTTTTCTCTATGGGACCGGGGATTAGAGAGATCAGTGAGGATGCCGTGATACGCGCTTACGTTGGTTTTGATGACACGGACTGTCTGGATTCGGATCATGGAACGGGTAAACTGGCCCGCTGGTTCAAACGGGAAGTGCCTGAAGGCTGCAGCATATGGGGAGTGGTGCGCCAGCAACTGCTGGTCCATGAAAAGATCCCCTATACCTCACATAACAGCAGTGCCTGCGTAGTCGTGGAAATGAACGATTTGGGCTTGCTGGATGATCTCGTCTCCAAGGCTGCTCGGCATCTTGAACGTCATGCGCTCGACGGGAGTGATCCCGGACTTTGCGTCACCCATGAGGATGATCCCGCACTGCCCCGGCTGATCGCCTTCGGCCAAAAGTGCACCAACCAGGTTGTGACCCAAAGGGATGCCCTCGAAGCCACACGCAATATGCACCTTTCCGGTCATGGGGGTACCAACGACGGTATAATAGGGGCGGCCGCAGCCGTCGGACTGACCGCCCACGGATGGAGCGGTAGATTCATTGAATTCGGGAAACTGCGCGATCTGCCGGAAAGGGTTCGGGTATCCGAGCTCGAGAGGCTCAACATCCTTGCCGTCTCTTTGGATCGCGACGGGCAGGTCCCGGCTCCCGAAGATCTAGTTCACACCAAGGGCTGGCTGCGGCCGCGCCTGTGGGGAAACAGGCCCATTCTTCCCATCATTCCCAGAGGGAACAGCGTTTGGGAATCCTTGGGCGAAAAGCGCCGAACTGGGAACAATCAAGATAAGGTCCATCTGCTGAGCGCTTAGCCGGATTGCTCGGTCCCCTGTTCGCGGATCAAACGATACTGCTCAACGAAGGCGTTTAGGGTCCTGGCCTGGTTTTCCATGTAATCGACCCAGAGGGCAAGCATCTCCTTGCCCTCCTCGGTGAGGTAATACATGCGCTTGGCCGGCCCTGTGGTCTCCGTATTCCACTCGGAAGAAACCAACCCATCTCCTTCCAACTGGTGCAGGTGACGGTAGACCATTCCAGGCGGAGCCTGCCCCTCCACAAATCCGAATTTCTGGATGTTTTGGATAATCTCATAGCCGTAGGACGGTTTGGGGTAGAGGCCAAGCAGGATAGTTGGCTGCATGTAGCGCTCTCGCTTCCCCTGCTGCGGCCGTGTTTTCTTGTCTGCAGGCGCGGGCATATTTTTTCTTGATCTATATCCTTCAAGGATATATATTCTAGCTGGATGCAATCGCCAAGATCCCTCTTGGCATTTTGAACCCGTCCCCAATAGCGACAAAGGAGGAAACCATGCCCACCATCTTCGTTCGTGAGAGGCGCAAAATCGAAGCCGGCGAAAAGAAACCCCGATACCGGGTGGTCGGCGTCCATGACCTCAACCTCAAGATCTATGTGGAGCACATCCGCAAGAAAGAACTCGATCAACTCGCGGAGGCCACCGGAGCCAACGTGGTGATCCTGAAGGGCGGAAAGGAAGAAAAGGAGAAAGCGAAGCAGGAGATAGCAGGCGAAGAAAAAGCCGAGTAGCCTTCCTGCTGCAAACGGACCATCTGCCGAATGCCCCCACGACCGGCGTCACTCCTCTTTGTAGATGATGGTGCCGACGTGTTTTCCTTCCAGGGCATCGAGGATATGTTCCGGATGGTGCAGAGCGTCGATGATCTGGAGCTCCTTGAGACACTTTGTTCGCTGCAGCAGGGTGAGAATAGGCCGCTCGATGATAAGGTCGTCGAGGTCCAGTTCAAGGAGTTCCCTGGCCGAAATCCGGTCGAAGAACCGGAGATTCTTGCGCTCTGCTTCATCGACCTTTTTGGGATCTTGGCTGAAGAGGCCTTTTTCGTCTTTAAGGTAGATGAGGGAACGGGCACCAATGTTTTCGGCCAACAGAAAGGCCCCACAATCGGTGCGATGCGGAGGAATGGAGCCGTATTCGGCGGGATGCTCAAAAAAGCCATAGGGTGGAATCCCGTAGGTGATAGGCAGGTACCCTTGCCGGCAGAACATGGTGAGCTGCTCGAGGTTGTCACCGTGCCCGATCTTGACTCCTCCGTGTTTGTTGAGGAGTACGCTCATCATTTCGGCATTCTGCCAGGAGACCTTGTCGCCTAGCTTTGAGAGCACACCGGTTGGCATCCCGAGATCGATCCCGATGCTGTAGACGTGCCTGGCACGGGTGCCTCCGCCGGTCATCAAGATGATCTTGTACTTATCCTTCGCCTCCACGAGTACATCGACTATCGGTAGCACCGCTTTCGCCCCACGGTCGATGATGCTTTGTCCTCCGATCTTGATGATGTTGATCTCGGGCTGCATGCGAAAGTATTCTTTGGCTTCAGTCCGTTTGAGAAATTCCTTGCTTACCAGGGATTCCCCCATGAGAGGGGAATCGATATGTAGCCTTCCTTTGGCACTTTCTTCCTTTACCAGCTTTGACATGTTTCGCCTCGTTTTTTGCTCGCCCGCCGGACAAGCCCGGGTGTTTCAAAGATTCAATGAAAAATCCTGTCCTTACAGGAAGGTGGTGGCACCGTGAGCGATCGTGATGATATGGGGAGGGTACCACAAAGTCAAGTATGCTCGCCGGGCGGCCGGGCCTCACAAGGGCTCGGAGAGCTTATCCTGATCTGGAGAATCTGATCAGGGCGCCATCGGACACTCGCTTTCGAGGTGTCTTTATCGATGCGTTGGCTGATAGGGGAGCACCAGCCGGGGGAATAGACGCGGGGGTGGCGGTGAATCGGCAATGGATAAGTCTTAAACTCCCTCACCTCCGTTCAGGATGACAACAGTTAAAGTTGCAGCCGCGCGCACTATAGGCATGGTTGGGACGTCTCACCGCCCATGGGTTGTGCTTTGCTGCCGAATGGTTCTGTCGCCCTGGTCCGCGCTCACCATCAAGGGGACTAATCGGGCTTCTTCTTCTCACTCAATTTTGCCAACGCCTCCGCCTCTGCCTGCGCGATGGCGGCGGCGGCGGCAGCTCCCGCGGCCCCCATGGCCGCGTTCTCTCCCCCTGGAGCAGCGGTGGCGCCGGCGCCG
>MNZR01000048.1:0-8108 GCA_001873705.1 Syntrophobacteraceae bacterium CG2_30_61_12
ACCTGTTCGCCGGCTTCCACCCGCACCGCACTCACCAGGCCGGTGAAGGGCGACGGGATTTCCACCGTCGCCTTATCGGTTTCCACCACCAGAATCGGCTGCCCTTCCAGCACCGTATCGCCCACCGCCACCGGGACGGAAACGATTTCGCCTTCATGGATACCTTCCCCCAGATCCGGGAGATTGAACCATTCGGTCATGCCGCCTGCTCCCTAATGTTTCAAGGTTTCTTGCACCGCCCGCGCGATCCGCCGCGCGTTCGGAAGGTACCACTGCTCCCGGGCGAAGAGCGGGAACATGGTGTCGTAGCCGGTCACGCGGATGATCGGGGCCTCAAGATAATAGAACGATTTTTCCATCATTCGGGCAATGATTTCCGCTCCCGGCCCGAAGCTTTTCGGCGCTTCATGAACCACCACCGCATGCCCGGTCTTTTTCACCGAAGCGGTGAATAGCTCGTCGTCAATCGGGGAAATGGTCAAGAGATCGATCACTTCGGCTTCGATCCCGGAATGCGCCTGGAGCTGATCGGCTGCTTCCAGGGTCGGGCGGACCATGGCCCCGTAGGCCACCAGGGTCACGTGCCGGCCTTCCCGAACCAGCTGCGAACGGCTGAGCGGAAGCCGTTCTTCGGCCTCCGGCACTTCTTCCCGGAAGGCCCGATAGACCGCCTTGGGTTCGAAAAAGATCACCGGGTCCGGATCTTCGATGGCGCTCACCAGCAGCGCCCGGGCGTTGCGCGGCCCGGACGGGATCACCATCTTGAGTCCGGGGATGTGAGCGTAGAAGGCTTCCCGGCTTTCCGAATGGTGTTCAAGCGCGCGCACCCCGCCCCCGTAGGGCGCTCGCACCACCATCGGCACCGTGAAGCGCCCGCGCGAACGGCGCCGCAGCCGGGCGGCGTGGGATTCGATCTGATGAAAGGCCTGATAGCTGAACCCGGAAAACTGCATTTCACACACCGGACGCAGGCCGAACACCGCCATCCCGATGCCCATGCCGACGATGGCCGATTCGGCCAGCGGGGTATCGACCGAGCGGTTTTCACCGAATTGATCGATCAAGCCGTCGGTCACCCGGAACACCCCGCCGTCGCGCCCCACATCCTCACCCAGAACGATCACCGAGTCGTCCGCTTCCATCCGCTGCCGGAGCGCCAGGTTCAAGGCCTGGACCATTGTCATTTTAGCCATGGCGCGCCTCCTCCCGCTCGGCGGCCAGTTGCCGGGTGAAGGCTTCACGCTGCTCCACCAGGGTCCGCGGCAGCTGATCGTACATGTGTTCGAACAGGTCCATGGGGTCCGGTTCCTGCTTCATCTTGGCTTCGGCCCGCCCGACCGCTTCCTGGATTTCCGCCGCGATTTCCTGTTCCAATTGCTCGATCCGAGTCTGATCCAGCACTCCTTTATCGATGCAGTAGCGCTGAAACCGCTCCAGCGGGTCGCGTTTTACCCATTCTTCCACTTCCGCGTCGGTGCGGTAGCGGCTGGGATCGTCCGCGGTGGTGTGTACCGACATCCGGTAGGTCACGCATTCGATCAGGGTCGGCCCGCCGCCGCCGCGGGCCCGCTCCACCGCTTCCCGGGCGGCGCGGAAAACGGCCAGGAGGTCGTTCCCGTCCACTTGAATCCCGGGCATATCGTAGGCCAGGGCCTTTTGGGCCAGGGTTCGGGAGTGGGTCTGGCGATGCCGGGGGATGGAAATCGCCCACTGATTGTTTTGACAGACGAACACCACCGGGAGTTGAAAGACCGAGGCGAAATTGAGGGCTTCATGGAAATCGCCTTCGGAGGTAGCGCCGTCGCCGAAAAAGGTCATGGCCACTTGCGGCTGATTCCGGTATTTGATGCTCCAGGCCAGCCCCACCGCGTGCGGCAGTTGCGATGCAACTGGAATGGACACGGGCAGATCGTGTTGTTCCGCACCGATCGCCACCGCTTCGTCGAACCCGGCGTAATAGAGTAGGAAATTTTCCAGCCGCGCGCCGCGCCAGAGCTGCGCCACCATTTCCCGGAAACAGGGCACCATCCAGTCGTTCGCTTCGAGGGCCGCCACCGCGCCGAGCTGGCTCGCTTCCTGCCCCTTGATCGGAGGGAAGGTACCGATTCGCCCCTGGCGTTGCAGGCTCAACATCCGTTCATCAAAGCGCCGCCCGAGCAGCATGGTGCGGTGGAGCCGCGGCAGCATCTCCGGAGTAAGCTCCGGTTCCAGTGCCTGGTCGAGGTGTCCGGTTTCATCCAGGACCGACAGCACCTCAATCCGATAGGGAAGTTCCAGTTCGCTTTTCGGCATCGCCGGTTCTCCTTCCAGGTGAAGTGGCCGCGGCGCCCCCCGCCGGGCCGCGGGTCAACCAAGGTGGGTCCGGTCGCCGCCGGCCCCTGACTGGGGCGGCACCGTACCGGACTGGAGCGGGATTGCACCAAAGGCCGATTGATTTGCCGGCCAACCGACGCTTCGGTCATCTTGCCAAGCTTCCCGCGGGGCATAAGGCTGCCAGGCGAAGATCAACCGATTCCGGCACCTGAACCGAGCCGCGGTTCACATGCATTATTCAAGAAAATAAGATGATCAAGGCACGACCGCAACCTGGACGGGAAGATGTACCCAGGCGAGATTTGCATCAGTGCCGCGGAATTCCTTCACGCCGCGGGCGTGATTTCGATCCGTTCCAGGTCAGGGTGTGCGGAGCACTCCCTGACAATCCGCCGTGGAGCGTGGATCGGAAACGTTGCCGAGCCGTCGGATCGGTTGCTCCGCAAAGTCAGCCCTCACCCACGTGACAGCGGCCGGAGGCCGAGGGCTAACCCGGACGCGCAGTTGCCGGCGGCCGCCGCGGAACGGATCCGGTGCTATCGGTCATCGTCTCGTCGCCGGCCTCGGAACACGATGCGCAACGGGGTCTTACCGAGCCCGAACGCTTCCCGAAAATGATTGGCAAGAAAGCGCTGGTAGGAAAAGTGAACCTTATCGGGGCGATTGCAGAACAGCACGAAGGTCGGCGGCCGGGTGTAGGCCTGGGTCCCATAAAAGAATTTGAGGCGGTGCCCGGCCACCAGGGGCGGTTCATGGCGTTCCACCGCCTGCTGCAGGACCCGGTTGACCACTCCGGTGCCGATCCGCTGATCGTATTGGTGAAAAACCTCGGCCACGGTCGGCAGCAGCCGGTTCACCCGCATGCCGCTGAGCGCGCTCAGGGTCAGCACCGGAGCGAAAGCCAGAAACTGGAACCGATCCTTCAGGTCCTGGAGGAACTGGCGCGAGGCCTTGGCGCCGCGGTCGAAAGCGTCCCACTTGTTGACCCCGATGATGCAGGCCCGGCGGCGATCCTGGATGTAACCGCCGATATGCAGGTCCTGATCGGTCGGCCCCTCGCCGGCATCGATCAACAAAATCACCACATGACTCCGGTCGATGCTTTGCAGCGCCTTGATGATGCACAGCTTCTCGATCTTCTCGGTGGTCCGCCCCTTGCGCCGGATCCCGGCCGTATCGATCAGAACATATTTTTGCCCCGCCACGGTCACTGGGGTATCGATCGAATCGCGAGTGGTGCCGGGCAGTTCGCTCACCACCGCCCGGTCTTCGCCGAGCAGTTGATTGAGCAAGGTGGATTTTCCCACATTGGGCCGGCCGACGATGGAGATTCGCACCTCGGCGGGGGACTCGTCGGTCACTCCAGCCGGCGCTTCCTCCGGCAGGAGTTCGCCAATAGCGTCGAGCAGTTGCCTCACGCCATAGCCGTGCGCCGCGCTGACCCCATAGCAGGGTTCGAGACCCAGTTGGAAGAATTCGGCGGCGTGCGCTTCCCGTTCCGGACCGTCGATTTTGTTGACGGCCATGAGCACCGGCTTACCGGAGCGGCGCAACAGGTCGACCAGACTCCGGTCTTCGGGTTGGAGACCGGCTTTACCGTCGCCCAAAAACACCACCAGATCGGCTTCTTCGAGAGCCACCATGAGCTGGCGCCGGGTTTCCGCTTCCAGGACTTCCAGCTCCCCGCCGAGGTAGCCCCCGGTATCCACCAGGGTGAAGGAGCGTTCGTCCCACCGCACCAGGCCGTAATTGCGGTCGCGGGTGACCCCGGGGAAGTCGTCCACCAGGGCCTGGCGGTTCCTGCACAGTCGATTGAATAGAGTGGATTTGCCGACATTGGGTCGGCCCACGATTGCCACAATAGCCATGGTAAAACCTCAGTCGAACATCAGCGGCCGCGCCTCGGGCGGCGGCCGAATTGCAGCCAGCGGCTGGAAGGATTCCGGCCGGCCGTTGCCGCGGCACCGGCGCGATCGTTTTGGAGCCAGCGGCATTCGTCTTGTTCAAAAGCCCGGCAGGCGACGGGTCGCCACTCATGGATCGCGCAAACACTGCGCCCGCTGCCGGCCATTTCCCACAAAAACGGACAGAACCGGTGATAGGGTCCGAGCCCCTCGGCGAACGCCCGCCGCCAGGAAGTCGGCACCGCTTCAGGCTCGGGAAACTCGGGATAACCCGAGGCGATTTCGCAGCAGCCACCGCAATCATCGCAGTAGCCGGTCGCGGCGGCGGTTCCACGGCGCCGCCGGGAGCGGGTGCCCGGGGTCGGCAGCACCGAAGCCGCCGGCCGCCAGGTGAGCACCGCGCGGAAAAACCGACCGCGCTCGATCAGCAGTCGTCGCACCCAAAGGCGCTGCAGTCGCACCGGCAGCGCCGCCCAGCGCGCCTCCGCCGCCAGGGTCTGAAGGTTGCGGAGGACAAACGAACGGGGAAAAAATGGGTGGCGCAGCAGCCGGAGCCATCGGTCCGAACGCCCCTTACGCCCGGTAGGCCGCGGAACTGTGCTG
The DNA here is from genome assembly GCA_001873705.1 of Syntrophobacteraceae bacterium CG2_30_61_12. GTDB lineage: Bacteria > Desulfobacterota > Syntrophobacteria > Syntrophobacterales > DSM-9756 > CG2-30-61-12. The sequence continues at coordinate 4,821 of MNZR01000048.1, forward strand.
GTCGTAGGCCTCACCCTGAGAGTTCGTTCCCGGCAGCGGTTCCCGCGCTCGAGCCGAAGCGGCCGGCATCCTTTGCGCGGTAACACCCTAAGCCTTTTCACGGGATCGACACGATCAGCCGGACCCCCATCAATCCTGTCAATCATGTCAATCCTGTCCAAAAGAACTTTTCCACAAAAGCGCGATGCGCGGCCGCGCAAAGTATCGCCGCACCGCCGGTCAAGCCGTTCGCGTTCACGCCTGGGCCAGGTGAGGATGCTTCAGTTCGGCTTCGGAAGATCGCACATAAACCGGCACCGCGGTGCTCGGGTCCGCCTTTTCGCCCGCGGCGAACCGGCGGCAGGCGAGGATTCCCAGCACCCCGGAGCGGAGCGTGTGAAAGTACGCCGGCGCCTCGATCGCACGGTCGCCCAGCAGGCGCCGCAGGACCTCGCGATAAAGCAGCCAGCCGTCCCCGCAAAACAAAGTCGGCCGGGTGATTTGCGCCGCCAGTCGCGCGGGCGAAAGCACCTGGAAGTCAGCCTCGCGGCGGCAGTCGCCGCACCCGTCCGGCTGATACTGGGCGGCGTAAAGTTCCTGCTTCTTGGCGTCGAGCAGCGTGCAAATCGGAAGGGAAGCCAGTCCCAGGGGGGCCGCCAGCACGTCCAGGGTGGGTACCGCCAGGAATCGTTTGCCCGCCGCCCAGGCCAAACCTTTCATGGTGCTGAGCCCGATTCGGACCCCGGTGAAGCTGCCCGGTCCGGCCGTCACCGCCAGGCCATCCAGATCTTCCAGGCTCCAGTCCGCTTCCCGGAGCAGCCGATCGATAGCGGCCAGCAGCCGGCGGTTGTGGGTACGCTGCGAGCGCAGGGTCCATTCCGCCACCACCTGCGCACCTTCCACCAGGGCCACCGAGCCGGTCATGGTCGAGGTGTCGGCGGCCAGGACCTTCAGCGCCGGGACCGCTCCCGAAGAACTGTCTACCGTCATGGCAGCGGTGACCCGCCCGGCAGCAAGCGCATGATATCGTTGTAGAACACGAACACCATGAGCATGATCAACAACACCATGCCCACCTTCTGGGCCGCGGCCAGCTTGTTGACGGCAATGGGCCGACCGAGAATCGCTTCGAGCAGGAAGAAAAACAGATGGCCGCCGTCCAGCACCGGCACCGGCAGCAGGTTCAAAATCCCGAGATTAACGCTGATCAGGGCCATGAAATTGAGGAAATTGAGCAGCCCTTCCTGGGCCTGCTGGCCGGCCATCTGGGCGATCATGATCGGTCCGCCCAGGGTTTCCATGGGCAGTACCCGCTGGATCAGCTTGACCACGGTGAGGAAAAACAGTTTGCTCAGGTTCCAGGTCTGGACCAGGCTGTAATACACGGCCGAGGCCGGGTTGACCGAGCGGATTTCGAATTTTCCGGCGGCCGTGATGCCGATCACCGGACGGTCGATGGTTTCACCGAAGAGATTTTTGACCTGACGGACTTCCGGTTCGACCATGAGCGGAAAGCGACCGCGGTCGCGCTCGACTTCCAGTTCCAGCGGCTTGGTCCCCAGGCGCTGAATGGTTTCCGACAGGTCGTCCCAATTGGCGAGCACCCGGCCATTGATGCTGATCACCTTGTCACCCGGTTGGAGACCGGCCGAGGCAGCCGGTGAATCCGCTCCCACCGTGCCGATTTCCGTGGTCATCTCGGGCATGCCGGCGAGCGCATAGAGGCCGCTGAAAATCACGATGGCCAAGAGGAAATTGGACAGGGGCCCGGCGGCAACGATCCAGAACCGCTTCCAGACCGGCTGATGGGAGAAACTCCCGGGCACGTCCTGGGGATCCACCGCTTCTTCCGGTTCTTCGCCAAGCATCTTCACGTAGCCGCCGAGCGGGATCAGCGACAGGCAGTATTCGGTGTCCCCGCGTTTGACCTTGAACAGCACCGGCCCGAAACCGAGGGAAAAGCGCAGAACGGTCACCCCCAGTTTTCGGGCCATGAGGAAATGACCCAGTTCGTGGACAAAAATGAGGACACCCAGAACAACGGCGGTGGATAGGATGGTGATCAACAAAGGATTAACCTCGCGGGCCGCACCGGCGGCCGAGAATTATACCGGTTTAGGATGAGACCGTTAATGACCAAATGCGGGCAAGATGCCCGCGCTCCCAGTTAAGAGCCTTCACGAAGTGAAGGATTTCATCCTCAACGAGTATAGTCGCTGGTTCCGGTTCTCGCTCACCCATCCGTTGCCTCGGCGTTCCCGCTGCTCTTCGAGCCGCTCGCCGGAGCCGGAGCGAAACCATTGTCGATCAAGCGGCGGGCCTGTTCCCGGGCCCAGCGGTCGGCTTCGAGGATGTGTTCCAGCCGGTCGGCCTTCCGCACTTGATGTTTTTCCATAACCCGTTCGACCACCCGAGGGATACCCGGAAATTCAAGTTGCTCACCGAGAAAGGCCGCCACCGCCTGTTCGTTGGCGGCGTTCAAGACCGCCGGCATGGTGCCGCCGACGGCGCAGGCTTCCAGGGCCAGCCTTAGGCAGGGGAACTTGGCCGGGTCCGGCGGATAGAAGCTGAGCCGGCCCAATTGCAAGAGGTCCAACGCCGGCGCCGCCAGCGGCAGCCGTTCCGGGTGGCTCAGGGCATAGGCGATGGGGGTCTTCATATCGGGCAGACCGAGTTGCGCGATGACCGATCCGTCCACGTATTCCACCATCGAATGGACAATGCTTTCGGGATGGATGTGCACACTGACCTGTTCCACCGGCACCCCAAAGAGCCAGTGCGCTTCAATCACTTCCAGACCCTTGTTCATGAGGGTGGCTGAATCGATGGTGACCTTGGCGCCCATGGACCAGTTCGGGTGCTTGAGCGCGGCCGCCGGCGTGACTTGTGCCAGTTCCCTCGATTCCAGGCGAAAAAACGGACCGCCTGAAGCGGTCAGCAGAATCCGCCGGAGAGATTGGCGATGGTTACCCTGGAGCGCCTGAAAAATAGCGCTGTGTTCGCTATCCACCGGCAGGATTTCCACCTGCCGCTCGGCCGCCAGGGCGGTCACCAGTTCGCCGCCGATGACCAGGGTTTCCTTGTTGGCCAGAGCGATTTTTTTACCGGCCTCGATGGCGGCCACCGTGGGCAAGAGGCCCGCCGCTCCGACAATCGCCGACACCACCAGGTCCACTTCGGCCAGCGCGGCCACCCGCCGATAGCCTTCCGCCCCGCTGACGATGATCGGCGGTTCGCGGTTGCCGTTCAGGAGGCACGCCAGTTCGGCGGCGTAATCGGCGGTCAGCACCGCCACCAGTCGCGGCCGAA
>MNZR01000048.1:8141-13709 GCA_001873705.1 Syntrophobacteraceae bacterium CG2_30_61_12
CGGCCGGCCGCAAGCCCCAGCACCCGAAAGCGCTGGGGGAATTGCCTCACCACCTCGAGGGTACTGACCCCGATGGAACCGGTGCAGCCCAGAATGCTGATGGTTTTTTGCGTCATCATTGCAACATAAGCCAGGTCACGGGACCGATATACCGGTTAAGGGTAAAAAGTTTCATTGCGTGTGCGCTCTGTCTCGGGAGCGCGGGCATCTTGCCCGCTCTTGATAATGCAACTGCTGATCCTAAACCAGTATAAAACGCCTTCGGTTAAGCTTCACATTTGAAGGATAAGCCAGGTCACGGGAAACGCAAACAGGAGACTGTCCAGGCGATCGAGGATGCCGCCGTGACCGGGCAGCAGGTGGCTCGAATCTTTTTTTCCGAACATGCGTTTCAACATGGATTCAATCAAGTCCCCCATCTGCCCCACTAGTTCCAGGACCAGGGCGGTAGCAGCCAGGGCGATCACCGACCGACCGCCACCGAAGGCAAACCCATAGACCGTTCCCACCAGGGTGCTGGCCACCAGACCGCCAATCGAGCCTTCAATGGTCTTGTTGGGGCTCACCCTGGGATTAAGTTTGCGCCGGCCGACGGTTTTCCCGGTGTAGTAGGCGCCCACATCGCCGGCCACCAGTACCAGGAAGGCGAAGAAAATCCAGCGCCGGGGCGTATCGCTTCGGGCCAGCAGCAAGACGTAGGAAAGCAGATAGGGCACATACAGCCAGGCCAGCGCAACTCGGCTCAAACGATCCAACTGCAGCCGATCGAGCGGGTCCCACCGCATCACCGCGGCGAAACCGGCAAACAGCCACAGCACCAGCGCGGCGTGGAGGCCGCCGGCGCCGGCTCCGTAAGCCGCGAGCGGCATGCCGACGGCGGCGGAAAAGTAAAGGGCCTGCCATCCGGTGGGGAGACCCTCGGCCAGGACCAGCCCCTGCACTTCCCACAACCCCAGACCGGCGGCCAGAACGACCACGGCCACCCAGGACGCAACCGGCGCCCACCCGAGCACCGCCACCAGAGGCACGGCAACCAGCAGCGCCGTGACCCAACGCTGCTGATGGGAACTCCAGTTCCGCCAAAAAATCATGGACTCACTCCCGTCGCTACCGGGTGCGGTGCCGGTGGGTGATTCAAGATGCCCAAAGGCCGCGCTGGGGCGCGGCGGTCCCAGCGCTCCGGTTCAATCCTGAACCTGTTCGCTGGTTTTGCCGAAGCGGCGCTCGCGACCCTGATAGTCGACCAGGGCATCGAGCAATTGCCGGCGGCGGAAATCCGGCCACAGCGTATCGGTAAAATAGATTTCCGTGTACGCCAGTTGCCAGAGCAGGAAGTTGCTGATGCGACATTCGCCGCTGGTGCGGATCAGCAGATCGGGATCGGGGATATCCCCGGCGTAGAGGTAAGCGCTGAAGGTTTCCGGAGTGAGCCGATCGACGCTGGCGCGCCCGGCCGCGAGATCGCGGGCAAAGTTCGCGGCCGCCCGCACGATCTCGTGCCGGCCGCCGTAGTTCAGGGCCAGGTTCACGCTCAGTTGGTCGAACGAAGCGGTCCGCTCGATGGCGCTCTGCAATTCAGTCCAGACGTCGGCCGGGATCCCTTCCGGGTCACCCAGGTGGCGCATCCGGATTTGCTTATCGATCAGGTCCGGCAGTTCCGAATGGATGAAGCGTTTGAGCAAACGCCAGAGAGCGTTCACTTCGGTTGCCGGACGCTGCCAATTTTCCTTGGAAAAAGCGTACAGGGTCAGGTGCGCGATCCCCAGTTCCCGGCAGCAGCGCACCACCTCACGCACCGATTCGGCCCCGGCTTCATGCCCGGAAACCCGGTTGAGCAACCGTTTGCGCGCCCAGCGCCCGTTGCCGTCCATGATGATCGCCAGATGGCGGGGCAGCTTGTGGGGGTCCAGCCGATCCATCGCGCCCGAGTTCACACCTCCATCACTTCCTGTTCCTTGGCCGCGCAGGTCTCATCGATCCGGGTAATGGTCGCATCGGTGATCTTCTGCACTTCTTCCTGCCCCTTGAACTGCTGATCCTCGGAAATCTCCTTGTCCTTCTTGAGGTCCTTGATCAGTTCATTGGCATCACGACGGATATTGCGGATCGCCACCTTGGCCTCTTCGGCCATCTTTTTCGCGATCTTGACCAGTTCCCGACGACGTTCCTGGGTCAGTGGCGGGATATTGATGCGAATGATCTTGCCGTCATTCATCGGGGTCAGGCCCAAATCCGATTTCAGGATGGCCTTTTCCACCTCCCCCAGCACCGTCTGGTCCCAGGGCTGAATCATGATCGTGCGCGGGTCCGGGATGGTGAGGGTCGCCAGTTGCTGGAGCGGGGTCGAGGTCCCGTAGTAGTCGACTCGAATTCCGTCCAGTAGCGCGGTGCTGGCCCGGCCGGTACGGATCCTGGAATAATCCCGTCCCAGGCTTTCCAAGGCCTTGTCCATGCGCCCACGGGTGTCTTTGTAAACCTCATTCAGCATGGTCGCCTCCCTCCACCACCGTGCCGGTGGTTTCCCCCAGAATATTCTTGCGGATGTTGCCGGATTTACTGAGATTGAAGACCACAATCGGGATATTGTGTTCCCGGGCCAGGGAAACGGCGGTGGCGTCCATCACTTTGAGGTTGTCCCGCAGCACCTCGGTGAAGGTGATCCGCTCGTATTTCACCGCGTTGGGATCGATGGCCGGATCCGTGGCGTAAATCCCGTCGACCTTGGTGGCTTTCATCAGCACATCGGCATCGATCTCGACGCCGCGCAGCGCGGCTGCCGTATCGGTGGTGAAAAACGGCAGCCCGGTGCCGGCGGCGAAAATCACGATCCGTCCCTTTTCCAGGTGGCGAATGGCCCGGCGGCGGATGTAGGGTTCAGCCACTTCCTTCATGTCGATGGCCGTTTGCACCCGGGTCGCCACTCCGCATTTTTCCAGCGCCTGCTGCAGCGCCAGCGCATTCATCACGGTCGCCAACATGCCCATGTAATCAGCCGTGGCCCGGTTCATGCCCTGAGCGGAAGCGGAAACGCCGCGGAAAATATTGCCGCCGCCGATCACCAGCGCAATTTCCACCCCCAGGCGATGGACCTCCGCCACTTCCGTTGCGATCTCCTCGATCACCCGCGGTTCGATGCCATAGCCGCGCTCGCCCATCAGCGCTTCACCGCTCAGCTTGAGCAGAATGCGTCGATATTTGATCCCATCGATGGCCGGCATCGCTCAAGCACCCAACTGATAGCGGCAGAAGCGGCGCACCACCACCCGTTCTCCGGTCTTGGCGATGAGTTCGTTCAGGTAATCCTGAATGGTCTTATCGGGGTCCTTGATGAAGGCCTGTTCCAGCAGAACGGTTTCTTCATAGAATTTGCGCAGCTTGCCGTCGACGATCTTGTCCAGGATAGCGGCCGGCTTGCCCGAGGCTTTGGCCTGATCCAGGTAGATCGCCCGCTCGCGCTCCAATACCTCCGCCGGCACATCCTCGCGTTGAATGCCAATCGGGTTGGCGGCCGCGATCTGCAAGGCCAGGTCCTTGACGAATTCCTGGAACGCTTCGCTGCGAGCGGCGAAATCGGTTTCGCAGTTGACCTCGATCAGCACGCCGATCCGTCCGCCCTGATGAATGTAAGCATGCACCAGGCCCTCGGAAGCTTCCTTGCCGGCACGCTTGGCGGCGGTCGCCAGGCCCTTCTTGCGCAGCAGATCGACCGCCTTCTCCAGATCCCCGGCGGTTTCCTGCAGCGCCTTCTTGCAATCCATCATGCCGGCGTTGGTTTTGTCTCGCAGTTCCCGAACCATTGTAGCTGTGACTTCCACGATAATCCTCCTGACTCCAGCGGCCAAACGGTCGAACAGCGGCCGCCATGACAATCGATCAAGGATCGAACCGGTTGCAGCGAAGCGATTCGGTCGGTACATAAACGGCGGATTGGATATCCGCCGCGATCATAATGGTTCGGTTGAGCGGGCACACACCCATGACCCGACTTGCAGTCGCTCGCCGGTGCCGACCTGGTCTCCCGAGCCATGGCTCAATTTCGGCTTACGTTCGCGGTTCCTCGGTCGGGGCCGCGGCCACCGGATTGATGATCTCCACTTCCGGACCGCCTGCTTCTTCCTTCAGCAACTGACCGGCCGGGACCTCTTCCATCTCCACATCCTGCTTATCCATCCTGGCCTGTTTCATTTCGTTATAGCGCTCCCGGCCTTCGAGACAGGCATCGGCCATCTTACCGGTGAGCAGATTGATCGCCCGGATGGCGTCGTCGTTGCCCGGAATCGGATAATCGATCACATCCGGATCGCAGTTGGTGTCCATAATGGCCACCACCGGAATGTGCAGGCGATTGGCTTCGGCCACCGCGATCTTTTCACGATTGGGATCCACCACAAAGATGACCCCGGGCAGCCGGGTCATTTGTTTGATCCCGCCCAGGTTTTGTTCCAGCTTCTCCCGCTCGCGCTCCATCTGCAGGATTTCTTTTTTCGGGAACCGGTTGATGCTGCCGTCTTCGAACATGGTGTCCAGTTCCTGCAGGCGATCGATCCGGTTCTTGATGGTCTTGAAGTTGGTCAGCATCCCGCCCAGCCAGCGGTGGTTGACGAAATACATGCCGGCCCGGGCCGACTGTTCCCGGATCGTTTCCTGAGCCTGGCGCTTGGTGCCGACGAACAGCGCGGTTTCACCGGCCGCGGTGGCATCCGCCACCGCCTGGTAAGCCTGGCGAAAGAGCTTGACCGTGCGCTGCAGATCGATAATGTAGATGCCGTTACGGGCGCCGAAGATGTAGGGTTTCATCTTTGGGTTCCAACGGCGGGTCTGGTGCCCGAAATGGACACCGGCTTCCAGTAGTTGCTTCATACTCAGTACGGCCATGATCGTTTCCTCCTGGTTGTTCCGCCACCCCTACCACCCGCGCCCTCAGCGGCCGCGAGCACCAAAAGGCTGATGGGGTGTGTGATATGATTTCAAACCGAGTTTCTCTAGCACAGGCCAGGCCGTGGATGCAACCCTAAAAACCGGCGACCGGCAATCGCAAGCCGAAACGACCGCCGCCCTGGCGGCCGTGACCCGGCGGGGACCGGCCCCCGGCATAAGGACCCAAGCATGAACGAAGCGTCTGATTTTCTTCTGACCCTGGCCGAACAAGCCGGCCAGGCTATCCTTTCCGTCTACAACACCGATTTCTCGGTTCGGCACAAGAGCGATCAATCGCCTTTGACCCTGGCCGATACGCGTTCCCATGCCATCATCGCGGCGGCCCTGCGCGAGCGCTTCCCGGATATTCCCATCCTCTCGGAAGAAGGCCGCGCCGTGGCCTATTCCGAACGCTGCCGCTGGACCCGGTTCTGGCTGGTGGACCCGCTCGACGGCACCAAGGAATTCGTCAAGCGCAACGGTGAATTCACGGTCAATATCGCCCTTATCGAGGAGCGCCGACCGGTCCTGGGAGTGATCCACGTACCGGTCACCGGCGTGAGTTACCTGGGAGAAGTCGGCCGCGGCTGCTGGGAACTCGAAAACGGTCGGCGCCGCCCCCTGCACCTTGAAGCCGACCCCGGTCGCCGG
>MNZR01000332.1:0-386 GCA_001873705.1 Syntrophobacteraceae bacterium CG2_30_61_12
TGGCGCTAGCGCAGAGCCCTCCGGGTCCGAACCAGACGCCGGTCCGGAACCCGGATTGGCACCGGCGGCATGGCACCCATTCAAGATCCGAACCAGGTTGGTGATCAGCATCTGCCTGGGCACCGGATTGATGGCCGGTTCCCCCGGTACCACCGGCAGTCCCGGTTTGGTGACCCGGCCGACCCCGGTTCCACCCACCAGCAGGATGCCGGGTCCCGCGCAATCGGGATGCGCCGGTCGTAGGGGTGAAGAGAGATCCAGCAGCCGCAACTGCACCTGGATGAGGGCCTTGTGGGTGACATCCGGATCGTCGCCGCCGTCCTTTTCCACCACGGCGGTCGCCAGGCCCCGGTCGGCCCGGCAGGAGCGAACGGCAACCGGATAAT
>MNZR01000332.1:503-3051 GCA_001873705.1 Syntrophobacteraceae bacterium CG2_30_61_12
ACCGGCGGTCTGGTTCCGGTTCCATCTCCACCTGAATGTTTCCTTCCGTCGCGGCATGGTGCACTGCCGCCGCCCGGTACCCTGGCGGCAAACCCGCACCTGTTTAGCCCGCGTTCGGTGGATTGTCAAACTCGGCGGTCCAGATGGTCCAGATCGTCAGGTAGCTCCCTATGGGTCGCAACCTGACCTACGGCTCGTAGGGTGGTCCAGATCGTCAGGGTGCTCCCGTTGGTCGCAACCGGACCTACGGCTCGTGGCACGCTGGTAACGGCGTCGGTTCAGACAGCGCCTGACGGCGCCCCGCGACCAGGCCGGATATCAGCGGTAGATCGGCTGGGTCACCCAATAGGGCTGAGCGAGCCCGTCGCGAAAGACTTGCAGGGATTCCGGCGAGGAATTGACCCGGAGGTTGCTGTAGGTGTCGTCTTCATTCTGCCAGCGCTCATGCCAGTAGACCGCACCCTTGATCCGTGGGTATTGGTCGGCGAACGCCGTGAAGGCGTCACGCAACCATTGCGACTTGCTGCCGGCCTTGGGAAATTCCCCAACCCCCCATTCGGCGAGAATGACCGGTTTGTCCGGATCCAGCCGGCACAGGTCACGATAAGCCGCGTCCATCACGCCGTGAAAGGTGCCCCAGCGTTCGCCGTCGTTGAACTGCTTACCGTAAACACTGATGCCCAGCCAGTCGACCACGTCGGAACCCGGATAGTAGGCCCAGATCCGATTCCATCTTTCGTAAGGTATCGACATGTTGTTGGCGTGATAGCCGAACAGCAGTCGATCGGCGCCGCGCGCCCGCACCCGCTGCACCACATAGCGGAACGCCTTCTTATAGAGCTCCGGGCCCTCGTACAGCTTCGGTGCCTCATGGTCCAGCCGCCGGCCGCCGCCGTAGAAATGCCCCGACCAGGGAAACCAGGTCCCATTCATTTCCAGCCCCCAGGCCACCAGAATGGGTTTGCCGTACTGACGCGCCTGATCGGCCCATTGATCGATGTAGGCATCCCACCGACCGGCCAGAATCGCCTTCAGGCTGAACCGATCGGGCCCCCGCCCCTGGACGTAGGGCCGGTCCCAGGGCGACCAATAGAGCAGCGGGACCGAACCATGCCGGGAGATGATCTCCATCGATTTACGCGGGAAATTCTGCTCGCCCCAAAAACTGGAAGACGCCACAATCGCCTGATGCCGGCCCACCAGCTTTTCGAAATCCTCGATAGCATCGAGGGTCACCGCATCTTCGTTGTCGCCGAAGTCGATGTAGGCCCCGGTATAGATGCCATGGTCCGGAAAAACCAGCCGGCTCGGAGGCGGTTCCGCCGCCTTGGCCGCCTTATCCTGTCGGCATCCGCCAGCCCCGGCGATCAGGCACAGCATCAGGGAGCAAGTGAGGCCGATCCGAGCGAGGGATCGGCCGCGACGGCTGCCGATCCCCCGGGTCTTAATGTCAGTCTTCACCGTGAACTTCTCGCAACTGGGGAAGATAGTTGAAGGCAGCCGTTCGGTCCGCTTTGCCCCAACGCACCCAGGCCCCCTGCAGGGCCTTATAGAGGGAACGCCAGACCACCCAGCCCAGAATGGGACGGTAGATGAACCGCATGGGAATGGATAGCCAGGCCCAGCGCAGCGGTTCCCGCTCGATCAGGCAAGCCGCCACCGCCGAGGCCAGGTCCATCAGCAGGAACAGGAAAAAGTAAATGATCAGCATCTGGGAAGCCCCGAGCAGGAAGGAAGCGAGAAAGACAAGGTCCAAGATGGGCGTGAAGGCCACCAGGAAGATCTGGAAAAACCAGACGTTCGGCAGTCCCACCAGGCCGATGGCACGGTAGCGCGGGTGGAACACCATGTCTTTGTGTTTCCACAGGCACTGGAGTGTTCCAAAGGCCCAGCGGAACCGCTGCCGGGCCAGACCGCGCAAGCTTTCCGGCGCTTCGGTCCAGGCCAGGGCCCGCGGCGCATAGACCACCGAACGGCCCAGGCGCTGCAAGCTGAGCGTGAGATCGGTGTCTTCGGCCAGGGTGTCGGTGCTGAAGCCGCCGGCTTCGATCACCGCGCTCTTGCGCAGAGCGCTGACCGCCCCCGGCACCACCGTGATGCAGTTCACCAGGTGATAGGCCCGCCGGTCCAGGTTGAACCCGCTGATGTACTCGAGGGCCTGGCAGCGGGCGATGAACGAACCCAGATTGCCCACCCGGGCGTGACCGGAAACCGCGGCCACCTTGGGATCGGCGAACGGCTCGACCAGGTGGGCGATGGTGTCCGTGCGGAACCGGGTATCCGCATCGAGGGTCACCACGATCTCGTGATTCACCGCGGCCAGACCGCGGGCGAGTGCCGCCGCTTTGCCCCGATTGGGCTGGCGCAGCAGGCGCACGCGCGGATCCGCCGCCGCAGCAGCAGCCACAATCGCGGCGGTGTCGTCATTAGAGCCGTCGTCCACCACCACCACCTCGATGTCGTTTGGATAGGTGGTGGTCAAAACCGCATCGATGGTGCCGCCGATGACCTTGGCTTCGTTGAAGGCGGCAATCAGCACACTCACCGG
>MNZR01000332.1:3058-11179 GCA_001873705.1 Syntrophobacteraceae bacterium CG2_30_61_12
CTGCCCCTGGCGCAGCCGATGCCGGCAGGCCAGCACGATGATCAGGAGCGACCTCAGCACCACCAGCAGGGTGGCCACCACCACAAAACTCCAGAACACCCGTTCGACCACCATCAGCACCTGAAAACCGGTCAGGCTGACCCGTTCCGATACCGTTTCTTGCCCCACCAGGGGCGGCATCAGGGCGTCCCGGCTCTGGTTGAGCAGGCTGGCCAGCGGCACCACGCGATCGCCTCGAGTCTCCAGATAATCGATGATCGCGGGCAGGGCTTCCAGGGTTTCGGTGCGATCACCGCCGGCATCGTGCAGCAACAAGATGTTGCCACCAAGACGCCGCTGCCGCTTCACCCGGTCGAGGATCGCGGCGGCGCCCGGCAGAGACCAGTCTTCCGGGTCCACGTCTTCGGTCACGGTGACATAGCCCATCGCTTGAGCCAGTTTGACCGGAAAGATCTCATCATGGGTGTGCGGAGACGAATCGGCGTTGTAGGGCGGACGGAACAGAATGGTCGAGCGCCCGGTAACGCTTTCGATCAGCCGCCGGGTAGCATTGATTTCCAGCATCGCCCGATCTTCCGAAACCTCGGCCAGATTCGGGTGGGTATAGGTGTGGATACCCACCTCGTGGCCTTCGGCCACTATCCGCCGGAGCAGATCCGGGTCTTTTTCCACTTTTCGGCCGACCACGAAAAACGAGGCCGTGGCCCCGTGTTCCTTGAGGATATCGAGGATTTGCGGGGTCCATTCCGGATCCGGCCCGTCGTCGAAGCTGATTGCAACCTGTTCCGGCAGATCGCCGCCCTGGCGCCAGAGCGTCAAATATTTCGGAAACCGCTCATAGGCTTCCCATAGTCTTCCCGAGGTTCCCAGGCGCACCGTCCGGGCCCCGTCTTCACGGGCCTCATGCACGGTGAGGAAATCCCCCTTGCCGATGTGGGTGATGGTGGCATCGGTGGGGACCCGGGCGAGAAACGCCGGAACGCCGGCCGGCAATTCCCCTTGAGCGGCCGCGGCGAGCACCGACCAGACTCCCGGGTCTTCGGTGCCGAGCCGGTAGACGGCCACCCCGGCCGGGTGCTGCGGCTGAAGCAGGTGCAGTTGATTCCAGAACGTGATCGCATCGAGGAACCAGACCGTGTGCTGGCGCCCGCTTTCTTCATAGGAAAAGCTGGGATTTTCGGTCGACGCATCCAGGCTGCACTGCTTCAGCCCGAGCAGCGAAGCCCGCGCCATGACGTCGGCAAAGGACAGGGTTTCCGCCGTCTTTTCCCCCGTGGTCCAATCGTAGCCATAGCTGCCCAGCTGGAAGATCCACTGGTCCGGTTCACCATAGCCGGTCACCACCTGGAGCCAGCCTTCCACCCATTGCTTGGAAGCGATGGGACCGGGATCATCGCCTTCGCCGTTTTCATCGTGCAGCACCGCGATGAAATGATCCGAACCGGCGGCCAGGGTTTCCAGATCGAAGGCCTTCAACTCATTGCCCATGGGAATGGACAACCACAGTTCACGGCCCTGGTCATGGAGCTGCCCGGCCATCTCCAACAACAGGGCCGCGATCTGGTCCCGATAGGCCGGATCCAGCTGGCCCCAGTCCACCACCACGCCTCTGGCCCCGGCCTGCTTCACCGCCGCCAGCAGGTCGCGGTTGAACTGTTCCCGCCGGGATGCCGGGCCGTTGGCCAGGCCTTCGACCCCCTCCGGTTGCCAGGCGTCGTCCACCAGGTTGGTCAGCAGCAACATCAGGTTCAAACCATGACCGGCGGCAAATTCCCGCACCTGGGGATCGGCAGTCACCGCCAGGGTCCCCAGGCTGTCGGCGATGGTCAGCCATTCGGCACACACATGGGTGAGCTGCTGATAGTGCTGTTCGAGGGAGTCGAAACTGTTGGCGTCCCAGGGCACGGTGTAACCGATTCGAATGGGGCGGGGATGAACCGCCTGATCGCGGGCGACAACCATGGGAGGGTTCTTGGCCGGTGGATGACTCTGCGCGGGGTGTTTACCGGTTGGCTTGTCGGCCTTGATAAATTTCCGCCAGAGCGGGATCGTTTCGGCCACCGGTCGGCCCTGCTCGGCGGCCCGCAGTTGCCTGAAGCGGGCACCGAAACTTTCGAGGTCCGGGGGCAGCTTCTGATCAGGCGTCACAAACAAGGAATAGGCAAAGGACACCGCCCCGACGAAACCGATGAGAACCGCGGCGATGATCCCCAGACGCCAGCGGCGCCAGCGTTTCCCCCGAGCATCGAGGAACACGAACTTGCGATCTTCCAAATTGGTCCTTTCGCTGTCTTGCCCAAGGAATTTCCCCCCGTGGCCGCTGCGGTTCCTTCGACGTCTTCCCGGCCTTCGTCAAGCGCTGGTTTCTATCTTGGTTTCAATGGGATTTCAAGAGATTGAACGACCCCCACGAGGACAAATCAGAAAATTCTCCCATGCCTTGATCGGTTATTCTGCTCCGTTTTCTACCGAGTGCAACAGGAAAATCAGGCGCTGCGGCAGGATTCCCAACGGCTGCTCACCGTTCAGCCATCGGCTTCGCTGGGTCGGCGATCGCGGCCGCCTGTCCGCGGCCAGATGGTAAGTCGGGTTGCAAACAGCGGGAGCTACCCGACGGCTCGGCAACGTTTCCAATCCACGGCCCGTATCATTGTTTCGGCCAATTTGAATAAAGATTAACCACGGAGTTCACGGAGAACACTGAGAATACCCTTTCTTTTCGAAGCCTTTTCCATGAACTCCGTGCTCTCCGTGGTGAGTCATTCCCATAAAGTGGCCGAAGCGATGATCATCGCCGGCAAATAGAAGGACTGAAAGCGCCGCAACACGCCCTCGCAAGAGAGGCGCTGACCCAAGGCGTTACCGGTCCGCTCGCGGAACCGCTGCCCCTGGTCCACCCCCGCTCGATTCAGGCACGGCGCGCGGAACGCTCGGCCACACGCCCCGGCCGGACGGATCGAGAGGCGACTTCCATGAAGCCGAGGCGCGAAGGCCTATGAAAACGATCAATACAGAGCACTATTCTTGGTGCTTGCATGGCATCTGAACCGGGGCGTGAAAATGTGTAACCGCTCAGGTATTACTTCTCTGAAGAACCATGGTGGGAATCGAACCACCCGCGGAGTGCCGCCGCAAGAGAAGCCCCGGAGTGGCGGTGGGGTACTTCGGGGGCTATCTCGGCATGCGGTGGTGTTTCCGGCATCCACTCGGTGCTCTGAAAGGAAATCCCCAACAGTGATCGGATGGCGGGCAGGAGCAAGCCCTGAAGCAGTCGCCGTTCCCGCCCCCGGAGCTTACGGAAATAGAAGCTGTACTCCTCCAGACACCACTGCCCCACCGGAACCAGGGAACTTAGTGGGGCCGCCACCATCATTTCCAACTCGACCCCGGTGTAGGGTTTCAAGGCATCCTCGGCAAGCGCGCCGAGACGTTCCACGAGACGAGCCCGGATCCCTTCATTCTCCCCGATATCCACCACGAAAGTCAGGGTCAAATAGCCGCCGCCATCGACTCGAGTGCAGGCCGCAACCTTGAGAACACCCGCAAGCTCCACATCGCTTTCCGGAAAAGGAACGGTCAGTCCGGTGAAAGCGATCATCCGCTCGTCGGCTTTCAAGTCGAGCACCACTTGCTTCAAATCCAGCACATCGCTCATAGCGTTCCTCCCGAGCAGCATGAAATACACGGGCACCACCCAGCTTCGATACCGTTGATTCAAGCTTTACACCATTGAATTCGTCATTTCGAACGACGCGAGAAATCTCTGGGTGCCGCGTGGTCCGTGAGATTTTTCCCTACGGTCGAAATGACAGAGATCCCTAACCGACGGAAATCCGTAAAGCCAATAGTATTGCCACTCAGCGTCGGCACGGGCGGAAAAATCCCAAGTCTCCACCGACCGTTGGAACCAGGCGCGAGCGCCGGCCATCACGCAGCATCATGCCAGTCGGCGTTGCGGATGCCATGGTGATTGGAGCGCGGTCGTTCAAGGCACACCGACGGGTTGTTTTCTCCCGGCACCGGGGTTACAACGCTGCCGCGTTCCCACCTTTTCCATGAGAATGCCGGGCAACGCGCAAGTCCTTCATTGACCATCTGAAAAGCTCATCGGTTGAGGCATTCATGCTTTACACTCGAGCCTTTATCGGCATGGCCCTGGCCAACCTCTTCACCACCACCAGCTTCGCCGCTTTTTTTTCGCTGCCGCTGTTCATTACCGCCCAGGGCGGCACCAAGACCGATATCGGCGTCCTCATGGGGGCCTTCGCCCTGGCTTCGGTGCTGGGGCGTCCCTGGATCTCGGAACTGGTCGACCGACTCGGTCGTAAACACAGCTACACGATCGGTTCGGCCATGATGACCCTGGCCCCGATCGGCTATTTGCTCCTGCCCGAAGACCTTGGCCTGGCGCCCATCTATTGGCCGCTGCTGGGGCTCCGTCTGGGTCACGGAGTGGGCCTGGCGATCTGTTTCACCGCCGCCTTCACCTATGTGGCGGACATCGTTCCCCCGCACCGGATCAATGAAGGGATCGGAATTTTCGGCATATCCGGCCTCATCGGCCTCGGCCTCGGCCCGGCCCTGGCCGAACCGGCCATCACCCAGACCGGATTCGCGGGATTTTTTGTCCTCACCGCGCTCCTTTCCGGTGCCGCCTTCCTCTGCCACCTGCCGCTTCGGGAATCCTTCCGGATGACTGCTTCGACCCCCCATGGCCCCTCGTTTTTTCAGGTCTTTCGACGCATCGATACCCTCCAGGTCAGCCTGCTGGCTTTCCTCTTCGGGTTCGGCATTTCCGCCTCGGGCAACTTCATCTTCGCCTTCGCTGAAGCCCAACGCCTGCAACGGGCATCCCTTTATTACCTGGCTTATTCAGCCGCCGCCGTGCTGAGCCGGGTGGCCGGCGGCCGGGTCGCCGACCGGATCGGGGAACGGCGCGTGATCGCACCCGCTTTTCTGATGACCGGCTTGGGCTTCCTCAGCCTGCTGCTGCCCCCGAGCCACGGCATTTTGATCCTGGCGGGAGCCCTGTCCGGCATCGGCCATGGTTTTCTCTATCCCAGCCTCAATACCCTGGCCGTTCGAGATCAGCCCGCGTCCGAACGCGGCAAAATCACCGGCATCTTTACCGGCAGCATCGATGTGGGGATCTTACTCGGTTCCATCCTGATGGGCTATTTGGGCGATTGGGCCGGATTCGACGCCATCTTTTTGGCGTCCGGCCTGTCCTTGTTGGTCGCCCTGGTGGTGTTCCGAAACACCCGCAACTGGGCGGTCGTGATCCGGCCCGATGGGGAAGCAGCGGCCCAATGAAAAGGGCTCCCCGAAGGGAGCCCAATGGCAATGAGAAGCTGACGAAACCTTTATGCCACATTCGACATAATGAGTCAACGATTTTGGTCGTTCAAGTTCATTACTTTCAATCACCAATGCGCTCTGGTTCATGTCCCGTCGATGCCTGCATCAGCCTCGTGGTTACCGATCAGCCCGGGAGATCTTGCCGAGTTCAGCGCGCCCTTCCCCCGATGGCCGTGGTGGGCACTTCCGAGATCCCGTAAGTGCCTCCATTCAGGCCCTGGCTGTGGAGGTCCCCGCTGTAGCCCAAGGCGAAAGCGGCGGCCCCGACCGGCACTGGGCAGTTGGCCTGAAACTTGATCTCATCGTTGGTGGCGGCCTGGCTCACGCTGAACAGCCCTTGAGTGGTCACCACCCGGCCACCCTGATCCAGCCAATAGAGCTTGAGGTGAAAGCGGTCGAGGGTCATGAAGCCCATGGTGACCATTTCGGTAAACCGCACCTGGGCCGCGAAATCGATTTGGTCCTGGGCCACCGAATAGCGGTAATCGACCAACAGATCCCGGGTACTCCACTGGCCCGCGACATTTTCTCCACGTTGCAGCGGGATCCTTTGCCCTTCAATCACATCGCCTCCGTCCAGAGCTTTTGGCGCGGTCTCGCAACCGGCCAGCGGCAAAGCTATTATAACCGCTAGCACCAGCCACCGTAGCGAACCCATCCGGAGATTCCCCACCGTATTCATAACAGTCCCCCATTTGATTGTGATTCCATCGCAACCCAAGCGTACCGCTGGTTCGGTTATGCTGCGCGCGGTTGAACACCGAATACCCGGTAACCCGAACGACTGGTGAGGATCTCGAGCTTTTTCCCCTCGGTCAAATAACAGGCCGACCGATTCCTCACCGATCGAAGTACCGGTAACGTGGTAGAATGTTAAGGATTGGGGGCCCTATGGTCAACAGCGGACCGATGCCGGTGCAACCGCTTGCAGTGCGGCCGGGTTGATCGGTTCAAACGGATGCGGGTCCGAACTCCGGGGCATCCTCACCGGTGCAGAGCCGGATCAGGACTTCGGCCGCATTGCCGTTCAGTTCGACCAATTTCAAGCCGAAACCGGGTGGGAAGGTGGCGATCTGGCCGCGGTTCACCCATACCACCTCACCCCGACACCGAAGGGGCCTGACCGAGTCTCCGATCCAGATCTCGAGGTCCAATCGGCTCCGTTCGATGAGTGGCATGCAGGTGACGACGAAAATCCCGCCAGGACAAATATCCAGGGTCACGCCGGCACAGCGCACTTCCTCGTGATTCCAGAAGATCCGGTAGCTGCGTTTGGTCCTCTGATGAACTCGGCGTTCCAGCATCGCAGGGCATCTCCCCACTGTTACGGCGTCACCCGCGGGCGCGATTCACGCTTCCGGCGACCCGCTCCGGTCCTTGAGCGGCAGCATGGCAAGGGTTTTCAGCACATCTTCCTTGCCGACCACCCCCACCAATCGGCCATCGGAAAGCACCGGCAGGGTATGGAACTTGCGGTCAACCATCAAGGCGGCCAATTGATCAACCGGGGTATCCGGGTCGACGGTGACCGGTGCCTGGGTCATGGCCTGAGCGACCGTGCTGGCGGCGATCTTTTCCACCTGTTTTTCAAGCTGCTTGAGAGACCTCAGGGGAATCATCGCGTCCAGCAGGGTGAATAGAGATGGCATCGGCAGCTGCTTCTGCTGCGCGATCAAATCGCTCTGGCACAGGATCCCGACCACCCGCCCGGTGTCGTCCACCACAGGAACACCGTTGATCCGCCGCTCAAGCAGCAGGCGGGTCGCTTCACCGATCCGGGTCTCGGGGGATACGGTCAGGACCTCTCGGGTCATGATATCGCGCGCTCGCAGCATGGTTTTTTCCTCCCTGTTGTCAGACCCGTTCGCATCTGGATCGGCTCGGTTTTGCCACCGCGTGATCGGGATGCCGCTCCCCGGAACAAACGATCCTTCGCGACAGCGCTGAAGAAGCCGCCCGTCGGGAGCCGATCACCCGCTATTGGTGAATGGTTTGGCCAGGCGAGTCTAGCGAGATCGCGATCTGGTGTCAAATCCCCAGGCCCTCGATCCCGCGCCTGGAATCGGAAAACCGCAGGCATTTTCTTGACAGCGATTGGTTTTGTGACTAAACAACGCTCACACTCAATACATGGAAGGAGCACCCAATGGTTACCGTGTCGCAGACAGCTGAACAGGTTCTCAAGGACTATTTCAAAGACAATGAAGTGATGCCGATCCGTATTTTTCTGCAAACCGGCGGCTGATCCGGTCCGTCTCTGGCAATGGTTCTGGACGAACCAAAGGAAACCGACAACGTCTATCAAGTCAACGGCTTCACCCTGGTGGTGGATAAGCAACTCATGGCCACGACCCAGGCCATCACCGTTGACTATGTGAATTACGCCATGGGTTCGGGATTCAAACTGACCTCCACCGTTCCGGTCGGAGGCGCTAGCAGCTGCGGTTCTTCCAGCTGTAGCTGCTGAACCGAGTAAGCCTGACGTCTAGGGGAACGGAGACTCACCGTCTCCGTTCCCCCAATCGCCGCGGCCGACTGGCCGGGGTGTTGCTCTAAACCTGCTCCAGGGCCTGACTCAGGTCCGCTTCCAAATCTTCGTAAGCTTCACAGCCGACCGAGAGGCGCACCAGTTCATCGCGAATGCCCGCCTCTTCCCGCTCAGCTCTCGGCACCAGTGCATGGGTCATGGAAGCCGGGTGCTCAATGAGCGTTTCCACGCCCCCCAGGGAAACCGCCAGGGTGATCAACCGCACGCTGTTCATC
>MNZR01000301.1:0-127 GCA_001873705.1 Syntrophobacteraceae bacterium CG2_30_61_12
GGTAGGTCAGAGTGTGCGCAGCACTCCCTGACATTCCTCCGGCCGCATAGGTCTAGAAGTGTTGTAGGTCGGTTCCCCTTCATCAAGGATGTTCCGAATATGTTCATTGATCGTGCTGACATCCTTT
>MNZR01000301.1:139-8062 GCA_001873705.1 Syntrophobacteraceae bacterium CG2_30_61_12
GCCATGAACTTCTGGGGCAGCCATACCGTTTCGTTCCGCGGCCGGACCTGGATATCGCTATCGGTATGCCGTTCCCGCCTTGGCCGCCCGATCACCCCCGCCACCGTTCAGGCGCGCAACGCTTCTTCGGCCGGGCGGTAGAGGTGTTCCAGGTGGAAGGCTTCGGCCACCGGGCGGCAGGTGATGGCGCCGTCGATCAGATTGAGGCCTTCCCGAAGCGCGGGATTGTTCAGGCAAGCGCCGGCCACGCCGCGGTTGGCCAGGTCCAGGCCGTAACGGATGGTGCAGTTGTTGAGCGCGAAGGTGGAAGTCCGGGCGTAGGCTCCGGGCATGTTGGCCACGCAGTAGTGGATGATCCCGTCCACTTCGTAGGTCGGATCGCTGTGGGTGGTGGGCCGCGACGTTTCCGCGCAACCGCCCTGATCGATGGCCACATCCACGATTACCGAACCGGGCTTCATCCGCTTGAGGTGCTCGCGGCGGATCAGCTTCGGTGCTTTCGCCCCGGGAATCAGCACCGCTCCGATCACCAGATCGGCCTCGGTCAGGCCGCGTTCCAGCGCGTAGCTGTCGCTGTAGACCGGAAGCACGTTGGGCGGCATGATCTCGGCCAGGTGTTCCAGCACCTGATGGCGGATATCGAGCACGGTGACCCGGGCGCCGAGTCCGCCGGCGATCCGGGCGGCGTTGCGGCCGACCACGCCGGCCCCGATCACCAGCACCGAAGCGGGCAGGACCCCGGGCACTCCGGTCAGCAGAATGCCGCGTCCGCCGAGGGATTTAGCCAGATAAAAGCTGCCCATCAAGGGTGCCATGCGCCCCGCCACTTCGCTCATGGGTTGCAACAGCGGCAGGGTACCGTCCGCTTCGCGCACGGTTTCGTAGGCCACGGCGGTGATTTTTCGCTCCAGGCAGACCCGGGTGAGCGCTTCATTCGCGGCGAAATGAAAATAGGTGTAAATCACCTGCTCGGGCCTGAGATACGGGTACTCTTCCGGGAGCGGTTCCTTCACCTTGACGATCATCTCGCCATCGCGCCACACCGCCGCGGCCGTTTCCACCAAATCCCCCCCGGCCGCCGCGTAAAGATCGTCGGTCAAGCCCGAGCCCAATCCGGCCCCGCGCTCCACCAGCACCCGGTGACCGGCCCCGACGTAAGCCTGGACCGAAGCCGGGGTCATGCCGACACGGTATTCGTTGTTCTTGATTTCTTTCGGGCAACCGATGTTCATCCCGTGCTCCTCCCTAAAAGGCTTGAAACGTCACCCATTCCGAGGATTCTTCGAGCCCCGTCAGCTCAGGTTGCTGGCGCCTGGCCGGATCGGGATGGTCCTTGCGCACCCCGCACCGGGGGCAGGCGCTGAATTCGCTGCGTTTGAGGCCGCCGTCCGGACCGAACAGGGAGGCCACCAACTCCAGCTTCCAGGTGTGCCCGCAGCGCGGGCAACGCAGCCGGAATTGCAATCGTCTCGGAATGTCCCTGGCTTTCGCCGACATTGGGCCTCTCCACTGGCGCTGAACCATCGCCCTCCCCATCACCCGTTTGCAAAGTGATCTCATTTCAGTATACCCGCCCAGGTCCCGGGACACAACCGAGACCACCCATAGGCCGTGATATGGATCCGGAGACGTGCCAAGAACCCATCACTCCCTCCTGCTGCCGGCGGAAATGCCGCCACACTTCGGTATCGGTATCGGTATCGGTATCGCCATGCCCTTCCCCCATGCCGGTAACGGGAACGGTAATGGCGCCGGCAACCCTTACCCAAAACAAGGGTTTTCTCAACCATGCCTTTTTTCTTGACAGGATCAACCGAATCAACAGGATAGAGGGAAAGAGCGGAATTCCAGTTGATCGCGTTGATCCGGTGAAGAAGCTCGGAGGATTTCCACCCAGGATCCACTGCGTTCGGTCGCTCCAACCAGGAGACGGACAGCGGAAGATGGGCGGCCGATCATGGAAGGACTCGAGTCATGTCGGAACCGGCACGGAAAATGGCAACCTATGAGGACCTCTGCACGGTACCCGAAAACCTGATCGGCGAAATCATCAATGGCGAACTCATCGTCACGCCGCGCCCCTCGTTGGATCACAGTCATGCTGCGGCCGCCATGGGGGGGACCTTGGTGCCTCCGTTCGCGATGGGACGCGGTGGTGGACCCGGCGGCTGGATCATCCTTGATGAGCCCGAGATCACTTTGGGGCAGCAGGTCCTGGTGCCGGACCTTGCCGGGTGGAGGAAGGAGCGACTCCTGGGACGGCCCAAATCGGAGTGGATGGCGCTTCCCCCCGATTGGGTCTGCGAAATCCTTTCCCCGAGCACGGCCTTGCGCGACCGCACGGTGAAGACCGCCATTTACGCCGTTCATGGGGTTGGGACCCTGTGGCTGGTGGATCCCATTCACCAGACCCTGGAGATCTTTCGCCTCGAATCCGGGGCGTGGGTGGTCGCCGGGGTATTCGGCGGCGATCAGAAGGCGTGCCTGGAACCGTTTCAGGAACTGGAAATCGATCTTGGCGATTGGTGGTTGGAGATTGAATAAGGTGATGGGGGGACCCGGTTCGCCGCCGGCGGCCGGGTCCGCCATCCATTTCAGCTCAAGGAGGAACAGCCATGGGATGTTTGCCTGATCTTGCGGCTACCGTCGGCACCGTTGCGAGCCATGCGCCGGTTGCCCTCAGCCTGGTCGGTCTGGCCCTGGGGTTGCTGTTGCAGCCTCTGGCGGCGGGTCGGTCCGAGGCCCAGTCGGCCCCGGTCTTCACCCTCGGTTCACCCGCCTTTGCCCATCAGGGTTCGATCCCGGCTCGCTACACCTGTGAAGGAGCGGACGTGTCGCCGCCGCTCGCCTGGTCGGGAGTGCCGGCGGGCGCTCGCAGCCTGGTGCTGATCGTGAACGACCCGGACGCTCCCGACCCGGCGGCGCCGAAGCTGGTCTGGGACCACTGGCTGATTTACAACCTGCCGCCCACTTTGGAACAATTACCGGAAGCGGTGACCCGGGACGCGCTCCCGCCCGGCGCCCGGTTCGGCACCAACAGTTGGAAGCGCGCCGACTACGGCGGCCCCTGCCCGCCGATCGGCCGCCACCGCTATTTCCACAAACTGTACGCCCTCGATATCGTGCTCCCGGATTTACAGCAACCGGACCGACGCGCACTTGATGCGACCATGAGCGGCCATATCCTGGGGACGGCGGAACTGATCGGCACCTATCAGAAGCAGCGCTGAAGCGGGAACAGGGCCACTGACCAACGGCGGAAAGCGGAAGGCGGATCTGACATGCGCGGCATTGTGCAGGTGGCCGGCGTGCGGGACCTCAGCGAAGCGGAGATGCTGGCCGGCTGCGGAGTCGATTGGATCGGCCTGCCGCTGAGGCTGGCCTATCATCGGCCGGACCTGGACGAAGCCGAGGCGGCGGCGCTGATTCGAGCGCTACCGCCTCGGGTGGCCCCGGTGCTGATCACCTATCTCGATCGGGCTGAAGCCATCGCCGCGTTCGCCGCCGCGCTCGGGGTCCGCCGGGTGCAACTGCACGGCCCGCTTGCCGTCGCCGAACTAACGAAGCTGAAGCGGTTGGCGCCGCGGCTCTGGGTCATGAAGAGCCTGATTGTGGGCGCCGCGAATGAAGACCAATTGTTGCATGAGGTGGCGGACTTCAGCCCCTGGGTGGACGCCTTCATCACCGACACCTTCGACCCCGCCACCGGCGCCCGCGGCGCCACCGGCAAGACCCACGACTGGCAGGCCAGCCGCCGGCTCACGGCGGCGTCCCCCAGGCCGGTGCTGCTCGCGGGCGGTCTCACCCCGGCTAACGTCGGGCGCGCCGTGGCCGCGGTAAAACCGGCAGGGGTCGATGCTCACAGCGGGCTGGAAGATCGCTTCGGGCGCAAGGATAGGGCGCTGGTCGCCTCCTTCGTAACGGCGGCGAAAGCCGCCTTGGCCCGGATCGAACAGCAGCCGATCAGGCCGCCTCGCGTCGGCGCTCCAGGATCTCCCCGCGCGAACTGATCACCACTTCTTCCAGCGGCGCGCCGCAGCCGGCCGCCGTCATGGCCTTGCGCACCATCATGGGAAGTCCCGAACAGCAGGGCACTTCCATGCTCAGCACGGTGACACCGCGGACTTCCGCCTGGCGGAAGATTTCGGTGAATTTCTCCAGGTATTCCTGAATATTGTCGAACTTTGGGCAGCCGATGAGGACCGCCTTGCCGGGCAGGAAATCGGCATGAAAACCGGCATGGGCCACCGGCACGCAATCCGCCGCCACCAGGATGTCGCGGTGTTTGAGAAACGGCGCGTTGGGCGGGATCAGGCGGATCTGCACCGGCCAGTGCGATAGGGCCGAACGCTCGCTCACCTGGGCCTGGGGCTGGTTGGCGGCATCACAGTTCACGTCAAAGGCCCGCAGCCGGGCCGATGGACAGCCCCCACGCGACGCAGCGACCGCTGCCGCGGCAGCCGGTTCACCCTGAGACTTGGTGGCCAGAAACGCTTCCACCGCCTCCGGATCGAATTCGTCCGCCGGTCGATCGATCACCTTGAGCGCTCCTTGCGGGCATTCCCCGAGGCAGGCGCCCAACCCGTCGCAGTAGACTTCGGAAATCAACCTGGCCTTGCCGTCGATCACCGCCAGGGCCCCTTCGGCGCACGAGATCACGCACTGCCCGCAACCGTCGCAGCGTTCTTCGTCGATTTCAATGATCTTGCGTACTTTTTCCATGGTCTCACTCCCTCGGCGGTCGGACCCGCCAGTGCGTCCTCGAACCCCACTCATCCATACCACGAGCGCTCACAAACCGAGCTTTTCACCGCAAAGGCGCAAAGAAACGCAAAAATCTAATCTTTCATCAAAAGCCTCTGCCGCTCTTGGCGTCCCTTGCGGTGAACCATACTTGTGAAGGCCTTGAAGTTTCATTTCCGCGCGGAGACGCAGAGACGCGGGGGTTGATTTCAGGGCTCTTCTCCGCGCTCTCAGCGCCTCCGCGGGAACACAAAACGTAACTCCTCAAGCTAAACAGGCATAAAATGGGCAATCCGTTCCCCTGCGTAGTATACCTAGACTCGCTCCACGCTTCACGCTCCCCCCAGCAGCACCTGCTCGGCGATCTTCCGCCCGCTCGCGGTGAACATCTTGGTGGCGATGATCTTTTTCAGGTGTTCCGGGTCGCTCGGCTGTTCCTTCTGGGCTTCTTCCAGATTGACGATCAGGTCGGCGTCGTGGAGGACCTTGAAATTGTTGGTTTCCTCATCGCGCGGGTGATGGTGGTGGGCGATGATGTCACAAACTTCCCCGATCAGTTCCTCGCGGGCGCCGAGCCGAGTCAGGATTTCGCGGGCGATCGGCGGGCCTTCCTGTTCCTGGTAGCGGGCCGCCGTGCTCTGGAATTTACGCTCCGCTTCCTTGATCCCGATATCGTGGAGATAGGCGGCTGGGAGCACGATGGGTGGTTCACCGCCTTCATCCATGAGCATCTGTTCGGCGTAGCGGGCGACCTTCATGGCGTGCCCGATCCTCTTGAAATCCTGCTTGAAATAGCGCTTCATCTCGACCGCGACCCGGTCTTTCAGAAGGTTTTCGCGGCTGGCCAAGAGTTCCGGCGGCAATTCCCCGATGCACTGATCGGCGAATTTGCAGTAAGCGGCACAGCCGAAATCCATCTTCGGGTTGACGAACCTGTGGCCGCAGTGACGGCATTTGCGGGAGGTTTCGTCCTTGAAAAACTCCACCTGCTGACCGCATTCCGGGCACGCCACTTCATAGACGGCACTCGGGTTCCAGTAGCGACTGTCTTGTCCGGGGCATTTCATGGTCGGTCCTCCCGTTGGTCTTGATCCGTCCGCAGCGCCCCAGCGCCGGTTGCTGCGGGGTTGCGGCGGGGTGCCGCCGGGCGCCCGGCGGGCACCGCGGCGGCGAATTTCCAACCGAATCCGAGATCAGCCCAAAATCGCCTTGAGGTCCTGATCCGGAGTGGTGATCGGTTTGATGTCGTAGTTTTTCACCAGGACATCGAGCACGTTCGGGGTGATGAAGGCAGGCAGGGACGGCCCCAACCGGATATTTTTGATGCCCAGGTGGAACAGGGTCAAGAGAATCGCCACCGCCTTCTGTTCGTACCAGGAAAGAATCATCGACAGGGGCAGTTCGTTCACCCCGACTCCGAACGCCTGAGCCAGGGCCACCGCCACTTGAATCGCCGAATAGGCGTCGTTGCACTGGCCCACATCCATCAGCCGAGGCAGCCCGCCGATGGTGCCGAGGTCCTGGTCGAAAAACCGGAACTTGCCACAGGCGAGCGTCAGCACCACGCAATCCTTCGGGACCTTTTCCACGAATTCGGTGTAGTAGTTGCGGCCCGGTTTGGCGCCGTCGCAGCCGGCCACCAGGAAGAAATGGCGGATGGCCCCGGATTTCACCGCATCGATCACCTGGCCGGCAACGCTCATCACGGTGTTGCGGGCAAACCCGACCATCACGCTCTTGCCGTTGCTGTCTTCGGTAAAGCCGGGCAGTGCCTTGGCCTTGGCGATCACCGGCGCGAAATTCCGATCACCGATGTGGGCAACCCCCGGCCAGGCCACCACGCCGCTGGTGAAGATGTTGTCCTTATAGAGATCTTGCGGCTTCTGGATGCAGTTGGTGGTCATCAGGATGGCGCCGGGGAACTTGCTGAATTCCTTGGCCTGATTCTGCCAGGCGGTGCCGTAATGGCCATGGAAGTGACCGTATTTCTTCAGTTCCGGATAGCCGTGGCAGGGCAGCATTTCGCCGTGGGTGTAGACGTTGATGCCGGTCCCTTCGGTCTGCTTGAGCAGTTCCGCCAGGTCCTTCAGATCGTGGCCGGACACCAGAATGGCCTTGCCCTTGCGCGCCCCGAGCGGCACCGTGGTCGGTACCGGATGGCCGTAGGTGCTGGTGTTGGCGGCGTCCAGCAGTTCCATGGCGCGCAGATTGATTTCCCCGCACTTGAGCACCAGGGCGACCCATTCATTGAGACCCAGATCGCGGCGCACGATGGCGGCCAGGCCTTCGTGGATGAAATCGTAGACTTTCTGGTCTTCCTGACCGAGGATCTGGGCATGATCGGCGTAGGCGGCCACGCCCTTGAGACCGAACAGCAGCGTGTGCTGGAGCGAACGGAGGTCTGGATTGGGATCGGCGGTGGCTTGCAGGCTCCATTTTTCGCCCTGGGCCACCAGCGCCGCCTGATCGCCGGCCGGCTGGAACACGGCCGGGCCGTCGCTGAATTCCAGCTTGCCTCCGGCCGCCTTCACCTTGCCCATGAGTTCTTCACGCACGGCCACCGTCCGCTTGACCAACTGGATCAGAATGGCCGGATCGAAATTGACGTTGGTCAGGGTCGAAAACAAGGCTTCGGCCGTGAACACCCCGACCTCACGCTCGTTCACCCCAACCTTGGCCCCGGCCAGGGCCACCTGGCTGAGCCCCTGTAAAGCGTAAACCAACAGGTCCTGCAAGGCCGCCGCATCCGGTTGCTTGCCGCAGACGCCGATCTTGGTGCAGCCTTCGCCTTTTGCCGTTTGTTCACACTGATAACAAAACATGTTCGTCTCCTTTGTGGTGATGGTGTGATGATGGTTCGATTGCCGGTTCCCCCAATGGGTTGTTCTCGTTTCCTTGTGCCCCAATCTATCTTCCATGGTCACGGAAAACCTTGACTTAAATCAAGGGCTGCATTTTTTTCAATTTCAAACAGAGACCCCCACGACTGATCGGAGGACCTGATCAGGATAAGCGATTTGGCAATCGGGAAGTGTTAAGGACGACCGAGGAGATCCAGGGGGGCGGTCACGATGGCGGCAGGTTACGATATGGCGGTCAAGGTATGCCTTTTATGGATTGAAAGGTTCGTTCTTGTGGGCGCGGCTTCCAGTCGCGACGGTGTGCCGGTCGCGACTGGAA
>MNZR01000323.1:0-1224 GCA_001873705.1 Syntrophobacteraceae bacterium CG2_30_61_12
GTGGGTGAGGGTGTTCAGCAGGGTCGATTTGCCGGCATTGGTGTAGCCGACAATGGAAAGGATCGGCACCTGGCGCTGGCGGCGGCGGGCGCGCCGCTGAAACCGGTCTTTCCGGAGCGCCTTCAACTGGCGTTCCAGTGAACCGATGCGCTCCTTGATCCGCCGTCGATTGATTTCGAGCTTGGTTTCACCCGGTCCGCGCACCCCGATCCCGCCCCGCAGTCGTGACAGCGCGTCGTCTTTTACCCCGAGACGGGGCAAGAGGTACTTGAGCTGGGCCATCTCCACCTGGATTTTTCCCTCCCGGCTCCGAGCCCGCTGCGCGAAGATGTCCAAAATCAGCTGGGTTCGGTCGATCACCCGCACTTCGGTGGTGTCCGTGAGCGAGCGCACCTGGGACGGATTCAGTTCCTGATCGAAGATCAGCAGGTCCACCCCATGCTGCAAGGCGGTGACAATGATTTCGCCGAGCTTGCCTTTGCCGATCAGGTATTTGGGATTGGCCTGCCGCTGCCGCTGAATCACGCTTTCGGCCACGGTGATGCCGGCGCTTCGAGCCAGTTCTTCCAGTTCCCGCAGGCTGATTTCCGCGCTTTCCCGGTCGCCCTCGGTGACGCTCACCAGAATCGCCCGCTCGCCCTTTTGGGCCGCCGCGGTGGCGGCCTGGCCGCGCTCCAGTTGATCCTCCAGACCACTCACCAGGGCCAGAAAATCCAGCTCCGGCTGATGGCACGGCATGAGCGGCAGCAGTTGCCAAGCCGGCTCCTGTTGCCGAGCGCCCGGCAGGATATGGGCCACTTCCAGGTGGCGGGCACCGCCGTTGGAATCCACTCGAATCGCGGCGATGCAGTCCAGGCGAAGAAAAATCAGGTCCATCAAATCGTCCTGACTGAGCGGTTCTTCCTTCAAGTGGGTGTGCACCAGCCGCAAGCCTCGGAGGCGTGAGCGTCCGGCCCGGCTTTTCGGCAGGTCGGGAAGATAGATGGAGCCGGGCCCCCCCACCACCACCATTTCGATCACCCCGTCGCGACTGAGCAGCACGGCCACCTGCCGACCGCATTCGAACGACAGCCGCGCCAAGTCGCGCGCCAGTTCCGGGGATACCACCTGATCCGGCGCGACCTTGCGTCGGTAGAGATTACCGAGGCGCCGGTGGACCTGGCTTTTCAAACCGCTGGTATTGCCATGAACGGTGCGAATGGTCGAAACCCCCTTTGCGTCCAA
>MNZR01000323.1:1238-8092 GCA_001873705.1 Syntrophobacteraceae bacterium CG2_30_61_12
TCTGAACTCCCCCTGGACCGCGTCGAGAAGCGAACCGCGACTGCCGGCGGACCGTTGCCCGGCAGAAAAAGTCTAACCGCTATACCGGGTTAGGATGAGATCTTTGGTTACCAAACGCGGGCAAGATGCCCGCGCTCCAGGAAAGGGCCCACCAGAAGTCAAGAATTTCATCCTCAACGAGTATATATACTTGTGAAGGCTTTAAAGTTTCATTTCCGCGCGGAGACGCGGAGACGCGGAGGTTGATTTCAGGGTTCTTCTCCGCGCTCTCAGCGCCTCTGCGGGAACATAAAACGTAACTTCTCAAGCTAAACAGGTATAACCGCAATCAGCGCGCCCGTTCATCCACCAGGCGCACGGCTTTGCCCTCGGACCTGGGCAGGCCGTACGGCTCCACCAGTTCCACCTCCGGTGTCACCAGGATTTCGTCACATAGACTCTTGGCGATCTTTCGGCGCAGTCGCTGCAACTGCCGCATGTCCTCCACAAACACCCGGTCGGTCACTTCCACCTGGACCTTCATTTGATCCACGTTATCGGCTCGGGTCAGCACGATCCGATAATTGCCGCCGACCTCCGGGATCCCCATCAAGACTTGCTCCACCTGGATCGGGAAGATATTCACCCCCTTGATGATGAACATGTCGTCCGTGCGGCCCCGGATGCGGTCGAGCCGCCGGTGCACCCGCCCGCAGCCGCACGCTCCGGTGAGCATCCGGGTCAGGTCCTTGGTGCGGTAGCGGATCAGCGGCATGCCTTCGCGGTCCAGCGTGGTCAGCACCAATTCACCAACGGTGCCGTCCGCGACCGGTTCCAGGGTGTGCGGGTCCACCACCTCCACCAGATAGGCGTCTTCCCAGATGTGCAGGCCGTTTTGCTCGACACATTCGAACGCCACGCCCGGCCCGTTCATTTCCGACAGCCCGTAGCTGTTGAACACCTTGATGCCGTAGAACTGCTGCACCCGATTGCGCACTTCCTCGGAATAAGGTTCCGCTCCCAGAAAGGCGATTTTCAGGCGAAGCGACTGCTTCGGATCGATCCCCGCGGCGCTCATCACTTCCATCAGTCGCAGCGCATAGCTGGGAATGATGTGGAGCACGTTAGTGGAAAAATCCCGCATCAGTTGGATCTGGCGCTTGCTGTTGCCGGGGCCCGAGGGGATAGTGAGCATCCCCAACCGCTCCGCGCCGTAGTGAAAGCCCAGACCGCCGGTGAACAGGCCGTAACCGGTCAGGTTCTGAAAGGTGTCACCGGCCCTGGCGCCGGTCATGTACATGCAGCGCGCCATCAGATCGCTCCAGGAGTCCAGGTCCTTGCGTGAATAGAAGATGGCGGTGGCCTGCCCGGTGGTGCCGGAAGAAACGTGCAGCCGCACCAGTTGGTCGCGCGGTACGCACAAAAACCCGTAGGGGTAGGAGTCGCGAAGGTCTTGCTTGGTGGTGAAAGGCAGCCGCCGGAAATCCTCGAGCCGCTCCATGGGCCCGGAAAAGCCGTGCTGCTTCAGGCGTGCCGCGTAAAAGGGCGATTTCAACGCCTGCCCCAGAGTTCGCTGCAGCCGCATCAGCTGAAGAGCTTCCAGTTCCGCCCGGCCCAAACCTTCCATCGCCGGGTCCCAATAATCATGGTTTGAGTTCATGTTCCACCTGCCTCCGCCCGTGGTCGGTCCGCTGGTGTACCGCCCGTTCGCGCACACCGTTAGGATCTCAAAAAAAAGTGCAAAGGGGCGCTTGCGCGCGATCCGCTTTGCACTGCCGATACCCCATGCGCCCCTGCCGTGGCTGCTGAAAAAACCGTCAGTTCAACTCCCTGGCCAGGTTTTCAAACCGGGTGTACTTGTCGAAGTACGCCAGTGAAATGTCGCCGGTTGGGCCGTTTCTTTGCTTTTTCAACAGGATTTCGGAAATGCCCTTGTTGCTGGTATCCTTATTGTATTGCTCTTCCCGATAAATGAAGCAGATCACGTCCGCATCCTGTTCGATCGCCCCCGACTCGCGCAAATCAGAGAGCTGCGGCCGCTTGTCATGGCGCTCCTCGACCTTGCGGTTGAGCTGGGACAGGGCAACCACCGGGATGTGGAGTTCCTTGGCCAGGGCCTTGAGCGAACGGGAAATTTCCGAAATCTCCAGGTCGCGCCGTTCGGCGCTTTCGCGGCCGCGCATGAGTTGCAGGTAATCGATCACCACCATGCCGATGCCATGGGTGGCCTTCATCCGTCTGGCCTTGGCCCGCACTTCCAGGACCCCGATGGACGGGGTATCGTCGATGAAAATCGGAGCATCCATGAAGAAGCCGGCGGCGGTCATGAGCTTGGCGGCTTCCTGGCTGTTCATGAAGCCGGTGCGGATCTTCTGCGAATCGACCCGGGCCTCCGAGCAGAGCAACCGCATGGCTAGCTGTTCCTTGCTCATTTCCAGGGAAAATATGCCGACCCCGACGCCGCTTTCCAGCGCGGCATTGCGGGCGATGTTGAGCGCGAACGCGGTCTTGCCCATCCCCGGCCGACCGGCGATGATGATCAGGTCCGATGGCTGAAACCCGGCGGTGAGCCGATCCAGGTCCACGAAATGGCTGGGCACCCCGGTGACCATGTCGCGGTTGCCCTGGAGCATCTCGATGGTCTTGATGCTCTCCTTGACGATGTCCTTGATCGGGGAATAGGTCGCGGAAACCCGGCGGCCGGAAATCTGAAAGATGGTCGCCTCGGCGTCATCGAGGACTTCCGCCACGCTTTTCCCCCCGCTGTAACAGGAGGAAGAAATCTGGTGAGCGGCCTGAATGAGGCTGCGCAAAACCGCCTTGTCACTCACCAGCCGCGAGTAGGTGCCGACGTTGGCCGCCGACGGCACGATTTCCATGAGCGAGGCCAGATAAGTGACCCCGCCCACGGCCTCGAGCTGGTCGTGTTCTTTCAGATATTCGCTGACCGTGACCAGATCAATCGGCTCATTGCGCTGAAACAGCTCGATGAACGCCTGGAAGATGGTCCGGTGATTGTCCCGATAGAACTCGTCGCCTCGCAGGATTTCAAGGGCCGGCGACAGGCCCTTGCCATCCACCAGGATCCCGCCCAGCACCGATTGCTCCGCCTCGTTTTGATGGGGCGGGACCTTGCTCAGTTCGTCGGCGAGAGCGTCCATGGATCAGGCTTCTTTTCCGACCACCACCTGGATCGTCGAACTGATCTCCGGATCCATCCGCACCTTGATCTTGAACTCGCCCAATTGCTTGATCGGTTGATCCAGGATAATCATGCGCCGATCCAGATCGAACCCCAAGGTGGTGAGTTCGCCATGGATATCGGTTGCGCTGACCGAACCATACAGCTTGTCTTCTTCCACCACCTTGCGTTGGAAGGTGAGCTGGACTTCGTTCAGCTTTTCCGCGATCGACATCACTTCCTTGCGGATCTGTTCACGCTTGTGCTCGAGCAACCGCTTCCGATGCTCGAGCTGCTTCACGTTGCGGCCGGTCGCTTCCAGCGCCAGCCCTTTCGGCAGCAAGAAATTGCGGGCGTAGCCGTTGGCCACCGTGACCACTTTGCCGATCGGTCCCAGGTTGAACATATTTTCCGTCAAAATGACCTTCATTGAATTCTCCTTAACGATTGAATTCGCCCCTTCAGGAAGCGTTGCTCACCGGCTTCTTGGCAAGGCGTCTAAAATCCAGCCATAGATCGAACAGACCCAGCACCATGATCACCAGACTCACCAGTTGCTGCAGGAAGATCAGGCCATAACCGAGGCCGCGCACCACGCCGGGCAGTTTCCAGCGCTCGAAATAGAAGGCCACGACCGCCAGACCGTGCAGCAGGTAAATGACCCCCAGAACGATCAAGAGGTTGAAGCCCAGTAGCCGCGGGATCGAATGACCCATGAGCACCAGGAACATGGCGGCAATCAGGGGCCAGACCAAAATCTCCGGAGACTTCCACTGGTTCCAGGCCGGCCAGGCGGGCAGCGGCAGCCGATGCAATCGGCAGAAATGGCTCGCCAGCAGGAGATTAAACCAGGCGATCAGGAGGATCGAGCCGGCGGCCAGTCCGGGCAACAGCCGTACCACGAAGGGCACCACCGCTTCGAGGCTGTGCTTGAGGGCAGTCACCTGGACGTTATCGGTCCCGCCATATTGCTCCAGCAGGGCGCTCATCGCCACCCGCACCTCGCCTTCCAGACCGGCGAACAGCGGAGCGCCTCCGCCCCCGTGGGCCAGCCAAAAGAGCAGACCGCCCATGACGAAAACGGTGCCCCCGGCCCAACCGACGATGCTCGCGACCGCCCACTGTTGGCGCATGCCCTTGGCCACGAGCAGTCCCAGGAGCAGGAGTTCCGACAGATACACCATGGTTTGGAACAAGCCGGCCAGGGCCAGTACCGCGGCGCTGATGCCCAGGGAACCGAGCGGGATCCAGTAGCCGGTGGGTCGGCCCCAGCGATAAAAACCAAGCAACGTCGGCAACGGCGTCACCACGCTGGCAACCACCCCCATCATCGGCACCACCAGCAGCAGGAAGAAAAACACCAGGGTCGCCCCCACCCCGATGGTCAGGTCCTTGACCGTGATCGGCCGTTGCGGCTGCAGGCTGTAGCTCTGGCTTGATGCGTCGGACATGGCACTCAGGCGGCCGCTTTCAGGCACCTGCCTCCGATTCGCTCATTGCTTGGAAGCTCCCCGATAATGGGCGCTGCTGTTGTCGTCAGGGGCGCGAGAGCGGATGAAGGATGCCTGTTCATCACGCCCACCGCGCGACTTGATGGGGGGGCCACGCCGGAGCGCGGCAATCCCGTCATGAACTCTCGGCAACGGCGCGATCACGCCCACTGCCCGGGTGCAACCCCGAGGCAGCAAGGGTTTTCGCGCAGCCCCCTAAATGGACTGGGTGATGGTGTAAGGCAACAGAGCCATTTGCCGGGCCCGCTTGATGGCCAGGGTCATCTGACGCTGATGCTTGGCGCAATTATCGGAAATCCGGCGGGGAATGATTTTCCCCCGTTCGGTCAAGAAATAGCGCAGGGTCTTGCCGTCTTTATAATCGATCTTCAGGTTGCTGTCGGCACAGAACCGACACACCCTGCGGCGTCGAAAGAAACGTTTTTTCCTTCTGGGTCGGGTAGTTGCAAATGCCACGGCGTATCTCCTATCGGTTCTCGATCAGCGATGTGAAACCACCAGAGCGAAGTGGGACCTTTCAGTCTTCCTCGTCTTCCAGTTCCACATCGTCTTCATCCTCGTCCTCACGCACGGCCAGCCCCGGCTGAGCCTCATCACTCGGGACCACATCCGCCTCGGTACCATTCTGCTCGGGTAGGTAGTCATCATCCAGTTTAACGGTGATGAACTTGAGCACCCGCTCATCGAGACGCATGTTGCGTTCCAGTTCCGCGATCAACTCGGGACCGGCGGCGAACTTCATCAGGATGTAATAGCCGTAGTCATTTTTCTTCACGGGGTAGGCCAGTTTCTTCTTACCCCAGGGCACGTAGCTGACCACCGTTCCGCCGTTGCTTTCGACCACGCCGCGGAACTTACCGGCAACCGCGCCGAGCGCATCCTCCGACAGATCCGGCTGGACCATAAAGAAATTCTCGTACTTCCGCATTCCTCTGTTCCTCCTCTCGGGTTAATAGCCCCTTTTCCACTTGCGGACAGGAGCAAGGAGCCGCTTTCGCGAACTGTTCCAGCTAGCATGGGGATGCAATGGAGGTCAAGGGTTTTCTCCATCCATGGAGCGGCCTAATTCCCTTCAAAATCGGATAAATCGCGACTTCCCACGGCGATGCCGATGCTGATGTCGCGCTCCCATCTTATTGATTTTCGCTGCTGTCGGCCGGAGCACGGAATTCGATCACCGTCTCGTTCGCCCGGGTCCAGCCCAGTTGGCTCTTGATCAGTTGTTCCTGCGCTCGGGGATCTTCCTTGATCCTTTGAATTTCTTCAAATTGTTTCCGGTTGCTCGCGCTCAGGCGTTGTAGCTTCGATTCCAGTTCCGCCACTTCCGCCCGATTGCGAAGAAAACCCTGGATGCCCCGGGGCGAGGCCAGGATTCCCAGCAGCAGCAGAACATTCGCGCCGATCAGCAGCCACACCAGGAGCCGCGGATCGATCCGCCAGCGTCGCCGCGGCGACCGTGCCGCTGCTGCCGGCCCATGGAAGTTATCCGATTGACGGCGCTTGACCGGCATGCCCGACTCCTTTGCCCATGGCCTTTTCCGGTATCCCGACCGACGGGAACAGGCGCGGGTCGGTATGAGGGATGAAGGTGGCACCCCGAAATTCGTTCATGAGTTCCATGTTCACATTGAGTTCCACATAGGTGATCTGCCGGCAGACCGAGTCGATGTCTTCGAACAGGCCCCGATCCAGGAGCAGCATGGCGGCGCCGCGACCGGCCGTGTTGCCGAGGCCCTCGAAGGTGGAAAGCGGCAGATCGGGGAGCATCCCGATGGTGATGGCCATTTCCGGATCGATGTGATTACCGAAGGCCCCGGCCACGTAAAAGTGCGCCAGGTCCTTCAAGCTCACTCCCACCTTGTTGCAGATCACGTTGAGGATCGTGTACATGGCGGCCTTCGACTTGAGCAGAATACCGATATCGATTTGGGTCACCAGGAGATCTTGCCCATCGGCGGTTTCTTTCCCGAACGCCACCACGAAGGCCGGCCCGTCCTCGGTGTGCCGAATCCGCGGGCAGGCGAGATCGGTGTTGATCTTGCCCTGGATGGTCAAGAGGCCGGCCAGGAACATCTGGGCCAGCAGATCGATCAGGCCCGAGCCGCAGATCCCCACCGGCTTCCCGCCTCCCAGCACGGTGTAGCTCAGCTGGTCGGTCTCGGGATCGATCCGTACCCGATCGA
>MNZR01000213.1 GCA_001873705.1 Syntrophobacteraceae bacterium CG2_30_61_12
TCGTGAGTTGGGGCTTGGGACTTGGGACTGGGTAGGGGGGCAGCTGGGCTGGTTGTCGCCAGCGCCTGGCTGATGAGGCGCCGGCGAGGTCCAGTCGATTTAAATCCGCGGCCATGTGCATCAAGGGGGTCGGAACGAAACCCCCTTGATGGCCGTTAGGAGCAGAGGATTTTCTTGGCGCTTTCGTCGTTGGCTTCGGTGATGTGGGTGATGCCGGTTTCGCGGGCGGTTTCCCGGTTAGCGGCAAACAGGTCGGAGCGGCTCATCTGGCTGAGCGCGAATTTGCGGGCGCCGGCCATGAGCTGCTGGAGACCGCAGGTGAGCTTGTCGGCCAGGGTGCAGAAAGCGATGGCGCCGTAAGGGATGTTCTTCATTTCGTCCTTGCCCACCTTCTTCTCCACATCGAAATAGCTGGCGAAGATCTCTTCGGCGCTGCCGCCGAACTGGCTCACGGTCTTGGGCAGGCTGTCCCAGTTGCCGTTGACCCGGGCCTTGTTTTCCGGCCGCAGCACGCCTTCGATATTGGCCCCGAGGAAGCCCGGAATCATGATTGCCCGGCCCATGCACACCAGCTTGGTATACGGAGCGCCCAGGGCCAGGGCCTTGAAGATGTTGTCTTCCAGGGCGATCCCGCCGGCGAAGGAGAGATCCACGATCTTCTTGCCGTTGCGCGAGGCCAGCAGCTTGGCGTATTCGTGAGCCTTGGAATGGAGCAGGATGCTCGGCACGCCCCAGCTCTGCATCATGTTCCAGGGGCTCATGCCGGTGCCGCCGCCGGCGCCATCGATGGTGAGTAGATCCAGCTCGGCATCGGTGGCGAACTTGATGGCCATGGCCAGTTCTTCCATCCCGTAGGAACCGGTCTTCAGCGAAATCCGATGGAACCCGAGGCCGCGCAGGTAGTCGATCGACTTCATGAAGTCTTCCCGCACCAGGTCCACCCGGTCCAGATTGGTGCCGCCCATCCGGCTGTGCCGGGCAAACGAGCGAATGGCCCCGGATTTAAAGGCGGCCTGCACTTCCGGCAGCTCCGGATTGGGGTCCACCACGTAGCCGCGCTTTTTCAAAAACAGGGCGTAATCGAGGCTGGTGACCTGTATTTCCCCACCGATGTCCTTGGCGCCCTGGCCCCATTTCAGTTCGATCACGCACTTGTCGCCGTATTTTTCGGCGACGTATTCGGCCACCCCGTTGCGGGTGTCTTCCACGTTCATCTGCACGATGATCGCCCCATAGCCGTCGAAATAACGCAGGTAGCCGTCGATTCGGCGTTCCAGTTCGGGAGACTTACGGACCCGGCCGTTTTCGATCACCGACTCGCGGTCGACCCCCACCACGTTTTCCCCGATCACCACCGGAATGCCCACCAGGGCCCCGCCGATCGCAAAAGAATCCCAATATTTGGCGGCGATGAAGGTGGAACCCAGAGCGCCGGTCATCAGCGGGATACGGGTCTTGGTCTTGATCTTGGCGCCGAATTCAGTGGTCAGATCGACATTGGGGAAAATGCAGTCGTCCGGATCGTTGCTGAGTTTCTTGTCGAGGCCGTGGACACCGTAGGCGTAGCCCTGGATCCGCAGGGCGTTGTAGTTCACCCCCACGTGGGTGGTGTTGTTGGCGCCGGCGGTGATCGTGCCGAAATCCCTGGGATAGAGCAGTTTGCGGCCGACCAGGCTGGTCAACCAGGTTTCGCATTTGCCCTGACAATCGGCGCGACACAGGGTGCACAGGCCGGATTCGGCCGGATTGCCTCGATTGCTCGTTCCCAATGCATCATTAGCCTTGGCGAATCTCATGGGTCTCTTCTCCTTCCGGGTCTGGAAATAAAGAACCTGGCGCGGGCTTGCGCAGCCCCTCACCACAAAAAAAAGACGTCTGCCCAGAGTTCTGAACAGACACCTTTGTCCGTCGGCAGATCTTCGCACGCCGTTGTGCGAAGATCTGCTAGTTAACTTTGCATCGGAATGGTTAGTTTAAATGAATTTTTTTGTCAATCGATTTCTTGACTAACCGTAGATCCAGGAAGCGAATTGCATCGGCTCTACCGCGAACCTTCCGCGGTTGCTGCCGGTTCGAGCAGCGACCGTGCCGGCGCGGCGGGATTCCGCGTGAACCATCAGTAAGACTTAAATCTGTATTGGATACGACAGTGAAGGATGAAAACCGCCATCTGGGAAGGGGCTAATGTCTCGCCTGGTCGTCATGGAGCGCCAAAAAAGTCGGCTGGTCCCCACCTCTACGCTCCAACCAGCGCATCGGTGGGAACCAGCCGACTCACCACTTACGATTCACGACTTATGACTTACGACTTACGGATTAAGCATCTCGCAGGCCCTGATGGTTTGCTTGCACAGCACCGAAGTGGTCACCGAACCGACCCCGGCCGGCACCGGCGAGATCCTGGCCACCACCGGCTCAACCTGGGCGAAATCCACATCCCCGCAGTACTTTCCGGGATGGTCCGGATCGGCGTTGATGCCGACATCGATCACGATCTGACCGGGTTTGACGAAGTTGGCCTTGATCATCTTGGCGCGGCCCACGGCGGCGATCAGGATTTCCGCACTCTGACAGACGGCGGGCAGATTTTCCGTGCGCGAATGGCAGATGGTGACCGTGCCGTGTTCTCTCAGCAGCAGCATGGCCAACGGTTTCCCCACCACCAGCGAGCGCCCCACCACCACGCATTTCTTGCCCTTGATGGGGATGTTGTAGTGGTGCAGCATGTCCATGCAGGCGGTCGGGGTACAGGGCGGAAAGCCGGTGGCGTCATCGGTGAAGACCTTGGCCGCACCGCCCAGGGTGAGGCAGTCCACATCCTTTTCCACCGGAATCAAGGCGCGGATCTTGCGTTCGTCGAGATGTTTGGGCAGCGGTGAAAACATCAGGATGCCGTGCACATCCTGGCGCGCGCCGACTTCCGTTACCGCCTTGGCGAAGGCCGCCTGATCGATATCTTCGGGATATTCAAAGACCTCGCAGTCCATCCCCACTCCGGCGCAGGTTTTCTTGGCGCCGCCTTCGTAAAAGAGGTCATCCGGGCGCTTGCCGACGCGGATGATTCCCAGCTTTGGGCTGACCCCTCGGCCTTTCAACAGCGCCACCCTTTTGGTCAGATCCTCTTTCATTGCATCGGCGACCGGTTTTCCCTTAAGCACTTCGGCCATGGATAGACCTCCTTATTTGGTCAATTTGGCAATCACCAGATTCAAGGTTTCATCGGCGATTTTCGACCCCTCGTTGAGCAGTCGATTCATTTCTTCCCGGGCCGAGGCCACGAACGCCTGGTCCTTGATCGTGTTGAGATTGATGATCACATTGAGACTGCCGGCGATGAGCGCGCTTTTCAAGAACACCACCCCGCAACCCACATCGGAAATGGCGATCATGGTGCCGATCTGGCCCATCCGCTGATGGATCTTGATCCCGTCATAGGCCTTGCGCATGATTTCCATGGGCACGGAGCAGGCGGTCTTGCAGCATTGCTCCATGGTTGCTTCCTTGTATTTCACTTCCTCGGGCGTGGTTTTCGGAAGACCGTAGGCCTTGGAAAGCGGTTCGAACACTTCCGCATCCTTGTCCACCAGCGCTTCCAGTTCGCCGATGACCTTCGAACCCTGGGCCAGTAGGTCCTTCACCTCGCCCTCCACGTCGGCGTATTTCTTCTTGCCGACCGTGAGATTGCCGACCATGTTGGACAAAGCCACGCCAATGGCTCCACCCAAGGCGGCGGCCCCCCCACCCCCGGGTACCGGGGCTTTCGAGGCGAGCACCTCTACGAAGTCCTTACAGGATTTGTCGAGCATCGACATGTTCGTGTCCCTCCTTGTGAAGATGTTGAGAAGATTGCAACCGGCCTGCTTGTGTCAAAATTCTCAAAGCTTGTGCTTCCTTATCCCTGGGGTGTCGAAAACCGAGAATTGACAGGGATTAAATGACTGAGGGGATGCTAAGCTGATTGGTTGTCGCCGTCTGGCGAACCTCATGCCGGAAGTATATTGGATGAACCGCTTTGTCAAGCGCAAATGGAAGCGCACCCAGGGTGCTCGGGATTGCACCCATTTGTCCTTGACGTTGCCCATCTTTTCACATAAAAGAGATATGCTTTTAAAATTGTCGCTAGCCCTGCTCGGAACCTGGAGGATCGGCCATCTCCCCAAGCGCTGTCAGTCGAATGCGGTTCCTGCTGTCGGGCCCGATTTTCCCCAGTCGCGCGGGGCCTTGAACTCCGGGGGCTGCCCCCAACGATGGCCAGGGTTCAGGGGCCGGCAAGGGTCGGCGATTCGGCGTGTCGCCTCGAGTGCGCCGGCACTTCGGCGGGCTCAGGGTTGTTTCTTTTGGATTGAACGTTACCAGCCAAACTCATCGGGCAAGAGGGAATCGAGGGGTCTTATGACGGGTACAAAAAAGACATCTTACAAAGGGAACGTCCTGGTCGTCGGAGGCGGCGTTGCCGGACTGAACGCCACATTGGATCTGGTGAGCCAGGGCTACCACGTGGACCTGGTGGAAAAGAACGCCGAACTGGGCGGCATGGTCACCCATCTGCATCGGCTCTATCCCCTTTGCAGCTGCTGCAAGGTGGCCAACCGGGTGACCTCCTGCAACCTGCATCCGGCCGTTACCGTGCGCACCGAAACCCAGGTGAAGCAGGTGACCGGTCAGGCCGGCGCCTTCAAGGTTGATCTCGAGGGCAAGAACGGCGCCCAGCAGCTCGAGGCCGGTGCCATCATTCTGGCGCTCGGAGTGGAAACCTTCGATCCGTCGAGCTACGACACCTACGCCTACGCCGAGTACCAGAACGTGGTCACCAGCGTCGAACTGGAATGGCTGCAAAAGCCGATCGGCCCCAATCAGGGCAAGGTGCTGCGGCCCTCCGACGGGCAGCCGCCGAAGCGGGTGGCCTGGCTCCAGTGCGTCGGCTCGCGTGAAATCAACAAGTGCGATGCCCCCTATTGTTCGTCGGTGTGCTGCATGTACGCCCTCAAGGAAGCGGTGCATCTGAAAGACGCCGATCCGGAAGCCGACACCACCATCTTCTATATGGACATGCGCACCCACGGCAAAAATTACGAACGCTACCTGAACGACGCTCAGGCCAAGGGCGTGCATCTGGTGCGCTCGCGCATCCACAGCATCGAAAAGGCACCGGGCAGCGAAGATCTGCTGCTGGCCTATGTGGACGAACAAGGGGTCAAGCAGGAACAACGCTTTGACCTGGCGGTGCTGTCGGTGGGCCTGCGCCCGGCCGCTCAACTGGAACAACTGGCCAAGGGGCTGGGCCTCGAGCTGAGCGCCGATCATTACGCGGCCACCGCCAGTTTCAAGCCGGTTGAATCCAATGTGAAGGGCGTTTTCGTCTGCGGCGGCACCACCGGACCCCGAGATGTCCAGCAAAGCGTGGTCGAAGCAGCGGCGGCGGCGGCCAAGTCGGCAGCCCTGTTGAAGGGTTCGGCCGGCACCGAAGCGGCGCCGAAATACCGCGATGTGAGCGGCGCAGCACCGGCGGTGGGCGTGGTGATCAGCCTCTGCCCAAGCAAAGCCGCCGGCTTCGAAACCCTGTGTCGGGACCTGCAAGGGTACGTGACCGGTCTCCCGGGCGTGGTTTGCGCGGAACGAATCGATCTCACCGACGGCGAAGCCTTCGCCAGGCTCGCCGGAGTGATTCAAGAGCGCGGCGTCAACCGACTGATCTACGCCAGTTGCAGCCCGATCATGCACAAGGAATTGGTGGAATGGTCGCTGCGGCAAGCGGGGCTCAACCCCACGCTGTATGATTTCGTCGACCTGCGCGCGCTCGGCAGCGGCCCCACCGAACTGGGTCGGCTGAAAGATCAGTTCCGCACCGCGGTGGTCCGGGCAAAACTTCTGGAACCACTCGCTTTAACCGAAATCCCGGTGAAGCGCTCGGCCCTGGTGGTGGGCGGTGGTTTGGCCGGCATGCAGGCGGCGCTGGCCCTGGCCGAACAAAAGGTGCCGGTGACCCTGGTGGAAAAGAAAGACCAACTGGGCGGCCATGCGGTGAAAGTGGCCAATACCTGGAAGGGAGAATCGGTCCAGGAGCTGGTTCAGGAACTGGTGAAGCAGGTGGCGGCGAACCCCGCCATCACCGTGCTGACCAACGCCGAAGTGGTGGCCGCGGCCGGTTTTGCCGGCAGCTACACGTCCACCGTGAAGGTCGGCGACAGCGCCCGGGAAGTGGAACACGGCGTGGTGATCCTGGCCACCGGCGCTCATTCCCTGAAACCAAGTGAGTATCAGTTCGGGCGCCACCCGGAAATCTATCGCTGGTCCGACTTCACCAAGAAGCTGATCGATCAGCCCAAGGCCTTCGCCGACGCCGGCTGCGGGGTCTTCATCAACTGTGTCGGCTCCCGCGAACCGGACCGCCCCTACTGCAGCCGCCTGTGCTGCACCTATTCCATCCGCGCGGCGCTTGATTTCAAGACCCGCAATCCGGCCCTGGATGTGTATGTGCTCTACCGGGAAATCCGCGCCTACGGCGAGCGCGAAAGGCTCTACAAGGAAGCCCGCGAAAAAGGGGTGATGTTCATCCGCTACGATCTCGATAGCAAGCCGAAGGTCACGGTGACCGCGGGCAACACCCTGGAAGTCCTGGTCCATGACCCAATCCTCGATCGCGATATCCAGCTCAATCCCGATTTCATTTCGCTGCAAACCGCGATTCTCCCCGCTACCAGCAGTGAACTGGCCGCCCTCTATAAAGTTTCCCTCAACCCGGACGGCTTCTATCTCGAATCTCCCGCCAAGATGCGCCCGGTGGACGGAGAAACGGAAGGGGTGTTTTTCGCCGGATTGGCGCTCGCGCCGAAGCCGGTGGAAGAAGCCCTCACCGAAGCCTGGGCCGCGGCCGGCCGCGCCATGCTGGTGCTGAGCCAGTCGACCATGCTGGTGGGCGGTGCGGTAGCCGAGGTCAATCCCGATAAATGCGCCGTTTGCCTCACCTGCGTGCGCACCTGCCCGTTCGGCATTCCTTTTATCGATAAGACCCAGGGCGCGGCCTACATCAATCCGGGCCTGTGCCAGGGGTGCGGCATGTGCGTGAGCGAATGCCCCGGCAAGGCGATTTCCTTCCGGCGCATGAGCGATGAGCAGATCAACACCATGGCCAGGAGCCTGTTTCACGAGCAACTGGCCAACTGAACCCGAGATCGACCAAGAGGCCGCCAGGGCCCCGCTCCATGGTCCTTTTGGGGCCGGCCCTGGTGACCGGGTGGGCTGAGAGCCGCGGCGCTCCTGGTCCCGAGGCCGGCAGCACCGCCGGGGTCGGCGCCACCGTAAGCATGAGAACCGACAAGGAGTCTTTCCATGAGTCAATTTGAACCGCAAATCGTTGCGTTCTGTTGTTCCAACTGTGCTTCGGCAGCGGCGGAAGTTGCCGAAAAAATGCAGCTCACCCTGCCGGAAAACGTGCGCTTGATCCAACTTCCCTGCACCGGCCGCCTGGACAGTCTGCATCTGCTCCAGGTGCTGGAAGCCGGGGCCGACGGGGTATTCGTGGCCGGCTGTCAGAGTGACAGCTGTCAGTACAAAAGCGGCATTCAGAAAGCCGAAAAGAAGGTCAAACAAGTGCAGGGGATCCTGGCCGATATCGGTCTTGAGAAGGAACGGGTCGCGCTGTTTCAAGTGGGCGCCGGTAAGGCCCCCGATTTCATTGCCGCGGCCCGGGATATGGTGGCGAAAATTCGCGAATTGGGACCCAACCCGGCCAAGGATTAAAGCTTCCCGACCCGAGAGATACCAACGGCTACATACAAGCCGGTCGGAGGACAACAGTTCCTCCAGGCCGGCTTTCTTGTTGTCGAACAAGA
Organism: Syntrophobacteraceae bacterium CG2_30_61_12; assembly: GCA_001873705.1. Lineage (GTDB taxonomy): Bacteria > Desulfobacterota > Syntrophobacteria > Syntrophobacterales > DSM-9756 > CG2-30-61-12. Next base: position 7,833 of record MNZR01000213.1, read on the forward strand.
TTTTCTCGGACTGCTACCGCGTAAGCGGGTTGATTGCGCCCTGGGAGCGCGGGCATCTTGCCCGCTCAACGTCCAGCGACCTGGTCTGGATCGAGCTTGTGGATGGGTCGTCAGCGTCTGACGGCGCCACCACGAACTCAAACCCTTTGATTGCACCGGACAGAGAACTTTATTATTGCGGGCTGGAAGCCCGCGCTCCCAG
>MNZR01000154.1:0-541 GCA_001873705.1 Syntrophobacteraceae bacterium CG2_30_61_12
CAACACCGGGCAGACCCAGGGGCTGGCCCTGCTTTCCACCTTCGCCTTGCTGGACCAGGCGACCTACCGCGACCTGGTCTGGGCACGACTGCGGCCTGAAGACCGCGAGCGCTGGGATCGCGAAGGCTTTGATGCCAAGCTGCGGCAGCGCGCCGCCTGGGCTTTGGCCGAACTCAAAGCGCTGCTCCAGTGGTACCCGAATCAGCCCGAACGGATCAAGGCGCTCCGCGGGTCGGTGATGGGCGCCTTGGGCTGGCCGCAGTTTCTCCCCAGCAGCCTGGTCCGCTACGGGGTGGACGGTGACGGCAACGGCGCCATCGATCTTTTCAGCGCGGCCGATGCGATCCACAGCATCGCCAATTACCTCAAGGGCTACGGCTGGAACCCGGAAGGCACTGAAAGCGACCACCAGGCCGTTATTTTTGAATACAACCACAGCACCCCTTACGTCACCACCATCCTCGAACTGGCGCGCCGCCTGCGCCAATGACTCCGCTCCGTCTGGTTGTCGTCATCACCGGCGGCAGTGGTCTCTTGCCGG
>MNZR01000154.1:550-5697 GCA_001873705.1 Syntrophobacteraceae bacterium CG2_30_61_12
AGCCCCTGGTCCAGACCCGGGGATTGGCCGGCTCCCAGGGCAAAGCGGCTTGCTGCGCCGGAGCGCATTTTTCCACTTGAACAAATTATGCCTTCCCGTCAATAGATCCGGGAAGATCGGAAGCGAAAACGAGGCTCAAACGGCCCACCAAGGATCAGCACATGGATCAGCGCAAGCAGACGCCGAAACCGCAAAACGCCATGGCCGACGCCCGGTCGGATATCCCCGAGCCCATGCTGTTTACCGAAATCCAGGTGATTCTGGCGGAAAAGCGCACTTCGCTCGCGGTCTTGCGCACCGGCATCGCCGTGTGTGCCGTACCGCTCTCCGTGCTCAGCCTGCTCATCACTACATCCAAATATTACAATGCGAGCGAAGTGCTACAACTCTTTATTCCGCTGGTGCTGCTCTGCACCCTGCTGGCGATTTTGGGCGGTTACCTGCTGATCCGGTCGATCGTCCGGATCCATCGCTATGATCGAATGATTCAGGGTCTCAAAGAACGCCATCGCGCTCTTTACGAGCTGATGGATTGAACCTGCCTGGGCGTGATATCTAGATCTGCGCGCCAACGCCAGGGACTGTCGCAGCAACCTACGATCGCACCAGCCTGGCACGCCGGGGGGCTCCGCTGTCATTGGCAACGGGTGGGTACAGGGGTGACGAAAGCAAAATGGAAGGTCACGAAGGGATGAGGCAAGAGACAATCAATGGCCAGGTAACCCTGTTCGCTTGGCAGCGGTTTTTGGACCGAAACCCGATGCTTGGCTGGGTTTTGCTGCTCTGGCTGCTGGTTGGGATCGCACCGGCCGCGGCCCAGGAACCGACCGCCAACGTTCAGTTTCAGGAATTGAGCGATTCCCTGACCAAGAATTTGGAATCGGAACGCGCCGCGCTGAGCGAACTGGACGGTATCCGTCAGGAAATTGAACAACTCAGCAAAGGCCTGGACTCCGAACTCAGCACTTACAAGCTGCAACTGTCCACCACCAATAATCTGCTGCTGCTTCCGACCGCGGAAGTGCAAGAACTGGAGAAGGCGCGGGCGAACCACTCACTGGCCCAGGATAATATCGCGCTCCGGGTGAACCAGCTGGAGACCCGGCAAGACACCGTCCAGAAAGCGCTCACGGCAATCAACGAACAGATCACCCTGAACAGCAAACAGCTGGCGGACATGCAGGCGCAGAAAACCCAGGACCCGCTGATCGCCACCATTGCCCGCCAGCTGCAGGACCTGCTCAAACTGCTCAAGAATCGGCGCGCCAAACTCGAGCGAATGAACCAGGGCCTCGCTCAACCGGTGGAGCAGTGGCGCTTGATTCAGGAGAATTTTCAGAGCATCAATGAGCGTTTCGATACGCGCATCAGTGAACGCAAGAAGGAAGAACTGTTTCAGCGCGAGGCTGGGCTTCTGACCCTGCTCGGCTGGGACCGCATGGTCCAGTCGTTCACCCAACTCAAGCAACTGGTCACCCTGTTTTTTTCCCCCGGCTTCTGGAACGAACAGATCCAATCCGTATGGCGGCTGAGCGGGGTGCAACTACTCGCCGGTCTGCTGCTGTTCGTGATTGTGGAGGGGTTTTTCCTGCGCGGGCGCTCCTTGTGTTCGGCGCTCACCGGGCGGCCGTTTTTCCGCGCCCATCCCTGGCAAAGCCTGAGCCTGGAAATGCTGACCCAGTCCATGGGGGTACTCGGGGCCACACTCTTTCTCTATGGCTATGCCGAGATCCAGCAGATCTATGGCACCGTCGCCTTGGCCCGGATTACGGTGCTCACCCTGGCGACCTGGCTGTTCACCGGCTGGGGCCTGTCTTTTCTCCGGCTCTGGGGGCAAACAACGCTGGGACCGCCCCTGCCGAAACCGCTCGATGACCGCCTGCGCCTGCTGCTGATATTGGTTCGCGGATTCACCATCGGCTATATGCTGGTGGCGGAATTGCTGGGCCCCACCAATGTGCTGCTGATTCTGGCCCGGGCCCTGGCCGAGATCGGCTTGCTGGTCTGGAGCGTATCCTTCTGGCGGCGATTACCAAGGACCCTGCGGGCTGCCGCCGAAGAGTCGGGAGTGGTGCCGCGGCGCCGGTGGCTGCCGGTGCTCACCGCCTGGGGTTACACCGTGGCCGTGGGGGGGCTCCTGGCCGAGCTGGCCGGCTACGGTTCGTTCGCGTTTTACTGGTACGCCGGCTGGGGCCGGACCCTGGTGGTAATGCTGTGGGCGACCTTGTTCTTCATGGTCCTGCGGGAACGCGAACTGGCGCTCCACCAGGGTTCAGGAGAGGAGTTGCTGGCCGCGGGGACCGGCACCTACACCTTGCGCTGGCTGCTGCTGCGGTTCGGCTGGCTGGTCTGGATCACGACCCTGGTGGTGTGCCTGCTGCTGGCCTGGGGGGGCAGTCGGAGCGATATCGTTCAGCTGTTCGTGTTGCTGAACCAGCCGATCTCGGTTGGGGAGCTACGGCTGCGGCTGCTGGGAGTGGTCTATACCCTGTTGATCCTGGCCATCACCCACGCCGCGGCGCGCCTCTGGCGTTCGGCCCTGCGCAAACGGATCTTCGCTCACAGTGGATTGGAACCGAGTCTCCAGGAATCGATCACCAGCATCAACATCTATCTGCTGTGGGGCGTGGGCATTCTCGCCGGGATGAACGCTCTCGGGTTCAGCGCCACTTACCTTACCGTGGTTTTCGGCGCCTTGAGCATCGGGCTCGGATTTGGCCTGCAGAACATTTTCAACAACTTCATCAGCGGTCTGATCCTGCTGTTCGAACGCCCGATCAAGGTGGGGGACGCGGTGGAGATCAACGGCATCTGGGGAACGGTGACCAAGATCAACGTGCGTTCGACGGTGGTCCAGACCTGGGACAACGCCTCGCTGATCATCCCCAATTCGGAATTCATCAGCACCCAGGTGACCAACTGGACCTTCAAGGACACCACTCTGAGGCGCCATATCGACGTGGGCGTGGCCTACGGTTCCGATATCCATCTGGTGCGCGACACCCTGATCGAGATCGCCCGCGCCCATCCGCTGGTGTTGAAACGGCCGGCCCCCAGTGTGCTTTTTACCGATTTCGGCGACAGCGCCTTGATGTTCAGCCTGCGCTTCTGGACCGGCATCAACGTTTATCTGACGGTGGAAACCGACCTGCGCTTCGAAATCGACCGGCTGTTCCGCGAACGCCAGGTCGAGATCCCCTTTCCTCAGCAGGACCTGCACGTGCGCACCGTTGCGCCCCCGAGTGTTGCTCAGCCGAGCGAACCGGAGCCGCCGGAGCCGCCGGATCCACCGATCGCGGCCGACGAGTGACCCGCCGCTAGCTCGCCCATCATTGACCCTTTGGGTGGAAAATCCATGAGCAAATATGTTGCTCCTTTCACAGCGTCCTTCGCCGCCGGTTGGGACGCTGTTTTACCGCGGCGTTGGACTTCCTTCGACTTCCCTCATCTCCTGGTCTCGACATGCCGTGCCTCAAAGGGATATCATATGGCCGTGGAGGTTAGAAAATGATCAAGACAATTGAGGCAATAATCGATGAGCAAGGGAATGTACGGCTTCTTGAGTCAGTGCGATTGGCATCAGCTCGGCGGGCGCTCGTTACGATATTGGAGGATATACCAAGCGTATCAAGCGGAGAGCCCGCTCTGTTGAGTGAACCATCTCTTGCGAAGGATTGGAATCGGCCTGAGGAGGATGCCGCGTGGTTACACCTTCAGCCGGAGCGGTAGTCGTCGTTCCTTTTCCCTTCTCCAACCTTACCCTGGCGAAACCGCGCCCTGCCGTGGTTCTCGCTGATGCCGGCCGGGGTGACCTGATCTTGTGCCAAGTCACGAGCAATCCTTACGCTGACCCGCGTGCCGTCGAACTCACGGAGATCAGTTTTGCTCAAGGTTCTCTGCGCATCACAAGTTATGCCCGACCGGGAAAGCTCTTCACTGCAAGCCGGGAACTGATACTCTCGCAGGCAGGTGTACTCACTGCCGTTGCCTTTCAGGTCATTATTGAATCGGTAATTCACATTCTGCGAACCGGCCATTCCGATGATTTGCATTGACGGCTGGACGGACCTCGGCAAATCCCAGCATAACGTTGCACGCCCGGGGTTAGGAAAGACCCCCGGTACAGGCCGCGCGTCGTTACCCTCGGTTTGAAAAGCGGTGACCAAGATCGAGGGATACCACGAACGTCCTCGAATTGGATTCTCTGTCATTTCGACCGGAGTGAGGAATCTCAAGAACCCTCACCTGCGTTCGGGATGACAAGAGTTCAGGTTTCCGCCGCGTGCGGTAGATATTGGAAAAAGCCGCTCAACGCCCCGGAAACAGCCGTTCGAGCAGCTTTACCTTGACCGGTTCCGGCACCAGGCCGTCGACGCTCCCGCCCGCCTCCGCCACTTCCTTGATGATCCGCGAACTGATGTAAATCCAACGCATACCGGTCATCAGATAGAGCGTTTCGATTTCGTTGCTGAGTTTCCGGTTCATGAGCGCCATCTGGAATTCGTATTCGAAGTCGCTCACCGCCCGCAGCCCGCGGATGATGGCATTGGCCCCCACCTTGTTCACGTATTCCACCAGCAGACCGTTGAAAGCCCCCACCTCCACCCGGTCTCTGAGCGGATGCTCGGCCAGCGACCGGCGGATCAGGTCCATCCGTTCTTCCAGGGTGAACATCGGTTTCTTGGCGGGATTGCAGGCCACCGCAATCACCACCCGGTTGAAGATCTTCAGCGCCCGCTCCAACAGATCCAGATGTCCGTAAGTGATGGGATCAAACGATCCCGGATAGACCACCAGCTTGTCCATGCCCCCTCCTTGGCCCGATTGCATCCGTTTCCGCAGGGTGTAGAATTCAGCTCCGTTATTCCGCTCGCACGAGAAAACTGATCCTGGTATCGCCGTAAGCCCGGGCATCCCCCAGCACCCAACCCGACTCCCCGACATCGATGCGGTCGCTCACCCGATGCTCCACCACCAGCAGGGCTTCGGCGGAGGCAAGGCCGAAAAGCACCGGCAACATCGGTTCCACGAACCCCTTGCCATAGGGAGGATCCAGCAAGATTAAATCATACAAAACGTTTTTTCGCAGCAATTGGTGCAGCACCGCCGGAATCGCCGCGCGCACCACCCGACACCGGTCGGCCGCG
>MNZR01000154.1:5711-7992 GCA_001873705.1 Syntrophobacteraceae bacterium CG2_30_61_12
GTTGGCCCGCAGCAAGCGGATCGATTCGGCGCCCTGATCCACGAACAGCACCCGGCTCGCTCCCCGGCTCAGAGCTTCCAGGCCGAGAGCGCCACTGCCGGCGAACAGATCCAGCACCTCGGCACCGACCAGGCGGGCCGCGATTTTGCTGAACAGCGCTTCGCGCACCCGGTCGCTGGTGGGTCGAATGCCGCTGCCCTTCGGCCCGCCGAGGCGCCGGCCACGGAATTCTCCGGCAATGATGCGCACCCTAGCTTCATCCCCAACATGGCGAATGCCAACCCGAAGGTCGGCATTCGCAATATTCCGGCCCAGCGGCGCCCGCACCGGAAGCGCCGATCACACCGGCAATCGCAAACCCCCGCTTCAATTTTTCGCCGGCACCCGCAACAGCCCGTCTCGAATCAGACATTCAGCGATCTGCACGGCATTGGTGGCGGCACCCTTGCGGATGTTGTCGGCCACCACCCACAGGGCCAGACCGTTGGCCACCGACGGGTCGCCGCGCAGCCGACCGACGTAGGTTTCGTCGTTTCCGGCCGCGTTCAGGGCGAGCGGGTAGAGGTTTTCCGCCGGATTGTCCACCACCAGCACCCCGGCCGCCGCTTCCAGCAATTCTCTCGCCGCGGCCACACTGAGCGGGCGGCAGGTTTCCACCACAACCGATTCCGAGTGACCGTAATAGACCGGCACCCGCACCGTGGTGGCGCACACCCGGATCTCCGGATCGCCGAACATCTTGCGGGTTTCGTTCACCATTTTCATTTCTTCCTCGGTGTAGCCGTTGTCGAGGAACGGGCCGATATGGGGCAGGCAATTGAACGCGATCGGATGCGGGTAAACGCTGGATTCCGGCTCCGCTCCGGCGGCCACGGCGGCACACTGGCGGCGCAGTTCCTCGACGGCGCGCTTGCCGGTACCGGACACGGCCTGGAAGGTGGTGACCACGATCCGTTTGATCCCGGCGGCATCGTAAATGGGCTTCAAAGCCACCACCATCTGAATGGTGGAACAGTTGGGATTGGCGATGATGCCCGCATGGTCGCGGAGCGCGTCCCGGTTGACTTCGGGCACCACCAGAGGGACCGCCGGGTCCATCCGGAAGGCGCTCGAGTTGTCCACCACCACGCAGCCGGCCGCCGCGGCCAGCGGCGCGAACCGGCGGCTGACCCCGGCGCCGGCGGAAAAGAGCGCCAGATCGAGACCGGCAAAGGAATCTTCGCGCAGTTCCCGGACCCCGATGGCCGTGCCGTTATATGAAAGCTCTTTACCCACCGATCGGGCGGAAGCCAAGAGCGTCAGATCGGCCACCGGGAAGCGGCGCTCCTCGATCACCCGGATCATCATGTTGCCGACCGCTCCGGTCGCCCCCACCACCGCTGTGCGATACAATTTTCTCGCCATGACGCGCCTCTACGCCTGTGAATGAAATCAAAACTCGAAAATGTACTTCGCCGCCAGGTCCCCCACTTCGGTGGTGGAATGCCCCATGCGCCCGGCTCCCAGGTCCTTCACATCGTCTTGGACCACCTTCTTGATGGCCCGCTCCACCCGCGCCGCGGCCCCTTCTTCGCCCAGATGATCGAGCAGCATCTGGGCGGCGGCGATGGCGGCGAGCGGATTGATGATGTTTTTCCCGGTGTATTTCGGCGCCGATCCACCGATCGGTTCAAACATGGACACGCCTTGGGGATTGATGTTGCCGCCCGCGGCGATGCCCATGCCGCCCTGGATCATGGCGCCGAGATCGGTGATGATGTCGCCGAACATATTGTCGGTCACGATCACATCGAACCATTCCGGGTTCTTCACCATCCACATGCAGGTGGCGTCCACGTGGGCGTATTCGGCCTTGATTTCCGGGTATTCCCGGGCCACCTCACGGAAGGTACGTTCCCACAGATCGAAGGCGTAGGTGAGCACGTTGGTCTTGCCGCACAAGAGCAGGGTGTTCTTGCGGGCGCGCCGCCGGCAGCAGTCGAAGGCGTAGCGGATGCAGCGCTCGACCCCGGCGCGGGTGTTGATGGATTCCTGGATCGCCACTTCCTGCGGGGTACCTTTCTTGAGGAAACCGCCGGAGCCGGTGTAGAGGCCTTCGGTGTTTTCCCGCACCACGATGAAATCGATGTCTTCCGGACCCTTATCCTTGAGCGGCGTGCTGACCCCGGGATAGAGCACCACCGGGCGGAGATTGATGTACTGATCGAGCTGAAAGCGGAGTTCCAGCAGCAGGCCTTTTTCCAGTATCCCCGGCTTGACTTGCGGGTGGCCGATGGCGCCC
>MNZR01000128.1 GCA_001873705.1 Syntrophobacteraceae bacterium CG2_30_61_12
GGGACCGAATTGGGTTTTGGCCACCTCTTGGGGAAGCTCTGCTCTGGTTTTTCGACCACGGGAGCAGATCAATTCGTGGCATCGGTGCTCCGTGGCACTGCTTCAGTTTGATGGAAGCCCCTAATCGAGGCATTCTAAGACCTTGTGATCGAAAGGCTTTCGGGAAAAGACTCCTTTTGTCTGTGGTACTCTTTACCCCCCTACGCTGGTGGCCTTGAAGAGGCAGTCATGCATTACGGGGGTCATGGGGTAACCTCCTGATTCCCGTCGCCTATGGTGTTCCATCAAACTGAAGCAGTGCCCTCCACCGCTTCCCAATGAAAAACCATAGACAAAATATCCCATGACAAAAGGCCACCCCTCAGCGGTGAGGAGTGGCCTCGATTTTGTGGCTCCCCCATGTGCAACCCTTTTCATAACCGTTCTCCACTCGGATGTCAATCCGAAATGGCTTATCATTCAACGAGTTATCAAAGAGCACGCCGTTCCGGCGATCCGGAAGCGACATCAAATTCGATTTCCCAATTACTCTACCCAAACGGCCTGTCGCAAGTCCAGTCGCGAGCTTGTCGTAAGTTGTGTCGCAAGATTGTCGCAAGTTCAACCCGTCCTCTTCATCCGGTAAACGAGCTTGTTGGTCGATCCCTCCGAAACCAACAGCCCCATATCCACCATGGCCTTCAGGTCGCGCTGCAGAGAGCGGCGGTTGACCTCGGGAAAGTAGTGCTCGAAATCCTGGATGGTCAGACTGCCGTGTTCCAGAATGTGGCCGAGGGCTTTGGCCTGGCGATCCGAAAGTCTGTGCTCCTTGATGAGCACATCTCGGCGGATGGCCTGCTCTCCGCGCTCCCTGACCTCGGCGAGCTGGGCGGTCAGCCCCTCGACGAAATATTCGAGCCAGCCGGTCATATCCATGCCGTTCTCGCGGACGCTCTGGATGGCTCGGTAAAAAGCGGGCCGATCCCGGTCGTAATATTCGCTGATCGTGAACAGCCGCTTGAAATCGTATCCGGCCCGATAGAGGGAGAGGGTGGAGAGCAGACGGGACGTTCGACCGTTGCCGTCCAGGAACGGGTGGACATGCACGAACTGGAATTGGGATATGCCACTCACCAGTACGGGATGGACATCCTGCTCCCGGTTGAGCCAGTCCACCAGCTCCCCCATCATGATCGGCACATCGTGCGCAGGAGGCGGCGTATAGACCGTCTCACCGGTGACGGAGTTGACCACGTAGTTCTGGATTTTCCGGTATTCGCCTGGAGCAGCAACCCCACCCCGGACACCTTCCACCAGCCGCTTGTGGATTTCCCGGACCAGCCCCTCCGTGATCGGCCCGCCTGTTTCCAGATACTCCGAGACAAAATCGAAAGCCTTCCTGTAATTCAGCAGTTCCCGCACGTCATCGGGGTCGGCCTCGGGAACCGGATTCCCATCGAGCAATCGCTCAGCCTGTTCCAAGGTGAGGCGCGTTCCCTCGATGTGCGTGGTGTGGTGCGCTTCAAGGATCAATGCGCGGCGTCCCATCTCGCGCACCCAGACCTCGGACAGGGTCGCTGCCTCCAAGAATCCCCGTGCCCGCTCGATGCGGGTCAGCCCGGCGGTGATCCGGTTGGTGATCGTGAAGATGGGTTCGAAGGTCTTGGTCATTCAGCCCCACCGTCATTCTCTGGAGTGATTGGAGGCTGACTGGCAGGAACGGGGCAGACAGGTTGCCTCCCCTCCCACCTTTCGCATACGGCCTCAAAATCAGGTTGTTTTTCCTCTTGGGTCCAGCTTCGATAGAACTTCGGATTCTTGCTTTTGGGGACAGGGCTGGCTTCTCGTATATCAACCAATGCGGGAGCTTGTACACACTCTCCCAAAACCAATGCACTTCGAGGGGCAAGAGCTGGAAGTTGATCGAGGAGCTGTCCATAGATACCGGGCACGATTTCCCGGAAATAGCGCAGATCTTCAGGATTCTGCAGACGATGGACAATGAAGCTATTGCACTGCGATAGAACCGTTTTTGATAATTCGCTTGGGCGTTGGGAAGCCACAACCAATCCCAATCCATACTTTCTACCTTCTCGGGCGATACGCTCAAAGACGAGCTTCGAGATGGAGTCTTCCTCTGTCCTTCTTCCCTCGCGGATATAGTTCTGTGCCTCCTCAAGGATGAGAACAACCGGGTACTCGCCGCGGCCGACACCACTAACCGGATCGCTCAATCGCTGCAAGAACTCATGGATTAGACGACCAATAAGCGCGGTCACATTCTCAAGAACTTCGGAGGCAAGTAGGCTCAGATCAATGATAACAACATTGGATCGAGTCGAACCACCTCGCTGTCTGTCATAGAAAGGCAGTTGGCCTTCCGAACACGCATCAGTGCCAGTTAGTCCTGCTTCGCTCAAGTATCCAGCGCCCAGGATATCCCGCATGAAGGTGGCGAGAGTGTGTGTGACCGATGGCCACTCGGAACAAGTGGGGCCGAACATGAATTCGAAACGAGAGTCCTCCAGTAGCCGGTAAATGCGCATTAGCATCGTGGAGCAATTGTCCCGAGCCCGCGAAGAGCTTGCTTCGTCACGAGTCATGGCGTGCTCAAGATACCGGTAGCGAAATTCGCTCTTACTAAAGAACCTCGGGCAATCTGCCGACGCCGTGCTGAGTGCGGTGCTGTTTTCTGGAAGTCGCGATAACGCCCCCAACAACGGTTTGATGGACTCCTCGATGCGTCTTCGTTTGTTCACATCGATGGCTGTGTAGGCCTCGTATTGTTGCCCTTCGTTGCGGATTCCCTCCCGAGCGACATCTCTTATCCCCTCAAGAGTCGTTTTGATGCCTGTGGCTGTAATAATTGGGTAATGTCCGGATAGAAGACTAAGTTGTTGATCGATGGCCTGCTCTGCAATGTAATCAAGAAATCCATCACATAACTGCCGGATAGACTTTGCGTCTTTGGTCTCGGTACCAGAACAAAGCCCAAGTATCCGGTTGTATTCCTTGATTATGTTCTCGCGCACATGGAGCCAGTTCTCGGCACCTTCCTCGGAGTCACGAGCCGACGACAGAGCGTTGAGCAGAACAGGTCTTTGAACACCCGGAGATGCCCTAAACAAACGGACGAAATCTTCAGAATCCATGAACCAGTAAGGGATAGCGAGTTTCTCTTTCTCTGCCGGATCGGTTGGTATGTAGAGCGCCTTGAAGGCAACATCGGCATCAGCCCACGCCCCCTCCGCATTTTGCTTCTGAAAGGCCGAGCGATATTCGCCATTAGTGTCAAGGATGATGAACCGTGTTTGCTTTACCGATGCCTGATGAATAATCGATTGAATGATGGTGGCGATGGTGCAGGACTTGCCGGAACCGGTGCTTCCGATGATAGCGGCATGTTTCCCGAAGAATGCGTCTGGATCGATTTTGATGTCGTAATCTTGGAAGACCGCGGATCGGCCAATTGGAATGCAGAACCCTGGTTCATCTGATGAAGCCCCATCCTGCTCGGAAGACTTGCCGAATATTGCATCGAGGTCCTTTTTTGTTGTGATAAGAACTGGCGAATCAAGTACCGGGAACAAATTGATCCCCTGCCGGAATCTACCCTCGTCAATAGTGCCGATCATCGTTGCCTTCATCAACCTTCGCGACGATGGCAATGTCACCATGGTCTTGTCGGCCTTCAACTCGCTTTCCTCTGTCAATAGAACACGTGTGACCATAGCGACGATCCGGCGTGCACCGACAGGGATTATGACGTATGAGTTGATACGTCCGACCTCAAGCGTTCCCTCATAGGTAGAACGAGTTAGCGCTTTCAGGTCACGGTTTAGTTCAACCGTCACCTGGGCGGTGTCAACCGCGACGACCCGGCCAATTTCATGATCACTTGCCATCGCTGTCCTCCTCCGCAGCATCCGACTTTCGTCCGGAAGGCAACGATAGCCCTTTGTAAGTTTTCATTACCTTGGCATCAATTTCCTCTTCTCTAAGGTCCGGCAGGAGTTTCGCAACGAAACGCTCGAATGTTCCTAATCCCCACCCCTTGACGATCCAGACCCGTTCATCTTCGAGCTTCTCCAATTTCGAGACAAATTCGCTTTTCGGATCGGGGTCCACCACGACGAGCGTAAAGCTCGGAATGGCAAGCGCCTGTCGGATCAATGCATTGATGTGATCATCCCCAAAGCCATAACCGATCACAAACAGGGCTGATTGGGATTGCGCAATTGCGTTTCCAAACCTACGGAACAGCTCGGAATACGGCATGCCCAATGCCTGTCCATACTTCAGAGGAGATGGATAGATCAGGACATCGTCTGTGCAGCAGTCCTGGTTATAGAATGTTGCATACAGTCCGAAGGGGTTTTCCCAATCCGGTTCACAGCGATGCCATGTAATCGAGCCATGTAGCTTATAAAGGTGAAGTGCCCGATCAAATCGATGAACCCTTCCTTCGGTGGTCTGTGCGGGGAAATAGAAATCTATATCGTAGGACTCGGGCCTAAAAACACGGCGCAGTGTTCCCACAAATCCGTCGACAAGCACTGATCCTTCCGCATCTCCGGCTTGTTCAATCAGTGTGTCATAATTGAGCGTGAAGAGATTCGCCCGTCGCAGGTTGAGCGGTCGGGTGAGGACCTTCTTGATAAATTTCCTATGATGCCGAAGAGGCTCATCCAAGCCGGACTTAGGCAGGTTAAGGAGGATTGTTAGAGAGCTGGTGATCTCTTTGATCAGACGGGCCAAATCGCTCTTGACAATTGATAGCTCGGTGCCACCTGTCAATTTCAACGTTTCAGTCGCATCAAGCATTCCAGCATGCCATGTATGCAACTGACTAAGGTAGGCTTCAAGGTTCAAATCAATCGCGAGCACGTCCTTTTCCTCGGTCGACTGAAAGAGTTTAAGACGGGTGTCAAACGAGAGGTCACCGAGCGAAAGGACTGAGGCGATCTTGTAAAAAAGTGTAATCCAGCCAGGAACGGCCGTCCCTTTCTGTTCCCCGCTTGCTTTGTCGAGAAGCGTTTTCTCAAGGGGCTTCGGTATATTGGCAAGAGATACGCCACCGACAGCCAGGGACGCGCCAGCCCCGAGCAAAAATGATACGTTGTCGGTTTTGATAATTGTGCCGAACCGGACGCGCATTTCCTTGAGGAGCTCATCGAGCGCCTTCTGAGCCTTCTCTTGGTTTTCGGCGTTCTCAGGATCAGCGCTCAAGATGCCATGCAGTTGTCGCTCAATGACATCTTCCTTGCCGATGCGTATCTGATAATCAGACAAGCGGAAAGTCTCGCTCATCGCCTATCCTCCTTTCCGTTCGTCGTCGTTTCTTGCCGCTGTCCCTATTTCACGAGTTAATCCATCAAGCTCTTCCTTGGCCTTTTGGAGAATCAACGCCGCGCATTCCATGCAGTAGTTGTTCTTCGACATGTTCTCCTTGATGACCAAGCATTTGTCGCCCTGGCAGATAACGTGCTCCTGGTTCCGCGAGCAGTGTCTCCGCCGCTGGGCGGTCTCGAAGCAGGCGGATACGAGAAGGCGTTTCAGCTTGGGCATCGGTCATCTCCTTGAAAGGCGCTCCTGGATTTGGGCTTGGACGTTGTCCCCGATCTGGTCGATCTGTTCCAGGACCTCCTCCAGCCGCTCCAACGGGATTTCACCGCGGGTTCCGCCGTCCGCTTCGAGCTGCTCGTTGACGGCCCCATTCACGATCATGATGACCGCCGCATAGTTGTTGGCGCTTCTCAGTTCGGGGTAGGCCAGGACGATGTTGCGGCCGTTTATGGACGCACCAAGGGCGTTCAGAATCCGGCTGGCCAGGGCCCGGGAGCGCTCGTTGAGCCTTCGGCGGGCCTCCTGACGACGACGCTGGGGCGTGACCGGTATCTCCCGGGGCTCCATGTTCTCGCGGGTCCGTGCCTGGATGAGGCGTTGGCGGAGATTTTCGCGGGATAGTCCGAGGGCCTCAGGGTCAAGACCGCGTCTCCGGAACTCTTGGACGAGGTCGTCGATCACGGCGTCATCCATCGGGTCGAGGTATTCCTGCTCGATGAAGTGGCTGATGATTTCGTTTTGAACAACCATGTCCGGTGTCAGGCGTCTTCGACGGCCTGGCTCATCGGCCGGGGGACGCTCGTCACCCGCTTCAAGCCAGCCCTGGATAAGTTCCTGGTCCTCCTGGTCGATCCGCCGGAAATCCTCCCAATGGCGGTCGATGTTCAACCCCACATGGGAAACCGCCACGCCCCGGTTGTCCGGGTGTTGGGGATTGTTCTGGTGGATCACCCTCATGACCCTTCCGATAAATTGGACATAGGGCGACAGCGAGCGGAAGGGCTGGAAGATCGCGGCCACACTCAGGTTTGGATGGTCAAATCCCTCACCGAGCATCCGGACCTGAATGATGCAATCGATCCGGCCTCGACGCAGGTCTTGTAACACGTCCTCAATCTCGTCCGCCGGCATGTTGCTGTGGATTTCACGAGCCTGCAGGCCGCGCTCCGCGTAAAGGGAACGTACCTGGCGGGAGTGATCCACCGAACAGGCAACGGCGATCATTTGATGAAAGGTCCCGGTTTCCCGGAGATGCTGAAGCCACTGGATGCTGGCGTCAACGATTGACCGGTTGCACTCTGGCGCGAGAGCCACACCCCGGCTGAACCATTCCTCGTCCCGGAGTTGAAGTACCTCCTCGAGGGAGTGCTGCCTGGCATCCCCGCGATAGGTGAAGGAGATCTCCTGGGGCGCGACGTTCACGGCGGTGATCTGCTTGATGTACCCACGCACCATTGCGGTCCGGAACGGATAGGCATAGACCCGCTCCCCGGCAATCTCGCGTCCGTCGCCTCTGAATGGCGTGGCGGTCAGGCTGACGACCTTGGCGTTCGGAAACCGTTCAAAGACCCGCTCCCAGCTTCTGGCCACGTTGTGGTGCCCCTCGTCGACCAGGATCAGGTCAAAGAAATCATTCGAGAAGGCAGGAAGCCATCGGTCGGCCCGGCTGGCCAGTTGCTGGATGTTGGTGACGACGATATGCGAGCTCTCACAGTCGTGGATGTTCGCATCCTGGCCGTCCAGGACGGCCGTGAAGGGACCATGGCTCACATCGGTCAAAACACGCGTCGAGGTCCAGAAGCATTCACGTCCGGCGACATCGAAGGCGGTGGAAATGCCCCGTCGAATCTCAAGGTTTGGGGCGATCACCAGCACCCGACCTTGGGCTGTCTCAAAAGGCAGCAGTGCCATGAGGCCGGTCTTGCCGCATCCCACAGGAATCTGGATGATGGCGTGATCTGTGCTGTTCCGGAAGTGCTGGCGCGTGCGGAACCATCCCTCGACCTGGGGATCGCGCAGATCGGGGTTACCCTGGATATACGCCTGGGTGTCATTAAAGAAACGTGCTATTTCATCGTTCGTCATAAGCTACTCCCCGAGTCCCCGAGCTTTCTTCTTTTGGGTTCTTTGCGATGATCTTCATCCAGCATCACAAGGTCGTCATCCAGACCGTGCCGCAGGATATTCAGACGAGGCGAGAGCGATGCCACATGTTCGGCTGAGATATGGGCCAATCGGAAGGGAAAGATACTCGGGCTATCGATCAAATCTTTCAGCGGAGCCGAGCCGTTGGCACGGGCATGGAGGGACGCTTCGGCCAGCCAGGCGATCAGTCGGGAATCATCAACGGCCAGCGTTGTCCCGGCAGAGTAGATGCCCTTTGCGCCGGTCTCCTGAAGCACGTCCCAGTCCAGGTATGAACGCAGCACGCGGCGGGCTGCTCGGGAAACAGTCTCCCGCTCGCCGTATTGCTCGCGGACCCGGCGCTGGACATGAGCCGCGGCAGCGGAACCCTGAAGTCTCAGCAGACGGCCGGTCTGGGTGGCTACACCCGACCAGAACGGGTAGACGGCCATGACCATCCCCCAGTGGATGGCCAGATGATCGCGTCGAGGAACACGTTTGAGAAGTTCCAGTCCTTCGACGCGCAACGACTCGAGTTCGCTCGGAACCGTCAGCCACGTCTTAAGGAGAATCGTGATGATCTTCTCACGATTGCCGCGCTCGGCCTGGCCGCCTACGGACACCTTGTCCTTCAGCAGCTCCTGCAAGGCATCGTTGACCGCAGCCTTGTCAT
>MNZR01000129.1 GCA_001873705.1 Syntrophobacteraceae bacterium CG2_30_61_12
CACCGAGGAATTGGTTGTGCTCAGGGTTGCGCGGGCCGCCGTTGCGGTCTGTTCGGCCGCGACGGTGATTCTGCCGGCGTCGTCCTGAAGGCTGCGGAACAATCGATCGGCCTGGGCGATGGCGGCTTCCAGTCGCTCCAAGGTGGCTTTGACCTGTTGTCTGCTGTCGGTCACCAGACCGTTTACCTCGTCCATGGCGCTGGTCAGGCTTTTTGCCGCCGGCTGCAGTTCGCGGTTGAGGCTGATCAGCAGTTGATCGGCATTACCGGTGAGAGCGGCGACGTTTTCAAGAATTTTGTTCAAGTTCCCGGAGTTGGTGATGTCCTTGACCTGGGTCAGAATTTCACTGAGGCTGTTGGCGATCGTTTCCAGCGGCAGCTCTCCCACCCGTTTCATCAGTTGTTCCAGATCGGAGGGCACCGTCGGCAGTTCCGGGTATTCGGGCATGCCTTTCACATAGCGGGCTTCAGTGCCGGGGTGGAAATCCAGTTCGATCATGAGCTGGCCGGTCACCAGGCTTTGCGCCACCAGTTGGGCCCGCAGTCCCCGTTCGATCAGGGCTTCGATATTCATCACCGGCAACCTGCTTTCACCGCTCAGACTGACCTGATCGGGCTGAAAGGTCAGCAGCACCGGGATCTGGATCTGCTTCCCTTCGGCGTCGACACTCAGCAGGATCTTCGATACCTTGCCCATGTTGACGCCACGAAAGGCCACCGGAGCGCCCACCGCCAGGCCCTTGACCGAACCCTCGAAGAAGGTGACGAAGGTCCTGGTGCGCTGAAACAAGGTGCCGGCCCCGAACAGGAGCACCCCGGCGATGCTGAGTACAATGGCGCCCAGCACAAACAGTCCGATGATTTTGGGATTGGCTTGCTTGCTCATGATCCGCTCAAGACTTTCTTTGTCGGCGGTGTTGCCGGACACTTCGCTCCGCTCTTAGCCTGCCGGAGCGATCCAGGCCTCGAACCGATTCACCCATTCACCCATCCCCGCCGCGGCTGAGAAAAATCCGGACCTTGGGTTCCGGGCAGTGCTCCAGCAAGTCCCGTGGGT
This sequence comes from Syntrophobacteraceae bacterium CG2_30_61_12, assembly GCA_001873705.1. Classification (GTDB taxonomy): domain Bacteria; phylum Desulfobacterota; class Syntrophobacteria; order Syntrophobacterales; family DSM-9756; genus CG2-30-61-12. Next base: position 1,057 of record MNZR01000129.1, read on the forward strand.
TGCCCTGGGCGATCATGCTCCGGCGCTCCGCATCGAGAAACACGGAATTGTCGGCGATGGCGAAAATGCTCGCCAGATCGTGGGTCACCACCACGATGGTGGTGCCCAGGGCAGCCCGCAGTTCGAGGATCAGGTCGTCCAGATGGTTGGCGCTGATGGGATCGAGACCGGCCGATGGTTCATCGAAAAACAATATTTCCGGGTCCAGCGCCATGGCTCGCGCCAGTCCGGCGCGTTTGCGCATACCGCCACTGATCTCGGCCGGATAGAACCGTTCGAACCCGGCCAGGCCCACCAGGGCCAGTTTGAGCGCTACGATTTCCTCGATCTGACGGGGCGGCAACGGGGTGTATTCCCGCAGCGGCAAGGCCACGTTTTCCTGCAGCGTCATGGAACTCCACAAGGCCCCGCTCTGATAGAGAATCCCGGTCCGCCTGAGGAGCCGATCGCGCGCTTCCGGTTCGGCGTCCCAGAAGCTTTCCTGGTCGTAATAGATGCTGCCGGCGGCGGGTGGTTTCAGCCCCACCATGTGCCTGAGCAGGGTGCTCTTGCCGCAGCCGCTATCGCCCATAATGATGAATATCTCTCCCCGTCCGATGCTGAAATTGAGGTCGCGCTGAACCACATAACTGCCGTAAGCCATCACCAGATCGGCCACGGTCAGGTGTGCGGGCGCTGAGGCGGCGGGCGTGGGGGGATTTGTTGGGGAGAGCGTGGTCTGGGCCGCGGGAGCTGGAAATCGGTCCATGATTTCGCCTCAAATCCCGACGATAGTGGTGACGAAGGTCACCAGCGAATCGCAGACGATGATGAAAACAATGGCGGAAACCACCGCCGAAGTGGTGGCCAGACCCACCCCGGCGGAACTCCGCCCGCAGCGCATGCCGTAATAGCAGCCGCACAAGGCGACCACGGCGCCGAAGATAACGCTTTTGAAGATCCCCACCTGAAAATCGACCAGACCGATATAGACCTTGGCCTGGGTGATATACTGGACCGCGGTGATGTCGAACATCCCAGCGGCCACCATGAGGCCCCCAAACACGCCCATCAGATTGGCGTAGATGCAAAGCAGCGGCATCATCAACACCAGGGCCAGCAGGCGCGGCAGAACCAGAAATTCCATGGGCGGTATGCCGAGGGTCTGGAGCGCGTCCACTTCTTCGTTCACCTGCATGGTCCCGAGCTTGGCGGCGAAGGCGGCGCCGGTGCGCCCGGCCATGATGATGCCGGTCATCATGGCCGCCATTTCCCGGGCCATGCCCAGGGTCACCAGATTGGCCACGTAAACTTCGGCGCCGAACATCTTCAGCTGCATGGCCCCGACAAACGCCAGAATCATGCCCACCAGAATGCTGATGAGCGTAACGATGGGGAGCGCTTCCACTCCGCATTCCTGCAGCACCAGCAGCAGTTCACTGGTCTGGAACCGGGCCCGGCCGCGCGCCAGATTGGCCAGAGCCAGCACCGCTTCGCCTAGAAAGCCGACCATATCGGCGGCGGTGGCGCCGAACCGGGTCGCCGCTTCGCCCAGCCGCACCAGCAGGGAAGCGGGCGCGTGGTCGCTGTAGGTGGCTTTCGGGGGGACCGCGGCGGCCAAAGCCAGTAGGCGTTCGACGCCTTGGGGCAGATTGCGGTTATCGAGTACAATCTGCCGCGCCGCGGCCGTCTTGCCCAGTTTGACCAGAAAATTGAGAAATCCCGAATCCCAACTGCGCAGCTCACCGCTATCGAAAGCGATGTGCCGAATGGTTTCATCCGACTGCAGATAACGATCGACGGCTTCGCTGGTGGGCAACTGCTCACGCAGGCGCCAGTCGCCGAAAAACCGGATCCGCAGGGTGTCCTGCCGCGGCTGGTCCAGTTCGTAGCGGCTGTCTTGGAAATCAGCTTCGGCGGTCATCGGGTTGGCCATCGTTGCAGGATCGGAAAGGATCATTCGGGGCTGCCCCATGCAGACCGAGAACGGCGCCAATGTACTCCGGAGATCATGAAAGCGCAACCGGTTGCGACCGATCGGGAGAGGCGGCACAGCGGCAGCCGGGCGTGAATTGCGCTCTGGTGAGAGAGTTTTTCTTGACAAGATTGACAAGATTGACGGGATTGACGGGATTGACGGGATTGACGGGATAGATGAGCATCCGATGTCTTGGGAATCAATCAAGACCGCAACGGTTCCCCGCAAACTGGAGCAGTAGCCCATGAGCCAGTTGGACCCGGCATGGCCGCGGCCGTGCCTGATGGTGAATCCGGTTCGTCATTACGCCTGGGGCGCCGGCGGCCGTGCGGCACTCATTCCGCAACTACTGGGGCGGCCGGCGGAACCCGGCCGGCCCTACGCCGAACTCTGGATCGGCGCTCATCCGTCGGCGCCGTCCGAACTGGAAACCAGCGCCGGGCGGGTGCCGCTCGATCGAGCGGTGGCTCAGGCGCCGGAACCACTGCTCGGGTCTCGGGTGCGGCATCGCTTCGCCGGCGCTTTCCCGTTTCTGCTCAAAGTCCTGGACGCCGCTCGAGCGCTTTCCATTCAGGCCCATCCCAACCGGCGGCAGGCCGAACGGCTGCGCCGTCGCGATCCCGATCATTATCCGGACCCGAACCACAAGCCGGAACTGGCGGTGGCGCTCGATGGCGTGAGGGCCCTGGCGGGCTTCAGGCGGTGGCGGGAAATTGAGCATGGCCTGGAGCGGGTGCCGGACCTGGTCGCATTCCTGGGCGGTTCGGCGGTCGGTGATGGCGCCGCGGAATGGTCGGCGCCAGGTTCAATGGAGCCGCAGGCGCGGATCCGGCACCTGGTGACCGCGCTGCTGGATCGGGTCGATCGCTGTCCGGACCGGTTCGGCGCCGCGCTCGATGCCGCCGCGGCCGGGCTTCAAGCGCGCGCGGCGGAATTGGACGCCAACGAACGGCTGTTTCTCGAACTGCGCCACGGCCATCCTGGGCCTGACCCGGGTCTCGTCTTCGCCCTCTGGCTCAATCTGGTGGAATTGGACAGCGGCCAGGGCCTGTTCATCGATGCCGGAGTCCCCCACGCCTACCTGGTAGGCCGCCTGGTGGAGTGCATGGCCGCATCCGACAACGTGGTGCGCGTGGGCCTTACCGAAAAACACAAGGACGCCGCCGCCCTGCTGGAAATCCTGAGGTTTGAGGGTGGTCACCCGGCTGTGCTCACACCGGGTTCGAACCCGAAGCGAATGATTTACCTCAGTCCGGCGCGGGAATTCGAACTGACCCGACACCGGCTTCGGCCGGGGGACGTCCTGGGGCGACGCCAACCCGACGGCCCGGTGGTGATCCTGGTGCTGAGCGGGACCACCCATGTCACCTGGAACGAGGCGCGGAGGCAGGAAAATCTGACCGTGCCAGGCGGCCGCAGCGTGCTCATTCCGGCCGCGACGACATCGTTTCGACTGACCGCCCAGACGGACGCCCAAATCTTCAGGGTTGAGGTTCCCACCTGAATCCTTTCACTCTGCCTTCGACATTCGATATTCAATATTCGATATTCCGCGGTTCGCCTTTTCTTCCCTTCCTTCAGGTCAAACGGAACCGCTCCCGCAGCCGTTCCGACAGACGCTGGATCAGGGTGAAAGCCTGCTCCACGGTCTCGGTCCCGTCCGGATTCACCAGGCAGCAGGTGGCCGGCGATAGCAGGCTCCGGGACAGCAGAAAATCCCGGTCGATGCCCTGCCGATCGAGGCTGGTCCAGAGGTCCACCAGACGTTTTTCGATGCTTTCGATGGATTCCAGTTCAAATTTATCGAAGCCGGTGGGCACGATCCCCCAAATGAGAATCCCGCCCCGATCCAGATAACGGCGCAGCGATTTGGTGTAGGCCACGAATACCTCGCCGTTCGAATACATATCGAGCGACAAGACATCCAGATCCTGGTTCAACAGGAAATCCCAGTCGGGGTTCCCGCACAGATGGATGCCCCGGGGCCGTTCGATCAGCCCGAAAAAGAATTCCATGTCCTTGCGCGCCGGCGCATCGCCGTAGCCGGACATGCCGCTGAAGATGAACTGGAGTCCCGGTTCGTCCACGAACATAAAGGCGTTGGGATTACGCCGCTTGAGTCGTTGCAGTTGCACGTTGACCCGCCTGGCCATGAATTCCAACAGAAACGGCCGCACCGTATCGTCAAACAGGATCGGCCGGTCGTTTTCGTCCAACACATTGAACCCGAAACTCACCGGCCCTTCCAGTTGCCCGCGAATGGCCGGGCGATCGGCCAGATCGAGATCGAGAAACTGATGATACACCACGGAATAGGTGGGGCTGATGTCGAAGAAGGTCGGGTCGTCGAAGCGCTCCAGCGTGGCATCCAGTTCGAGGGCGAATTTGTCCATGGAAAACCGCAGGGTCCGTTGCTCCAGGTCGAGCAGGATGCCGGGGAAATTTTCCGAGGCCTGGACGTACATGTCTTCGTAATAGTTGAGATGCGGAAGCTGCGGCCAGAACGGGATGTCCAGGCCGAGGGCGACGTCCAGGGCGCGCTGCACGTCGGTGTGCGGCATCACGGCCATGGCCGTGGTGAGCAGGTTGCCGGGAATGGGCATGGCGGAGGCTCCTTTTCTGCTGGTGGGTGGAATCGACGGCCGCGATCGGAATTTCCATCAGGCGCGGCGGCGCCGGCGATCAGGCCGGTTCGGCCGTCCGCCAGGCTCTTCTATCGCTTTTTTGACCCTTCAGGTCAACCAGCCGGAACGTGCAATCGAGAGCGTTTCGGTTCGAACCGTGCCCGACGGTGCCACCACCAGCCCATGCCCTTTGGATTGCACTCAAACGATGGAACCGGGGCGATTGCATCGGGATTACCTATTGGCTAAATTGGAATCGGCAACCTACAAGGAGTATCTTGCGAGGGGCGTGTGGAAACCTTTCGGCGACAGGAGGACTGGAAGTGACGGCCAACGGGAATCGGCCCAAGCTGGCGTGCTGCAATTTCATCGAGGACCTGGGCGAACTCCGGGCCTTTGCGCTGGAACACGGCTTCGACGGGATCGACTGGAGCTTCAAGCCGGCGACGCTGCCGGTCAGGCCGGCCGAACAATCCCGGTTGCTCGCGGCGATCCGGTCGCTGGAGCCATTGGCGGTGCGCTACCATTGCGCGTTCCCGAACACCGATCCGGGCGCGACGGCGGCGGCGGAAGCGGCCCAAGCCACGGAGCGCCTGCGGCAGGCCTGCCGGGTGGTGTCCAAGCTGGGCGGGCGGCACCTCACCATGCACATCGGTCTGGGGCTGGAATCGACCGTGCCTTTGTCCTGGGACCGGACCGTCGCCGCTCTCGGCGAACTGGTTCGGTTCGCCGACAATCTGGGGGTCGGTCTGTGTCTGGAAAACCTGGCTTGGGGCTGGACCAGTCGGCCGGAACTGTATGAAAAGCTGATCCGTAAATCGGGGGCCCGGGCGACGCTCGATATCGGTCATGCCCGGGTGAGCCCCTCGGTTCAGAGCCGTCAGTACGAAGTCGAGGACTTCGTGGCGCCGCACCCGGAACGTTTCCTCAACGCTCATGTCTACCACCTGGAGGAAGGCGATCGCCACCTGCCGCCCGCGCGCCTGTTCGATCTGGAAGATCGCCTGCGACTTCTGCAAACGCTGCCGGCCTGCGACTGGTGGGTACTGGAACTGCGGGAAAAGGGGCCGCTTTTACAGACGCTGCAAGTGGTGCGGGCCTATTTCGAAACCGCCGCGGCCGCGGGTGAGGAAACTCCGCGCGCGGCCCAGGCATGAACACCGAAAATCTACCACGGAGGCACAGCGCGGCCAAAGGCCGCAACCAAACACTAACCACGGAGGCACAGAGGGCACAGAGAAGACTTTGTTTTTGCAGATCGGGAGATGCCGATCTGCAAGAAAAGCACTCCCTTCGGGGTGAGATTTTTCCCGGCCGTCGTCTCCCGGCCGGGCAAAAATAGTACCCTCTGTGCCTCTGTGTCTCTGTGGTGAGGATTTTTCCCACCGGCCGAAGCGATCATGATGGCCTCGGTGATTTACCAGGTAGGCAGGGGGCCCGTGTTATGGATCTCAGGCGGTTGGAAATATTTTGCCGGGTGCTGGAACTGAAAAGCTTCACCAAGGCGGCGGAGGCGGTGTATCTGTCTCAGCCCACGATCAGCGAACATGTCCGCACCCTGGAAGAACTCCTGGGGGAAAAACTGATCGATCGCCTGGGTAAGGAAGTGCTGCCCACTCCGGCGGGTCGGATCCTGTACCAGTACGCGCTCAAAATTTTGCAATTGCGGGAAGAAGCGATCCAGGCCATCGCCAGGTACCGGGGGGACCTTTCCGGCAAACTGGTGCTGGGAGCCAGCACCATCCCCGGCACCTACGTGCTGCCCAAGTGGATCGGTTCGTTCAAGGCCGATCATCCGGATATTCAGATTTCGCTGCAGATCGGCAGCACCGGGTCGGTGGTGGAATCGGTGCTGAACGGCGAACTGGAATTCGGGATGGTGGGTTCGCGCTGGGAAGATCGCCGCTTGCAACTGGAGGCCCTGTTTTCCGATGAACTGGTGCTGGCGGTCTATGCGGGCCATCCCTGGGCCGAGTTGACCGAAGTGCCGATGAGCGCGCTGTACGGAGAACCGTTCATCATGCGCCGGCGCGGGTCCGGCACCCGGATGGTGATGAGCGAAATCCTGGGGGCCCATGGGTTCGATTTTTCCCGCCTGACGGTGGTGGCCGAAGTGGCCGGCACCGAAGTGGTGCGGGAAAGCATCAAGGCTCGCATCGGCGTGTCGATCCTGTCGCGGCAGGCGGTGGCCGACGACATCCGGCACGGGGTTCTGCAGGCGGTACCGATCCAGGGGATCCGCTTCGGCCGGCCGTTTTATCTGGTGCGCCGGGCCGGGCGTGAGTTGTCGCCGGTGTCTTCGGCGTTTCTCGAACATCTCCGGGGCGGCGCCCGCGG
>MNZR01000246.1 GCA_001873705.1 Syntrophobacteraceae bacterium CG2_30_61_12
TGATTTGGATTCAGGCTGGGGGGTAAGGCAGCGGCTTGGGGGGATCGATCGAGTGGGTTCACCCGCTGCCGCGAGGTTCGGAATCACATCAAAACGAGGGAGACCAAGCCATGAAGAATCGCAATCTGACCATGACCTGCAAGGCGCTTGGCGCCATCGCGCTGGCTGCGTTGTTGATCGCGCCCGCGGTCGGCTGGGCGGCGGAGACGTTCAAGATCGGCGCGCTGTTTTCGGTGACCGGACGGACGTCATTTTTGGGTGATCCGGAAAAAAAGAGTCTGGAGATGGTGGTCGATGAGATCAACGCCCAGGGCGGGATTGATGGCCGCAAGGTGGAAGCGGTGGTCTACGATACCGAAGGCGACCCCACCAAGGCGGTGCTCGCGGTCAACAAACTGGTGAACAACGACCAGGTGCTGGCCATCATCGGTCCCAGCCTGACGCCGACCACCCTGGCCGCTATGCCCGTTGCGGTCAAGGCGCAAGTGCCCTTGATCAGTTGCGCCGCCGGTAACAAGATCACCCAGCCGGTACAGCCCTATGTGTTCAAGACCGCGCAGAGCGATATCTTGGCGGTGGCCGCCGTTTACGCCCACGTGCAGAAAAGCAAGCTGAAAAAGCTCGGCCTGCTCACGGTTTCCGATGCCTTTGGAGAAAGCGGTAAGGAACAACTGCTGAGCCAGGCGGCGAAATTCGGTTTGGAAATCGTTGCGAATGAGAATTTCGGCGGCAGCGACACCGACATGACCGCGCAACTGGCCAAGATCCGCAAGGCCGGAGCGGACGCCATCGTGTGCTGGGGGGTCAATCCCGGGCCGGCGGTGATGGTGAAAAATGCCAAACAATTGAATCTTGATATCCCGATCTATCAAAGTCACGGGGTGGCCTCGCCAAAGTTCATCAGCCTGGCCGGGGATGCGGCGGAAGGGGTGCGGCTCCCGACCGGAAAGATCCTGGTGGCCGATCTGTTGCCGGCGACCGATCCGCAGAAGCAGGTGCTCGGCGCCTACGCCACCCAGTATCAGCAGCGCTACAATGCTCCGGTATCCGGTTTTGGGGGCTATGCCTACGATGCCATGAAGATGCTGGCCCAGGCCCTGAAAGGCAGCGGCGGCGATCGCGCCAAGATCCGCGACAACCTGGAGAAATTGCAGAAGCACGTGGGGGTGAGCGGGGTGTTCAGTTTTTCGCCCACGGAACACAACGGCCTCGGCCCGGACGCCTTCGTCATGGTGGAAATTCGGGGCGGCAACTGGAAGCTGCTCGAGTAGCCTGGTCTGACAAATTTGGGAGGATGCTCATTTGGTCCAACCCAATGAGGCTCGCTGTAGGGGCGAAAGATTCCTTGCCCCTACAGCGTTTTCGCGAACTCCCATGAGCGGGGATGGTCACAACCAAGCATGACGATCTAGGACTGCCAGTAGGTCAGGGTGTGCGTAGCACTCCCTGACGATCCGGTGGAAGTCCGCGTATTGGATGCGCCGGCAAATCGTCGGGTAGCTTCCGCTGGTCGCAACCCGACCTACCCATTCGCCGCGCCATTGGGATCATGCCAACCATAATGATTCATAGAGTGTTCCATTATCATGGAAATGGGGTGGGCATAACCTTGGCCATGACCTCACCCTGACCAAGCCAGGGGCAAACTGGAGGGGGACCGGCAATCGCCCGATGGCCGTGACGCGGCTCCCCCAATTCGATACAGGCAGGCGAGTCTCATCATGCAGGAACTGCTGCAGTACCTTTTTTCCGGAATCGCCAACGGCGCCATCTACGCCGTGATCGCACTCGGCTTCAGCATGCTGTACCTGGCTACCGAGTTGATCAACTTCGCCCAGGGCGAATTCGTCATGCTCGGGGCCTTGAGCTTCGTCACCTTTTGGACCGGCTTCCAACTTCCGCTCGGCCTTGCATTCTTTCTCGCCGTTCTGGTGGTGGCCGCCTTCGGGGTCCTGTTCGAACGGCTGGCGATCCGCCCGGTTCGTAAACCCCAGCCGATCACCCTGATCATCATCACGGTGGGCGCTTCCATCCTGCTGCGCGGCATCGGCATGCTCACCTGGGGCAAGGACTCCTACAGCGTGCCGCCGTTTTCCCACAACGAGCCGTTGGTCATCGGCGGCGCCGCCTTGCTGCCGCAAAGCCTGTGGATCGTCGGGATCGTCTTGGTCCTGATGGTGGCTCTACAGCTCTTCCACAAACGCACCTTGACCGGCAAAGCCATGCAGGCCTGCGCGATCCACCGGCAGGCGGCCTGGCTGCTGGGCATTCCGAGCGACTTGATGGCGTTGCTGGCGTTTGTGTTGAGCGCGGTGCTGGGGGCCGTTGCCGGCGTGATCATCGCGCCCATCACCATGTGCGGCTACGACATGGGCACCATGCTGGGGCTGCGGGGCTTTTGCGCGGCCATGCTGGGTGGCCTCGGCAGCACCTGGGGTGCGGTGGTGGGGGGATTTCTGTTGGGTATTCTGGAGGCACTTGGGGTTGGCTACATCTCGTCCGGCATCAAGGACGCCATTGCCTTTTTGCTCCTCTTGTTGATTCTCTACGCGCGCCCGAGCGGCATCTTGGGGACCCAGGCGGTGCACCGGTTCTAGCACTTGATGCGGGGCTTCGGGTCGGTGCCGCGGGAACGCGACAACTTCCCAGCGGCAACTGAAGACGGTATTGGTTCACAATGAAGCGATCTCATGTTCGGACCCTGATATTTCTCGCCCTTGTTCTGGGCTGGGGCGCTTTTGCGCGCAATCCCTATCATCTTCAGTTGCTGGCGGTGATCGGCGTGCACACGCTGCTGGCCCTGGGGTTGAATCTCTTGATGGGGTTCGCCGGCCAGATCTCGCTCGGCCATGCCGCCTTCTATGGCATCGGCGCCTACGCCAGCGGGGTCCTCACGGTGCATTTGGGCTGGTCACCCTGGGTGGCCGGCCCCGCGGCCCTGGCCCTGGCGGCGGCAGTGGCCCTGGTGGTGGGTCTGCCGACCCTGCGCCTCACCGGCTATTACCTGGGCATGGGGACCCTCGGCTTCGGCATGATCGTGTATGTGCTGTTTCGGGAATGGAGCGGGCTCACGGGCGGCGCGTCGGGCCTGGTGGGAATTCCGCCGCTCTGCTTGGGACCGATTGAACTCAGTTCCGGGCGCAACGGTTTCTGGTTGATCTGGTTGGTGGTGCTTGCCAATTTCCTGCTCTGCGAACGCCTGATCGATTCCCGGATGGGCCGCGCGCTGCGCGCCATTCACGACAGCGAACGAGCGGCCGCGGCCGTGGGAGTGGACACCGCTCGGCTCAAGGTGATGGTGTTCGTATTGAGCGCGGTCATGGCGGCCCTGGCCGGGTTCCTGTACGCCCACATGATGAGCTTCATCAGCCCCAGTTCCTTTGATTTCATGGTTTCCATTCGGGTCGTGACCATGGTGGTGATCGGCGGCATGGCCAGCGTCTGGGGCGCCCTGTTCGGCGCCGCCCTGCTCACCATGCTGCCGGAATGGCTGCACGTCTTTGCCGATTATGAAATGATGGTGTACGGTCTGATTCTCATGGTGGTGATGATTTTTCTGCCCCAGGGCCTGACCCGCGGAGTGATGGATCTCTATGAACGTTGGCAACGGTCCCTCGACCGATCCCGCCCCTCTGCTCAAAGCTGAAGGTTTGTCGAAGGCGTTCGGCGGGGTCCAGGCCCTTTACGATGTATCGTTTGCGGTTGACGCCGGCAGCGTGCAGGCGGTGATCGGTCCCAACGGCGCCGGCAAGACCACTCTGTTCAACCTGATCACCGGGATTTTCCCGCCCGACCAGGGCCGCATCCTGTTTGCCGGCGACCCGATCGAGGGGATGGCCGTGCACCGACTGGTGGCCCGCGGCATCACCCGCACCTTCCAGAACGTCGAACTGTTCGCCAACATGTCGGTGCTGGAAAATGTCCTGGTGGGTCAGCACGTCTGCCTGCGCACCGGTCTCTGGGGCGCTCTCGGGCGCTGGCCGCGGGTGCGCAAGGAAGAAACCGAAGCCCTGGCGAGGGCACGCGAGCTTCTGAAATTCGTGGGTCTGGATGATGTCGCCCGGGATCGTAGCGGGGATCTCCCGTTCGGCTGGCAGCGGCTGGTTGAAATCGCCCGCGCCCTGGCCGCTCGCCCGCGGTTGCTGCTTTTGGACGAACCGGCGGCCGGGCTAAACCCGGTGGAAACCGCAAGCCTGGGTGAACTGCTGCGCCGGATCCGCGCTCAGGGCATTACCCTGCTCCTGGTGGAGCACGACATGAGTCTGGTCATGGACATTTCCGATTCCATCCTGGTGCTGAACCAGGGTCGTAAACTGGCCGAAGGCACACCGCGGGAAATTCAGAAAAGCAGCGCCGTCACCAAGGCCTATCTGGGCGCCGCCGGCTGAACTCGAGAAAGAGACTGGGCACATGCTGCGGATTCGCAACTTGAGCGGTTATTACGGGCGCATCCAGGCGCTGCGCGGGGTAAGCCTGTCGGTGCGAGCCGGCGAGATCGTGGCCCTGATCGGGGCCAACGGCGCCGGCAAGAGCACGCTCATGAAAGCGGTTAGCGGACTGCTGGAGGCATGGGACGGGATCATGGAATTTGAGAAAGTATCGCTCAAGTCCCGGAAACCGCCGGCGATCGTGGATCTGGGGGTGAGTCTGGTGCCCGAGGGGCGCTGGATCTTCGCTCCCATGAGCGTGCGCGACCATCTGCGGCTCGGCGCCTATTCGCGCCGGCGGCGTTCGGACACAGCCGCCATCGAACGGGATGCGGACGCAGTCATGGAACTGTTTCCGATTCTCCGGGAACGGGCTGCCCAGGCGGCCGGTACCCTGTCAGGCGGCGAACAACAGATGCTGGCCATTGCCCGAGCGCTGATGGCGCGACCGAAACTGCTCCTGCTCGATGAACCGTCCATGGGCCTGGCGCCGCTCCTGGTGGAGAAAATTTTCGCTACGCTGGTTCAGCTCCGGGACCAGGGCCTGACCCTGTTGTTGGTGGAACAAAATGCCAGGGCCGCGCTGCGGATCGCCGATCGCGGCTATGTGCTGGAAACCGGTCGAGTGGTGCTGCAAGGGACCGCGGCGGAGCTACTGGATGACCAGGAAGTGAAGCGGGCTTATTTGGGCCGCGACTACCGGGAATTTTGTGAGGGGAGGGACTAGATGGCGATCTGGAACAGGGCTCGGGAATGTTGCGAGCGCGAAGAGCGCGCCCAGGAACAGTGGGAGCACCTGCAAATCACCCTCAATCGCGCCTATAAGAACGTGCCTTTTTACCGCAATCGGTTGCAGTCCCGGGCGATAGCACCTCCACGGGTGGAAAGTCTGACCGATCTACGCCGAATCCCGTTCACCGCCCGCCATGATTTCAGCGACCAATATCCCTATGGTCTGTTTGCCGTGCCGCTGCGCGATATTGTGCGCATTCACACGGCCCCGGGAACTTCTCTCAATCCCACGGTGAGCGGCTACACCCGCTCCGACCTCCGCATGTGGCGGGAAATCGCGGCCACTGGGCTGGCCGCCTGCGGGGTCGGGGCCGACGATATCATGCAGATCATTCTCGATCCCGGCCTCGCCAATTGGGGACGCGATTACAAGGACGGTGCCGAGGAACTCGGCGCCAGCGTGATTCCGCTCAATGCCCTGCATCTGAAGAAGCAACTGATGGTGCTCCGCGATTACAAAATTTCGGTCTTGATCACCACTCCGACCTCGGCCGTGGAACTACTGGAACTGCTCTATGCGATCAATCTGAATCCGAATGCACTGGCGTTGCGGGTGCTGATCCTGGTGGGCGAACCGCTGGCCGCCGAAGTCCGGCGGCAACTGGAAGACGAACTCCATGTGAGCTGCTGGTGCCACTACGGCCTGAGCGAGATTCCGGGGCCGGCGGTGGCTTTCGAATGCGAACAGCACCGCGGCCTGCATCTCCAGGAAGACCACTTCCTGGCCGAAATACTTACCGATAGCGGCGAAGCGATTGAAAACGGGGAGCCGGGGGAACTCATCCTGACCACCCTCACCACCCGGGCGTTCCCGCTGATTCGATTCCGCACCGGCGATCGCGCCCGAATCATCAGTGAACCCTGTGCCTGCGGCCGCACCCTCAAGCGCATCGAGTGGCTGCCGGAACGGGCCGACGGCATGTTGGTGTTTCGCGGCGTCAAGCTGCACGACGAACAGATCCTCGCTCATGTGGAACATGTGCTGGGAACGGTGCCGCGCAGTTGGCGGATCCGCCTGGAAAAGGAAGGCGCAAGGCGCGAGCTGGTTCTGTCGCTGGCCATGGACGAGCGCCTGTTTTCAGATGAAATCAAGGAACTGGAACAGGTGGTCTGGCGGCTCGAAAGCGAACTGCTGCAGGAGCTCGGGATCCCGGTGGCGGTTCGGCTTCAGGAACGGCTCGAATGAAGGCAAAATGAACCGGGCACTGATCATGCCCATGAAAAAACCGCCGGAAACGGCGGTTTTTTCATGGGCAGATCTGGCGGAAGTGCATGGGAATCGAACCCACCTGAGACAGCCTTCACTGCCTCACACCGGATTTGAAGTCCGGGAGCCCCACCAGTGAGCTTGGCACTTCCGGCTACCCTATTTACTAGAGGCCATGAGATTTGACAAGGCCTTTCGGGGTGCGGCGGGCTTGTGCCGACCGCTCAGCGGTCACCTGGTCCAGCCTTTTGTCGATCCTCCAGGGGGCGGACGGGTTGGCGCCGATTGCCCAGGCAGCGGTTCAACAGCGAACCAATCGCCGATAAAAAAGGGACTCCGTTGTAGGTCAGGGTGCGCGAAGCGTTCCCTGACTTGGGGGGAGCGACCCCGTGGTCAAGATCGTCAGGTAGCTCCCGTTGGTCGCAACCTGACCTACGGAGAGGATCTGCAACGGAGAGGGGATGCCGCTTTCCTGCTCGCCCCCTGGTCCAGCCTTTTGTCGATCATCCAGGGGGCGGACGGGTTGGCGCCGATTGCCCAGGCAGCGGTTCAACAGCGAACCAATCGCCGATAAAAAAGGGACTCAATCGCATTGACTGAGTCCCTGGTGATGCTGGCGGGGTCGACCGGACTTGAACCGGCGGCCTCCGGCGTGACAGGCCGGCGTTATAACCAACTTAACTACGACCCCATGTGCTGTCAGTGGTGGGCGGAACAGGGCTTGAACCTGCGACCCCCGGCTTGTAAGGCCGGTGCTCTCCCAACTGAGCTACCCGCCCTCACCGCTTTCCCGGAGCAGGCCCGCTCTGAAAATCGTGCGGTCCCATGTCCCCCAGCGCGGCTTGATTGATACCTTAGAACGCCGGGGTTGTCAATCGCTTTTTTCCCGCAAGCGGCGACGCCCCTCAGTGTGGGTGGATCTCTTCCCCCCTGGGCGGGTTGCCACCGAACAAGACCGCCGGGCAGACCGCTTCCTCTTCCGCGAACAGATCGTCCGGGTCTTCCAAAGCCAGGGCTTTGCGGAGCACGTCATCCATGTGCTGGACCGGTTCGATATTCACCTCTTCCAGGATCTGTGCTGGGATTTCCTGTAAATCCTTGACATTGTCGGCCGGAATCAAGACGGTCTTGATCAGCGCCCGATGCGCCGCTAGAATCTTTTCCTTGAGGCCTCCAATCGGCAGCACGCGGCCGCGCAAGGTGATTTCCCCGGTCATCGCAAGATCGCTTCGGACCGGGATCCGGGTCAGGGCCGAGACGATGGAAGTGGCCATGGTGATGCCGGCCGATGGGCCGTCCTTGGGGATCCCACCTTCCGGCACATGCACATGGATGTCCTGATTTTGGTAGAATTCGCGGTCGAGCTTCAAGCGTCCGGAGCGGGAACGGACATAGCTGAGGGCCGCTTTGGCCGATTCCTGCATCACCTCGCCGAGTTTGCCGGTGATGGTGATGGTGCCCTTGCCGGGCATCACCAGCGTTTCGATCCCCAGGATATCGCCGCCGAATTCAGTCCAGGCCAGGCCCATGGCCAGCCCGACTTCATCGTGTTCTTCCTTGCGGCCATAGCGATACTTGGGAACCCCCAGGTAGTGTTGGATCGCCTCATCGGTCAACGCCACTACCGTATCCGCGCCGTTGCGGACCACGTCCTTGGCCACCTTGCGGCAGATCGAGGCGATCTCTCGCTCCAGGTTGCGCACCCCGGCTTCCTTGGTGTAGTGGCGAATGATGCGGCTGATCAGGGCATCGGAGAACACCAGGTTGTGGTCGGCGAGGCCATTGGCCTTGATCTGCTTCTTGATCAAAAATCCCTTGGCAATGCGGATTTTTTCATATTCGGTGTAGCCGGGCATGTGGATGATTTCCATCCGGTCCTGTAGAGGCAGGGGGATGGCATGCAGATCGTTGGCCGTGGTGATGAAAAAAATCGAGGAGAGGTCGTAATCCAGGTCCAGGTAATGATCGTTGAAGCCGAAGTTCTG
This sequence comes from Syntrophobacteraceae bacterium CG2_30_61_12, assembly GCA_001873705.1. GTDB lineage: Bacteria > Desulfobacterota > Syntrophobacteria > Syntrophobacterales > DSM-9756 > CG2-30-61-12. The sequence continues at coordinate 8,412 of MNZR01000246.1, forward strand.
TTCCGGATCCAGTACCTCGAGCAGGGCGGATGCCGGATCGCCCCGGAAATCGGTGCTCATTTTGTCGATTTCATCCAGGCAAAACAGCGGATTGACCGTCTTCACCTTGCGCAGACTCTGAATGATTTTGCCCGGCATGGCACCGATATAAGTCCGCCGATGGCCGCGGATCTCGGCTTCGTCGCGGACCCCGCCGAGGGATAGACGAATGAAGCCGCGGTTCATGGAGCGGGCGATCGAGCGCGCCAGCGAGGTCTTGCCCACCCCCGGCGGGCCGACAAAGCACAGAATCGGCCCCTTGATCTTTTTCACCAGGGCCTGCACCGCCAAATACTCGAGGATCCGCTGTTTGGGTTTGTCCAGCCCGTAGTGGTCTTGTTCCAGCACCTGGAAGGCCTGGTCGATATCGAGCTTATCCTTGCTGCGTTCCTTCCACGGGATGCTCAGGATCCAGTCGATGTAGTTGCGCACCACCGTGGCTTCCGCGCTCATGGGCGACATCAGCTTGAGCTTCTTGAATTCGGCTCTGGCCTTGGCGGCGGCTTCAGTGGTCAGGCGTTTGCGCTTGATCTTTTTTTCCAGGTCCGTAAGCTCGGACTTGAAGTCGTCCTTTTCCCCCATTTCCTTCTGAATGGCACGCATCTGCTCGTTCAGGTAGTATTCCCGCTGGGTCTTTTCCATCTGCTTCTTGACCCGGCCCTTGATGCGCTCCTCGGTCTGGATGATCTCCACCTCCGCCCGAATCTGCCCGAACAACTGCTGCATCCGCTTCAAGGGGTCGGCGATTTCCAACAGCTTCTGCTTGACCTCGATCTTGAGCGGCATGTAGGCGGCGATGGTGTCGGAGAGTCGCGACGGATCCTCGAGATCCAGGGTCGCGTCCACCACTTCCTGGTTGATTTTCTTGTTGTGCTTGCCGTAAGTCTGAAAAGCCGCCTTCAGGCTGCGACGCAGCGCTTCCACCTCGACATTTTCACTGGTCTTCTCATAAATCGGCTGCAGATGAACCTGAAAGAAATCGGGTTCGGGCAAAAAACTCAAAATCTTGCAGCGCTCTTCCCCCTCCACCAATACCTTCACGGTGCCGTCAGGAAGCCGCAGCAACTGCAGAATGACCGATGCGGTGCCGGTGCGGTAAATGTCGCTCTGTCTGGGTTCATCGGTCTTGGCGTTGCGCTGGGCCGCAAGAAAGATCTTCTTGCCGCGGTCCATGGCCTGTTCCAGCGCGTTGACCGATTTGTCACGACCGACGAACAGGGGCACCACCATGCCTGGGAAAATAACAATGTCACGCAACGGCACCAGCGGCATGATGAGGTACTCCGGGCCGCGGCGCTGCTCATCCTTATTGAGAATTCGCTTGAACATGGATCTGGCACTCTTCCCGTCGCGTTGGTTTAAGCCGATTCCCTGGCACTGCGATAAAGCAGCAGCGGCTGCTCATGCTTCACGATGGACTCTTCACTGATTAGGCATTCTTCAACTTCGGTCTGGGACGGCAATTCGTACATGATGTCCAACATGATGTTTTCCATGATCGAGCGCAGGCCGCGGGCCCCGGATTTGCGGCTGATGGCTTGGCGGGCAATGGTCCGCAATGCTCCTTCGGTGAAGCGCAGGCGCACATCCTCCATCTCGAACAGCTTCTTGTACTGGCGCACCAGAGCATTGCGCGGCTTGGTCAGGATTTCGATCAATTCGTTCTCGGTCAGTTCGCTAAGCGATGCGATCACCGGCATACGGCCCACGAACTCTGGAATCATCCCGAATTTGATCAAGTCTTCCGGTTGCGCCTGGATCAGGATTTCGCCCACATTCTTCTTGTCCTTGGCGGAAATGTCGGCACCGAAACCGAGTCCCTTGACACCCACCCGGGACCGAATGATGCTTTCCAGGTAGTTGTAGGCCCCGCCGCAGATGAACAGGATGTCGGTGGTATCGATCCGAATGAATTCCTGCTGCGGATGCTTCCGCCCACCCTTGGGCGGAACATTGGCCACCGTGCCTTCCAGAATTTTCAGCAGGGCCTGTTGCACGCCTTCGCCGGACACATCGCGAGTGATCGAGGGACTGTCGGATTTCTTGGCGATCTTATCGATTTCATCGATATAGACGATCCCGCGCTGAGCTTTCTCGATATCGTAATCGGCGGCCTGGATCAGATTGACCAGGATGTTTTCCACGTCTTCGCCCACATAGCCCGCTTCGGTCAGGGTGGTGGCGTCGGCAATGGTGAAGGGCACGTTCAAAATTTTGGCGAGGGTTTGGGCCAACAGGGTCTTGCCGGAGCCGGTGGGACCGAGCATCAGAATGTTGCTCTTCTGCAGTTCCACGTCGTCCTTGTGGTCCGGCTTGATTTCTATCCGCTTGTAATGGTTGTGCACCGCCACGGACAGGATTTTCTTGGCGTGTTCCTGGCCGATCACGTAATCATCCAGGGCGCTCTTGATGTCGGCGGGTTTGGGGATCTGGGCCGAGCGCGCGCTGTCCTCGCGCTCATATTCCTCAGCGATGATTTCATTGCAGAGTCCCACACATTCGTCACAAATGTAAACCGTGGGACCGGCAATGAGCTTCTTCACTTCATCCTGGCTCTTTCCGCAAAAGGAGCACCGCAATTCTCCGCCTCTTTCCTCACGTTTCTTAGCCATTTACCGCCTCCTTGGCCGTCTCCTCTCGCTGAGCTTCCCGCATCCCGACTTGCCTCTCTGGGTAGGACCGTGAAGGGGTGTCACCTGAATCGACTGGTCTGAAATTGTCACGCCCCTCGATTACGCTGCTGTAAAGCAATTCCATTATAATCACAAGCGATCTGTTTAGCCATACGGAATCCGCCTGCCGGTCAAGCTCAGCCTGGGGTCCTGGCGGCGAGCCTGGCGCTTCACCTCTACTACGCACGGGAACAGTTTGCCGATCTTGGTCCACCGCAAAGACGCAAGGGACGCCGAGAGTGGCAAAGGTTTTTATCGAAAGATTAAATCCTTGCGTTTCCTTGCGCTGTTTGCACCCTTGCGGTGAAAAGCTCGGTTCGTGACCACTTGAAGTATAGGCCATGCGCGGTAACAAGCCGAGCTTCTTGACAGGATCAACACGAGCAACTGGATACTCATTCGTCCTGACCATCCTGACCATCCTGTCAAGAAAAACTCTCTCGCAAAAGCGCAATTCATGGCCGCGTAAAGTGTACTGGCCCTGGGGTGGCACCGCTTCCCGACGATGCCTGTCTACCCCGGTCTCGCTTGGAGCATAAATCAGGCCAGAAGTCAAAAAGGCATAGCCCCGGTCCCCAAACCCATTGTTCAGGTCGGCAACGGCTAACCCAAAAATCCCGCTCGATCAATCTTTTTTTCATGCCTGACGAGCGTTTGACAGGCTTTGGATGGTGGTAGGGCCAATGGCTTGTGGAGGGGACCGGCAGTTTCGTGCTCGATGGTGCCGACGGAGCGTTCACCGGCAGGGCAGGGGAACGCTCCGTCGCGGTCATGACAGTTCGGATTTCAGCAGTCGTTGGGGTGACACCGGCGGCCGGTTACTGTACTTTTTCGATCGGTAGGTCCGAAGCGATTTTCCGGCACTGCACCACCTGATCGACCACCCCATATTGTCGGGCTTCATCGCCGGACATGAAAAAGTCGCGATCGGTGTCTTTTTCAATCTGTTCGTTGGAACGGCCGGTGTGTCGCGTGAGGATCAGGTTCAATTCCTCCCGCAGGCGAAGGATCTCACGGGCTTGAATCTCGACATCGGTGGCTTGCCCCTGGAAGCCTCCCATCGGCTGATGCAGCATGATCCGGCTGTGGGGCAGAGCGAACCGCTTGCCTTGCACCCCGGCCGCCAGCAGCACGGCTCCCATGCTGGCCGCCTGGCCCATGCACAAAGTGGAAACATCGGGTTGGATGTATTGCATGGTGTCGTAGATGGCCAGGCCGGCCGTAACCAGCCCGCCAGGTGAATTGATGTAAAAATGGATATCTTTTTCGGGATCTTCCGATTCCAGAAACAGCATCTGGGCGATGATCAGATTGGCAACATCGTCGGAAATGGCCGTGCCTAGAAAGATGATCCGGTCTCGAAGCAGCCTTGAAAAGATATCAAAAGCGCGTTCGCCGCGGCTGTTCTGTTCGATCACGATCGGTACCAGGGACATGAACTACTCCTTGCCGGCGGCGGACGTTTGGGGCTGCTTTTCAGTAATCACGGCATGCTCGTCCAGCAGCGCGAAGATCTTTTCTTGCAGTTTTCCAGCTTGCAGTTGTTCCACCAGTTGGCTCCGGGCATAGTCCGATTTGACCTTTTCCTTGCTCACCCGAAACATGCGCGCGGACTGCTCGAAGATATCTTCCTGTTCCTCGGCCGACAGCGCGATTTGCTCCCGTTCGGCAATGCCTTCACTGATCAACTGCCAGCGAACGTTGCGCTGCGCCTGTTGCGCGTATCCGGAGCGCACCTCCGGACTGTTGAACCCCGCCGTATCGACATTCAGGCCCTGAGCCTTGAACTGCTGCTGCAACTGAGCGACCAGCCGACTGACTTCCTGTTCGATCACCTTGGGCGAGATCCCGAACTCCGTCCGCTCGACCAGTTGGTCGATCATTTGCTGATGAATGTCCGCCTTGACCTTGTGTTCGCGGGCTTCCAACAGGTCGGAGCGGACCTTCGCCCGCAGTTGATCAAGGTTTTCAAAATCGCCGGTCTCCTTGGCAAAATCGTCGTTCAGTTCAGGCAGCACCTTGCGCTTGAGTTCCTTCATGGCGACCGCGAAATGGACGCGTTTGCCGGCGATTTCCGGGGCTCCTTGCTGCTCCGGGTAATCGAGATCGAATTCGACGGTTTCGCCAACCTTGTGGCCCATCAGGCGTTGGTCGAATTCCGGGTGGATATTGTTCTTACCCAGTTCCAGCAGGTAGCCGTCGGCTTTGCCTTTTGCAAAGACCACCCCGTCCACCGTGGGCTTCACGTCGATGATCGCCATCAGCCCTGCCGCCGCCGCCTGATCTTCCTCGATGTTCCGCAGCTCGGCATGGCTCTCGCGGGTCCTCTCCAATTCGGCATCAATCTCGGCATCGGTCACCACGATCGGCTCGGCGCTCACTTCGAGGCCCTTGTAGCCCTCGATAACAAAGGGGGCGCAGACCTCGACCAGGGCCGAGTAGGTGAAGGTCCCGTCATCGGCAAAACTCAGCTCTTCGATTTCCGCTTCCGCCAGGGGCTTGAGCGAGGATTCCTCCAAGGCCTGGGGATAGCTGCTATGAACGAACTGGCTGGAAACTTCGCTCTCGATTGACTTGCCATAATAGTTCTTGATGATGCCGCGGGGTATCTTGCCGGGCCGAAAACCTTTCAAACGAACCTTCTTGGCCAGTTCCAAATAGCGCTTATCAAGCTCCGGTTGCACCTGCTCGGCAGGAACGACCACCTGGAGTTTCTTCTGCGTCGGGCTGAGATCACTCACGGAAACCTTCATTTCCACTCTAGACCTTTCTCTTCCGTAAAGGAGCGGGGCGTTAGCGCGCGCCCGCCGTTGGCGGCGCGCCGGCAGCGCGGGCGAATCGCTGCTCTATCTAAAGCCAAACGAAGTCAGAGCCAAGACCAACCGAATCCATTCCCTAGGAAATCGAAAACCGTCCCCCCTCAATGCCAGCAGGATCCCTCGCGGGCCGGATTCGCTGACCGCTGGTGCGAGAGGCGGGACTCGAACCCGCAAGCCACAAGGCGCTGGATCCTAAGTCCAGTGCGTCTGCCAATTCCGCCACTCTCGCTCCTCGATTCGGTGCTGAGTGCAGAAAAACCTCATAATCGCTCCGTTGGAACGGTGTCAAGAAAAAGTTCGAAAACCGCCGGCTGAAAACCTCGGGCTTGATCCGCGTTGGAGCCGTTTCAGGCAAACTCCACCGCAGAGGCACAAGGCAGCAGATGGCCTCAACCAAAGCTCGCCTGGCCACGAAAATTTCAAGGATATTCTTAAGGGATTTCTTCGTGCTCTTCCTGGTTCATTGAAGTCGCTGGGGGAAAGTGAGGGCCCAGGAGATAGACTTCGAACGGTCACAAACCGAGCTTTTCACCGCACGGGCGCAAAGAGCGCAAGGAAACGCAAGAGCCAAATCTTTCAATAAAACCTTTTGCCGCTCTCGGCGTCCATTGGGTCCTTACGGTGAACTATACCTGCTTAGCTTGAGAAGTTCGTTTTGTGTTCCCGCGGAGGCGCTGAGAGCGCTGAGAAGAGCCCTGAAATCATCCTCCGCGTCTCTGCGTCTCCGCGCGGAAATGAAACTTTTAAGCTTTCACAAGTATAAAATCGGCAATCCGTTCCCGTGTGTTGTATATAACACGGATGTCGGCGCGCGTTACAAGCTCTTTCTCTCCACGAAGGACACGAAGAGCGCGAAGGGATTGGATGGCCTGTGGGAAAAGGGGGTTTTCGCGGTGTTTTCCCGCCTCCGTGGTGAGAGCTTTTCGCAGTGGCTGAAGAGATCGGCACTAAGTCGAGTATCCCAATGGGAATGCCGGAAGGTGATTGACAAGCGGCGACCAATAGCGTTTAAATGCACACTTGTTTTACGCCGGGCGAAGCAATCGGACGCGCGAACCGGATCGTGCGGTGAATATTGCCGGCCGGCATGGCTTAGACACTATCCGAGAAAGATCACGCGGGAAACTGGAGGATTCAATGAACGGGTTGGGTGTTGCGTATGCGATGGGCATCGGCGGAACGGGCGCCGGGGATGCTGCCGGCGGCGGTCTGGCCGCATTTGTGCCGCTGTTACTGATGGTGGGTATTTTTTACTTCCTGTTGATTCGGCCGCAGCAAAAAAAGCAAAAAGATCATCGATCGATGCTGGCAGCTCTGAAGAAGGGCGATCGAATCATCACCCAGGGCGGCATCCACGGGACGATCGCCAACCTCAGTGATACCATGGCCACCATTGAAATCGCCGAAAAGGTGCGGGTGAAGATTCAGCGCGGCTATATCGCCGGGATCCTTGCCAAGGGCGAGGCGACCGAATAAAAGGCCGGCGCCGGCCCCGGTTCTCGCGGTTGATGGTCGGGGCCGGTGGCACCAAAAGCCCCAGCACGTCCGCAGGCCTTGATGATTGGAGAAGCTGCGCCGGCCGATCCCGTTTCGTGCCGGCGCTGCCGTTTTTCAGCTCAGCCGGCGGGGTCTCGATGTGACTTTGCCGCGCTGCCGCCGGGGCGGTGTCTGGGCGCGGCGGCCGGAAGCACTAACGGCGGGCATCGGAGAACAGCAGAGGTGGAGGAATAGCATTGAAAGACATGAAATGGCGGGCCGTCTTGGTGGTCCTGGTGATTCTCGCCGGCCTGGTTTATCTCGCTCCCACCGCGGGGCTGAAACTGCCGCCCTGGTCGACCAAGGTGCTGCCCCAGGACAAGATCCATCTGGGTCTCGATCTGCTCGGCGGCATGCACCTGGTGCTGGAAGTGGAAACCCAGAAAGCGGTGGAAAACACGGCCGAACGCTACGCTCAGGACTTGAAGGACACGCTCCGGGAAAAACGCATCCCGTTCCGCAAGATCGCTGCCGTGCAAGGCACCGCCGAGATTCAGGTGGAATTCGCCGGAGCGGAACAGCCGGGTGAATTTCGGAAACTGATCGAAGACCAATTCCCGCTGCTCACCTTGGGGATCAGCGAGGTGGTCGACGGCAATCGCCGGGCGCAGCTCGCCATCACCGACAAGGAAGCGGCCAATATCCGAAAGCTGGCGGCCGAACAGGCCCTGGAAACGATCCGCAACCGGATCGATCAGTTCGGGGTGAGCGAACCGGATATCCGGCCCCAGGGCGAGGACCGGATCCTGATTCAGCTGCCGGGGATTCAAGATCCCCAGCGGGCCATCGATCTGATCGGGAAAACCGCCCTGCTGGAATTCAAAATGGTGGCAGAGGACGTCACTTCCGAGCAGGTTGACAAGGGCGGGCTACCGGCCGACGTTAAGGTCTATTCCATGAAGCGCTACGATGCCGCCAGTGGACGCAACCAGGAAAGCAAGATCGCGCTCAAGGACCGGACCCTCATGACCGGTGAATACATCACCGAAGCTCAGGTGCGGATCGACAGCCAGTACAATACGCCCTATGTGGCGATCGAATTCGACCCCCAGGGCGGTCGCATCTTCGAACGCATCACCGGTGACAACGTGAAAAAGCGCATGGCCATCGTCCTCGACGGCGCGGTTTATTCGGCGCCGGTGATCCAGGAAAAGATCGGCGGCGGGCGCGCCAGCATCACCGGAAACTTCACCATGGAAGAAGCTCGCGATCTGGCCATCGTGCTGCGCGCCGGCGCTCTGCCGGCCCCGGTGAAGATCCTGGAAGAACGCACCGTCGGTCCCTCCCTTGGTAAGGATTCCATCACCAAGGGCTTCTTCTCCATGCTGGTGGGCGGAATCCTGGTGGTGGTGTTCATGGTGATCTACTATAAGGGCTCCGGGTTCATCGCCGATTTCGCCCTGCTCCTCAATATCGTGCTGATCCTGGCGGGGCTTGCCGCCTTCAAGGCGACCCTAACGCTCCCGGGTATCGCCGGCATCATCTTGACCATCGGGATGGCGGTGGATGCCAACGTGCTCATCTTCGAACGGATCCGTGAAGAACTGCGCCTCGGGAAAACCCCGCGGGCGGCTCTCGAAGCGGGTTACGGCAAGGCCACCATCACCATTCTAGACGCCAACATCACCACGTTGATCGCGGCGCTGGTCATGTTTCAGTTCGGCACCGGCCCGGTAAAAGGCTTTGCCGTGACCCTCTCGATCGGTATTCTGGCCAGCATGTTCACAGCCATTGTCGTGACCCGGCTCATTTACGACTATCTGCTGATTCAGAGGCGGATGCGAACGATCAGCATCTGATCCGACCGGTCCCGTGGTCCGAGGCAAAGGAAAAGGTGAAAAATATGGAGTTGATCAAGCCCGACATCAACATCGATTTCGTCGGCATGCGGTTCAAGGCCATCGTCATGTCGCTGGTTCTGATAGCGGCCGGTTTGGTGTCGCTGGCCTGGCACGGCGGCCTCAACCTGGGAGTCGATTTCGCCGGCGGCACCCTGGTCCAGGTGCGCTTCCAGCAGGCCACCAACGCCGATCAGATCCGTACCGCCCTGAGCGACATGGGCCTGGGCAACGCCGCTATTCAGCAGGTGGGTAGCGGAGCCGACAGCGAATACATCGTGCGCACCGACGTCAGCCTGACCGAACAGAAAAGTTTCGGCAACCTGGTGGAACAGCAGCTCGGCAAAACCTACGGCGAAGGCAAAGCCCAGGTGCGCCGGGTCGAAATGGTTGGACCCAAGGTCGGTAAAGACCTGCGTGAAAAGGCCCTGCTCGCGATCTATTACTCGCTTTTGTTTATCGCCATCTATATTTCCGGCCGGTTCGAATTGAAATGGGGCGTGAGCGCCATCATGGCCGGCGCGCTGCTGGTGTGCGTGTACCTGCTGAGTCTCATGGGCATGCCGATCAGCTACCTGATCGTCGGCGCTCTGGCGATCACCTTCGGTCTGTGCTGGCTGTTGAAGCTCCCGTACGCGCTCGCCGCCGTAATCGCCCTGGTCCATGACGTGCTCATCACGGTCGGAGCATTTTCCTTGTTGGGCAAGGAATTCACCCTGGAAATCGTGGCGGCGCTGCTCACCATCGTCGGTTATTCCCTGAACGATACCATCATCGTGTTCGACCGGATTCGGGAAAATCTCCGCAAGGAACGGCGCCAAGCCCAAAGCGTGGTGATCAATCAGAGCATCAATCAAACGCTCAGCCGCACCCTGCTCACCTCCGGCACCACCCTCATTGTGGTCCTCTGCCTGTTCGTACTGGGCGGCAGCGTCATTCATGATTTCGCGTTTGCGCTGCTGATCGGGATCGTGGTGGGGACCTATTCGTCGATCTTCGTCGCCAGCCCCATCCTGATTCTCTACGAGGACATGGCCCGAGCCCGCGGCGCGCGTTCGGCGACAGCCAAGGGGGCCCGCGCCGCCTGAATGGTTGGGCGTAACCGTTTACGGGCCGGCCCTGGGTCATTGGCATCCATTACAATCGGGGAGGTGGTTATGGCGAGCAGTATCCGCAAGACAGTTGGGCTTCTGACCTTGGTGCTGGTGTTGGTACTCACCGGTACGGCCTGGGCCGATCTGTACTGGGAAGCGCTGCAGGAAACCAGCGGCGGTGCAACCGGCAGCAGCCAGACCGTGAAAACCTTTTACAGTCAAACCGCTAGCCGAGTGGAAAGCGGCAATTCGGTCATGATCATCGACTACGGTCGGATGATCAGTTACCAGCTGGATCCGACCAAGAAAACCTACTCCGAAGTGGACCTCAACAAACTGGCCGAGGGGCCTCCGGGGCAGGGCCAGGAAGCGGGCGACAAGGGCAAGATGTTCCAGCAGATGATGAAAAACATGATGGACAGCATCGAGGTCACCCCGGTCGACGAACAGAAGAAAATCGCCGGCTATGATTGCCGTCGGGTCAACGTCAAGATGATGATGATGGAAAGCGAATACTGGGTGTCCAAGGATGTTCCCGGCTTCCAGGAACTCAAACGCATCAGTGGACAGGTGGCCGATAAGCTGAAGGGAAATCCGATGCTGGCGCAAATGACCCAGGCCGGCATGCTCAACAAGCTGGACGGCTTTCCGGTGCAGGTCGTCACCCATGCCCAGCAGCGAACGGTGACCACGACCCTGCAAAAAATCGAAGAAAAATCCCTGAACTCCGATCTGTTCCAGGTGCCTAGCGGTTACACCCAGGTGGAGCATCCGAGCCGCGGCGGGGTCAAACGCCAGCCCTGACGTCCTGGTCGGAATTTTCCGGAACGCCCGTTCTCGGGGCCGGGGCAGACCCAGCCCCGGCCGCTCCATGGGGATGGATTTCCGCAGCCGAGTCGGATTTGAGGACTTTCGGGATCCTTTGAAAAAATTCCCGAAGGTCACTCACGATCCGTACTGTTTTCTCCAGTCTTGTCATTTTCTTCCAACGCCGAGATATCGACCCGATCCTGAGCGGAGTTTCGGGACCTTTTCATCCGAATGAGGTCTATCCTGGTGGCAATCGGTACCGGTCCCACCTCCGAATCAGCGAGATCGGCATTGCCGATGACGCGGTGATGATCGGCGTCGGCCGCGACCAGAATATCGACCATGAGTTCATCTTCCCCATCCACCTTCAGGAATCGATGAAGGGTGAGGGGGGTATCGGGAAGGACCCAGGGCTCGGCGGTCTCCTCGTATCCGAGTCTTGACAAGGCCATGGCGAGAGGATCGAAATCTTCGTGCCGGACCAACAGATCAAGGTCCCTGGTGAATCTCGCCTTGCCATGAAACGCCAAGGCGATCCCGCCCACAACCGCATAGCGGATCTCAAGCTCATTGAGCCGCCTTACCAGCAGAAAAAATTCATCGTACAGGTTCATCCGCTCTCAGCCCTGATCACCCAACGAAGTGAGCGATTCAACCAGAGCCATCACTGGTTGACCCAGACCGCCAGATTGTTCGCTTCCGCCAGCACCGCCTTGGCCACCGAATTCTTGAGAAAATTCCAGGTCCCGGCCGAACCCTTGTGCCCCAGCACCAGAATCCCCGCCTGCCGGGTCCGGCAATGACGGAGGATTTCCTGGGCGATTTTGTCCTTGCTCGGGAGCACCGCGAGCGTGATGCGCTCCGGCGCAATCCCTTCCCCCGCGAGGATTTCCAGAGATTCCTTCAGAACAGCATGGAGTTCACCGGAGGTGCCGCGAAGCGACGGCGCTGCCGTATCGAATTGGACGGCGGTGCATTCGAACGGCTGGGAAAGCGTCCGGCTCAGGTGCAGCAGTTCGATTTGGAGCGAGGTCTCCGCCAGCATGAAGGCGGCATGATCGACCGCCCGCCGACTGGCAGCGGCGTCATCGAGGCCAATGACTGCGCGCTCGACCTTGACCTCGCCGTCCACGAACCAGATCGGACTCACCTGGCAGTGGTTCAGCAGGGCCGCCGAAATATCCCCTTTGAAGAAGGCTTCCAACCGGCTGCTGAAGCGCCGTTGAATCACCACCGCATCCACCTTCTTCAGGTCCGCCAGACGGCAGGCGTGGTGGGCAACGCTCAGTTCCTTTTCCTGCACGTGTTGTTGGATCTCGTCTTCAGGAAAACCGTCCTGGACCAGGGTTTTCCGAGCCAGATTCAGGACCTCCCTGGTTTTTGCCTCGCGGGCCAGGAGCAGTGCTTTCTTCTTTGCCAGCATGGCCGGGGCCAGCGGTTTCTGAAGGTAGACCGGGGCCAGGGGGCTCTCCAAATAGGACAGAATCAGGCTGATGTGGTCCCTTCTGGGGTAAAGTTGGACTAGGAAGTCGATTGGCCGCAGGGTTTCTTCCTGGTCGTCGATGGGCAAAAGCAGCGACTTGGGCAGGGGATTCATGGCGATATCCTTGAGCGGTAGCCGGTTAGACGAAGTGATGCTCAGATTTCAAAGCCGCGGGTCGGGGAGTTCTGGCCGGCGATTTCAAAGCACACCGACTGCCACCGGTCCGGCTGGGGCAACGCGTCCACGGCTTCGGCGACCCTATCCGGGCGGTTGTTGACCTCACTCAAATGAGCCAGCACCACCGCTTGCAGTTTATCGTGGTGGAGTTGCTCCAGCAGGGCGCAGGATTCGAGGTTTGAAAGATGCCCATGGCGGCTCTTGATGCGCTGTTTGAGATGCCAGGGATAGGGGCCGCTAAGCAGCATTGCGGGGTCGTGGTTGGCTTCCAGAACCAGGCCCTGGCAATCTTTCAGGCGGGTCTGCACCAGGTGGGTGGCAACCCCGAGATCGGTGCAGACGCCGAGTCGCGACCCGTTGTGTTCCACCAGCAGGCCCACCGGTTCGGCGGCGTCGTGGGAAATGGGAAAGGCGTAAAGATTGAGATCGCCGATGGTGAATGGGCGGCCGGTCTGAAACAACTGGGTGGCGGCCAGCGTTCCGATCGCTTCCGGCAGCGCTTCGAGGGTCCCGCGGTTGAGAAAAACCGGCAGTTGATAGCGCCGGCTGAGCACTCCGATCCCCTGCACATGGTCCCGGTGTTCGTGGCTCACCACGATGGCGTTCAGGCGGTTCGGGGAGAATCCGGCGCATTCCAGACGCCGCGCCAGCTCCCGCCCGCTCAAACCGGAATCCAGTAGCAGCGCGGTGCGCTCCGAGCGAATCAAAATAGCGTTGCCGCGGGAACCGCTGGCCAGAACCTGGAATCGGATGGACACGGAAAACGCTCCCTGTTGCCGCAAGCCGGCGCTTGCCACCCATGGCAGGTTCCAGCCGCAATGTAACCTTTACGCGGGTGCAACCTGAGCTTGTTGACGGGATCAACCGGTCAAGACGGTCAATCCGGTCAAAAAATCTTGTTTCTAGCCGGTCAGGGCTCGGGCCTGGTCGTCGGAAACCGGGCCGAACAGCAGCAGAGCGCACTGTTGCGGCCGGTAGCGGGCGCTGAACCAGGCCAGGATCGCTTCCGAGGTGACCGCATCGATCAGGGCGTCGATTTCTTCCAAGGCGACAAAGCGGCCGAAGGTGAGTTCATTCTTGGCGATCCGATTCATTCGTGAATCGGTGCTTTCGGTATTCAAAACAATACTGCCTTTCAGGTACTGCTTGGCGGCTTCCAATTCGTCCGCGGGGATCGGTCGGGCGATGAGGGCATCCAGTTCGCGCCGGATCACGCTGAGCGCCTGTTCCACCAGGTCCGGGGCGACCGCCGCGTAGACCCCGGCCAGGCCGCAGTCTTCATGGCTGTTTAGAAATGAAAATACGGAATAAGCGAGCCCGCGCTTTTCCCGCACTTCCTGAAACAGACGGCTGCTCATGCTGCCGCCCAACAGCGCATTGAGCAGGTGCCCGACGAAGCGGTCGGGATCGGCTTGGGAACAGCCTTCGAACCCCAGGCAGATGTGCACCTGTTCCAGGTCCTTGGTGATGGTGGTGGCATGGGCCCGCAGCACCGGGGGCATCCGGTCGGGGGTGAGCGTCGTCGTCGGCAATTGTTCCAGGAGCGGGCCGATCAGGTCCAGGAAGCGCTCGTGCTCGACTCGGCCGGCGGCGGCGACCACAATCCGTTGCGGGTCCAGCAGTTGATTCAGATAGGCGAGAATATCCCGACGCTGGATCGCGGCGACCGTCTGCTGTTCGCCGTAGATCGGGAACGCCAGCGGATTACCGGCGAACAGGTCGCGCTGAAACAGGATGTGCACGTAGTCGTCGGGAGTGTCTTCGACCATGCTGATTTCCTGCAGAATGACCTGGCGTTCCCGGTCGATTTCCACCGGGTCATAGGTCGAATGCAGCAGGATATCGGTGAGGATGTCCACCACCAGGGGCAACTGCCGATCCAGCACCTTGGCATGCAGGCACACGTTTTCCTTGGACGTGAAGGCATTGGCGTAGCCGCCGACGGCGTCCAGTTGCTTGGCGATTTCGAGCGCGTTGCGGCGGCTGGTGCCCTTGAACAGCATGTGCTCGATGAAATGGGTGATGCCCTTTTCCTGGTCCGCTTCGTCCCGACTTCCGACGTTGATCCAGAACCCGGTGGAAACGGACCGGAAATGAGGCATCTGCTCGGTAACGACACGGATGCCGTTGGCGAGAACGGTCTTTCTCAGCAAGACGACCCTTTCAAGTTTCCCGATGCTACGATCTATCGAGCACGGCCTTGCGGCTCAGGCGGATGCGGCCGTCCTTATCGATATCGATAACCTTCACCAGCACTTCGTCGCCTTCGTTGACCACATCGGTCACCTTCTGCACCCGTTTGTGATCGAGCTGCGAAATATGGATCAGGCCATCGGTGTTCGGGAGAATCTGGGCGAAGGCGCCGAAGTCGGTGACGCGCACCACCTTCGCCATATACACCTGACCGATTTCCGGTACCTGGGTGAGTCCGCGGATGCGTTCGATGGCCTGATTGCAGGCGGCGTGATCGGCGCTGGCGATGGTGACCTGACCGGTATCGTCGATATCGATCTTGGCTCCGGTTTCCGCCACCAGTGCGCGAATGACCTTGCCCCCGGGACCGATCACGTCGCGGATCTTGTCCGGATTGATCTGGATCGTTACCACCCGGGGCGCGTACGGCGACAGCTCGGTTCGCGGCGCCTCCAGGGCCTGGCGCATCTTATCGAGAATAAACAGACGCCCGGCCCGGGCCTGATCGAGCGCGCGGCGCATGATTTCGCGGTTGATCCCGGAGATCTTGATGTCCATCTGAAAGGCGGTGATGCCTTTTTCGTTGCCGGTGACCTTGAAGTCCATATCGCCCAGATGGTCTTCGTCGCCCAGAATATCGGTCAGGACCACCACCTGATCGCCTTCCTTAACCAGGCCCATGGCGATGCCCGCCACCATATCGGTCACCGGAATGCCGGCGTCCATCATGGACAGGCAGGAACCGCAGACGGTGGCCATGGAACTCGACCCGTTGGATTCCGTCACTTCCGATACGATGCGGATGGTGTAGGGGAAATCAGCGGTGGCCGGCAGAATCGGTTTGACCGCTCGTTCCGCCAGGGCGCCGTGGCCGATTTCGCGTCGTCCCGGACCGCGCAGCGGCTTCGCCTCGCCCACCGAAAAGGGCGGGAAGTTGTAATGGAGCATGAAGGATTTGAAACTTTCGCCTTCGAGCGCCTCGATCTTTTGCTCATCGGAGGAAGAACCGAGGGTAGTGATGGCCAATACCTGGGTTTCGCCGCGGAGAAACATGGCCGAACCATGGGTGCGCGGCAGCAGCCCGGTTTCGATGGTGATCGGCCGCACTTCATCGACGCGGCGCCCGTCGATCCGGCGCTTGTCCTCGATCAGCATGCGCCGAACGATGTCTCTCTCGATCGCTTCCAGGGCCGCTTCGATTTCCGCGCGGCGGTCCGGGTACGATTCGGCGAGCGTTGCCAGGGTCGCCTTCTTGATCTCGCGCTTGCGGTCGCGCCGTTGCATTTTATCCGCGGTGGTCATGGCCGCGCGCATCGGCTCCTCGGCCGCCCGCCGCACCGCCGCCACCAGGTCGGCGTCTTCGGCTTTCGCCGCCACGTCTTGCTTGGCCAAACCGGCCTGGCGCCGCAGTTCGTCTTGCGCGTCGAGGATCGGGAGGATGGCCTGATGCCCCCGGTCGATCGCTTCCAGAAGATCTTCCTCGGATACGAAATTGGCGCCGCCTTCCACCATGACCACGGCATCGCGGCCGCCCGCCACCACCACATTGAGGTCGCACTGGTCGAGCCGGCTTTGCAACGGGTTGATAATGAACTCGCCGTCAATGCGCCCCACCCGCACCGCCGCCACCGGTTCGGCGAAGGGGATTCGGGACAGGTGCAGGGCCGCGGAGGCACCGCACAGAGCGATGGTGTCCGGCTGGTTTTCCTGATCCACCGACAGCACCGTGGCGATCACCTGGGTTTCGTTGGCATAGCCCTTGGCGAACAGGGGCCGGATCGGGCGATCGATGAGTCGTGAGGTGAGGGTTTCCTTTTCGCTGGGGCGGCCGATCTCGCGGCGGAAAAACCCGCCCGGAATGCGTCCGGCGGCGTAGCTCATCTCGCGATATTCCACCGTGAGCGGTAGAAAATCGATGCCTTCCCGGATGCGGTCGTCACTCACCGCGGTCACCAGCACCACGGTATCGCCGTAGCGCATCACCACGGAACCGCCGGCCTGGCGGGCGATCTGTCCGGTTTCAATGATCAGCGGGCGCCCGCCCACATCTACCTGTACACTGGATTTCATAGTCTAACAGTTCTCCTTTGAGGTCCTTCACCGGCGTAATTGACCGCGGTGAAGTGACCGGTTAACGGCGTAGGCCGAGTCGTTCGATGACGGTATGATAGCGCTCGACGCTCTTGCGTTTCAGGTAATTGAGCAGTTGCCGCCGCTGTCCGACCAGCTTTAGTAGGCCGCGTCGGGAATGATGGTCCTTGGTGTGGACCTTGAAATGATCCGTAAGGTAATTGATCCTTTCGCTCAGCAGCGCGATCTGCACTTCCGGGCTTCCGGTGTCGCTGGGATGAACGCGATACTCGTCGATGATTGCCTTCTTGCGTTCAGGGGTCAAGACCACGGTTTTCCTCCTTCCGATCTTTATGGCAGTGGCTTGAAAATACGTAATCGTCTTGGTCCCGTTTCCGGGTTGGGCCACCAGAGGCCCAGCAATTGCCCATCGCCGGAGACCAGACGAACCGGCCCCCGGGTATTCAGATGGCGCCCGCGCTGCTCCACTTCCCAGCCGATGGGCAGCTGGCCGTTGCGCAGACGGCGCATCACTGTTGCTTGTTCGATCACAACCTCGGGAAGATGACCCAGGGCCGAAGTGAGCGGGATCAGCCGCTGCTGCCAACGCGACTGGTCGCGCATCGTCTTGAATTCATCCAGGCTTGCGGCTTGTTGCAGGGTGTAAGGGCCGCTGGCGAGGCGCCTGAGTGCGCCAACATGGGCGCCGCAGCCGAGCGTCTGGCCGAGATCGTCAGCCAGTTGCCGAATGTAAAAGCCCTTCGAGCTGGCCACTTCCAGCACCGCGTCGGGCCAGTTGAATTCGAGCAGGTCCAGGCGGTGAACGGTCACCTCGCGGCGCGGCAATTCCACCGTTTGACCCTGGCGTGCATAAGCGTAGAGGCGTTTACCGTCGATTTTAACGGCGGCGAAGCGCGGTACCTGCTGTTCGAAGGTGCCGCGGAATTGGTCCAGGCAACGGCGCAGCTCCGCTTCCGTCGGTGCCGCCCCGAGGTGGGTGGCGGTCACCTGGCCGGTGCTGTCTTGGGTATCGGTGCGCACGCCGAACCGGACCGTGCACCGGTAGTGCTTGTCCTGAATCAGCAGGTGTTCGGCGATTCGGGTCGCTTGATTGACGCAGATCACCAGCACTCCGGTGGCAAACGGATCGAGCGTGCCGCAGTGGCCGACTTTGTCCAGCTGGAACCAGCGGCGCAGGTGAGCGACCACATCGTGGGAAGTCAGCCCGGGGGGTTTGTCCACCACCAGCAGACCGCTCACCTGGGGGCTTCCCGGCGCTGGGATGGCGGTCGATCGCCCCTGATTGGTATCGAAATCAGCCCTCATGCCAGGGTTCCCATCAGCTGTTGTAGAATTTCGGCCTTGGCCGCTGGGCGCTCGCCCGGCAGCCGAAAGGCGGCGGCATTGCGATGGCCGCCGCCGCCGTGGCGGCGGGCGAACGCGGCCACATCGACCGTGCCCTTGGACCGCAGGCTCACGTGTACCACCCCGTCGGAGCCTTCGCGAAAGAGCGCGGCGATCTCGACCGTACGGACCGAACGCAGCAGATCGATGAAGCCTTCGCCATCGGTTTGCGCGGCGCCGCAGTGGGCAATCATGTCCTGGGTGAGTTCGGCGGCGGCCAGGCGATCGCTTTGGAAGAACTCGGCCGCGGCCAGTACCTGGGCCAGCAGGCGCAGGCGTTCGGGGGTTGCCGATTCGTAAACCTGCTGCGCGATGGCGGCCGGCCTGGCACCGGCGGCCGCCAGCCGGCCGGCGATTTCAAGCGCCCGGTGGTGGGTGTTGGCAAAACGGAAGGACCCGGTATCGGTCATCAGTCCGGTGTAGAGCTGGGTTGCCAGTTCCGGGTCCAGTTCCAGGCCCAGGCGCACGCTCAGCAGGTAGAGCAGTTCACAGGTGCTGCTGGCGCCGGCGTCGACCCAGTGGACGGTGCCGAACGGGGTGGTCATCAGATGATGATCGATGTTGATGATCACCGGGACCTTTTCAATGTAACGGGCGAGCGTTGGACCGACTCGGGCGAGGTCCCCGCAGTCCACCAGTACCGCGACCTGATAGAGGTCGCCGTTATCCGGCCGGCTGCGGATGCGTTCGACCCCGGCCAAAAAATCGTGGCCGGGCGGCACCGGATCCTGGCAAAACGGATCGGCGCTCTTGCCCCGGAGCTGCAACAGCCGGGTCATGGCCAGGAGCGAACCAACGGCATCGCCATCGGGGCGGATGTGGGTGGCCACCAGAAACTTGTCATGGCGTTCGATCAGGTCGACGGCGGCGTTGAGGATCGGGGTGGGAGACTCAGTCATGGTCGTGCAGCTTTCGCAGGATCTGGCCGATCTGGTCGGCGTAGTCGAAGGAAGTGTCGTAGATGAATTGCAGGTCCGGGGTATGCCGAAGATGAATCCTCCGGCCCAGCTGGCCCTTGATGAAGCCTTTCGCCTGGTCCAGCCCGGTGGCGATCTCTTCCCGCTCGGCGTCGCGCCCGCTCACGCAATAGAACACCCGGGCATGGCGCAGATCGGCGGAAACTTCCACGGTGCTGATGGTGACCCCGGCGATGCGCGGGTCTTTCACCCGGCGCTGGATCAGTTCGGCGATTTCCGCGCGCAGCAGGTCGGCTACCCGGTCGGTACGTTGGTAGGTCATGGCGAGGTGTCCTCCGCACGCGATCCTAAAGCGGAATCAGTTCGATTTCCTGGGCCGCCAATTCCGCCAACTGCAGCGAATCCAGATAGTTGATGATCTGATCCAGGAGTGAATTGAGCAGGCGGGCATCGCTGCTCACAATCGCCACCCCGATGGTGGTCCGCTGATGGAGGTCCTGATCGTCCACTTCGGCCACCGAAACGTTGAACCGATGCCGGCATTTTTCCACCAGGCTCTTCACCACCTTGCGCTTGCCCTTGAGCGAACGGTTGTCGTGGATCAGAAAGGTGAGGCGGGCCACGCCGACGGTCATGCTCATGGCTCACTCGCTCGGACCGGGTTCGACCGGTTCCAAGGTCGGTGCGACTTCCTTCAGTTCGTAATCCTCGAGGATATCGCCGACCTTGATGTCGTTGAAGTTTTCCACCCCAATACCGCATTCGAAGCCGGCCTTGACTTCCTTGGCGTCGTCCTTGAACCGTTTGAGCGAACCGAGTTTGCCGTCGTAGACCACCACCTGGTCGCGCAGCACCCGTACCCGGGCGTTGCGCAGCATGGCGCCGTCCAGCACGTAGCAGCCGGCGATCATTCCGATTTTCGGCACGTGAAAGGTCTGGCGCACTTCCGCGCGGCCGAGGACACTCTCCCGATAAGTCGGCTCCAGCATGCCGACCATGGCGTCCTTCATGTCGCTCATGATCTGGTAAATCACGTCGTAGTAGCGGACATCCACGTTTTCCTGTTCGGCCAGATCGGCCACCTTGCCGTCGGCGCGGACATTGAAGCCGATCACGATGGCATTCGATGCGGTCGCCAGCATGATGTCCGATTCGGTGATGGCGCCGGTGCCGGCATGGATGAGCTGAACCTTGACATCCTGGGTGGCGAGCTTTGCCAGGGAATCGCTGATGGCTTCCAACGAGCCCTGGACATCGACTTTCAGCACCACATTGACTTCCTTGATGGCGCCTTGCTGGATTTGTTCGTAGAGTTTTTCCAGGGTGACCTTGGTGGAGTGGGTGAGTTCCTTTTCCCGGCGTTTGATCTGACGGTTTTCGGCCACTTGCTTGGCCTGTTTTTCGTCGCTCAGGACCACGAAATCATCGCCCGCATCGGGCACCCCGGGAAACCCGAGGACTTCGACCGGAGTCGAGGGGCCCGCTTCCTCGATCGGCTGACCAAGGTGGTCGAACATATTGCGAACGCGCCCGGAATGAGTCCCGCAGACGTAAACATCACCCGCCTTGAGGGTCCCTTCCTGAACCAGGATGGTGGCCACCGGTCCGCGCCCCTTATCGAGTTTGGCTTCCACCACGTGACCGCGCGCCGGCTTGCTGGGATTGGCCTGGAGTTCGGCCATTTCAGCCTGGAGCAGGATCATTTCCAGGAGACTTTCAATGCCGATGCGCTGCTTGGCCGAAACCTCCACCATGCTCACGTCACCGCCCCATTCCTCCGGAATCAGACCATGGTCGGCCAGTTCCCGCTTGACCCGGTCGACGT
>MNZR01000319.1 GCA_001873705.1 Syntrophobacteraceae bacterium CG2_30_61_12
ACCGTTGTGGAACGGTAGATTTTCTCGCCATTGCGACAGAAAAAAAAGCGCTTTGGGAAACCCCTGCCGGGATCTCCGCAAAGCGCCGTGGTCGGTCGTACCAGCCAATGATGCCGCGGGCTATTTCACGGCTTTGGCTTGATGATACTGCATCCAGGCCTGGAGGGCTTGGACCTGCTGGTCGAGACCTTCGATCCCGAGCATTTTCGCTCCCGCCAGGTTGGGCACGTAGCCGTCGTACAAGACGGCCATTTCTTTTTCTTTTTCGGTCACCGCCGCGCTCTGGGCGGCGATTTCCGCCTGCAGGAATTCGCGCAGCGCCGCTACCGCTGTTTTGACATCGGTAAAGTTGCGCTTGGCGAAGGCCTTAACCGACTGGCTGCCGACCGGGATGGCACTGTAGCCCGGCACTGGGCTGGGGATGAATCCGGAGATCTTGGCCGCATAAAGGGTCACCGATCCGTGGTGAACTCCAAAATAGTAACGGGTGGGCAGAATGACCATCAAGGCCGCCACCAGGATTGCCGCACCGATGAGAACCAGCGCGCCTTTTTGCATGAGCTTTCGGTTGACCGCTGAAACCACGTATCCACTGCCCGCATGTTCTGCCATCGTTAACCTCCTGAGTCCATCACCAGAACGCCGATATGAGACGGGTTTCGAACGCGCTCAATCTACTGCCCGCCTGCGACCAAGTCAAACGAAATGTGGCGCCGGGCGCAGTTCTCGGGGCTGTGCCCGCCGCCGGGAGCGCCGCGCCCCAGCGCGGACTTTCGTTCCATCGGGGTCGCCATGGCGATTGTCTCTACTCAGTTGCGCCGCCATAATGCTATAATGTTTTGCACGTGACTACCGGCGCCAATAATGGAGCGTCCTTAAAGTTGAAGCACGCAGGAGGGAGAATGCGATGTGTGAGGCCAACGCCTATTTGCTGAAAGATGGAAAGGAAGAACTGCTGCTGGAAGCGGTCGACGTAGTGGAAACCGACGACGGTCAGGTGCGGATCGCCAACATCTTTGGGGAACAGAAGGTGGTGAAGGGGACAATCCGCGGCATGTCGCTGGTGAATCATCGGATCCTGCTGGTGGCCTGAGACCTGCGAGGCGGCGTGCAGGGCAGGGGTCAGAGCGCCGACTTGCGACCGCGGAGTTCGGTCTTGATCATCGTTGAGGCCATTTCAAACAAAATCCACCAAGGAGGCACCGACGGCACCGAGAAGATCAAAGGTTTTGTCGGTGTTCTCGGTGTCTCGGTGGTGAGAGGTCTTCGCACTGGCCGCAACGATGATCATGGCCCCGAGTTCAATGGTTCAGGTTCAATGCTTCGTCGCCGCCGCGGCCGGGTTGCCGATCGGCAATCCGCCGTCATCCGGCGCGAGGCGGCCGGCTTCCTGCTGCAATTGATTGCAGTACCAGTCGATCTGCCGGCAGATGCCGCGAATGACTTTCACATCGCGCGCCTGCAATTGGCGGCGGATGAAATACTGACGCAGATTGTTCATCCAGTAATCGGGGTTTTGCGGATTGAGAAACTGGATTCGGGTGAGGACTTCGCTCAACTGCTGGTACATGCCTTCCAGTTCGAAGCTGTTGGCCAAGCGCGGCACAAACGCCGGGGCCCGATCGAGGCCGGCGCGGAACATTTCGTAGCTCAGTATCATCACGGCCTGGGCCAGATTGAGCGAGGAAAAATCAGCGGTGGGAATGGTCACGATGCGCTGGCAATATTTCAGATCGTCGTTGGTGAGGCCGCGGTCTTCCGGACCGAACAGCAGGGCCACCCGGTTCCGCTGACTGATGGCGATGAGTTCTTGGGCGATCCGCCGCGGGTCCCCCAGCGTGCGCCGGTTGGAGCCGGTACGGGCGGTGGTGCCGACGATGAAGTGAAAAGGGCCGAGGGCCTCGGCCAAGTCGTCGTGAACCTCCATTTCGGCCACCAGGTCCGCCGCCACATGCGTGGCCAGCTTGAGGATTCGGGTCAAATCGCAATGTTCCGGCTGGACCAGGATCAGTTGACCGATCCCCATGTTCTTGGCGGCGCGGGCGGCGGCCCCGATGTTTTCCGGAAACCGCGGCCGGTTGAGTACAATGCTGATGTTGGCTGTGTCGGCCCTGATCATGTCGCCTCTTTTCGTGATCGCATTCACCCTTGCCGCCGGTTATGAGAGCGCACATTATAGAGATAAATCCATCCGGATCAAGAGGAGGGTGATCCAGCCATGGAGGCGGAAAAGGTTCGTGAGTCGGTGATTGCCGGCACTTGGTATCCAGGATTACCGGAGAAGTTGACCCGGGAAATCCGCGGCTATTTGCAACAGGCCCATCCGCAGGCGGTGACCGGTCGCCTGCTGGGGCTGATCGTCCCCCACGCGGGTTACCTATATTCCGGCGGCGTGGCGGCCCACGGTTATCGCCTGCTCGCCGATCACCATTTCGATCGAGTGCTGATTGTCGCGCCCAGTCACCGTGCGCACTTTCCCGGGGCCAGCATCTATCATCTGGGCGGCTACCGCACGCCGCTCGGCGTGGTGCCGCTGGATCGCGATCTGATCGAGCGCCTGTTCAAGGATGACGCCGGCCTCGCCTTCCGACCTCAGGCTCATGCTCAGGAGCACTCGTTGGAAATCCAGTTGCCGTTTTTGCAGGTGGTGCTGGGAGAATTCAAGCTGACCCCCATCGTGATGGGCGATCAGTCCCTCGATTATTGCCGCACGCTCGCCGCGGCCATCGCCAGCGGGTGCCGGGACCAGCGGGTGCTGCTGGTGGCCAGCAGCGATTTGTCCCATTATCACAGCGATCGCGAAGCCCGGCGCCTGGATCGGCAGGTGCTGGAATGCGTGGACGCCTTCGATCCGCGGCGTTTGGCCGAAGCCCTCGATGAGGGGGCCTGCGAAGCCTGCGGCGCCGGCCCCGTGATCACGGTCATGCTGGCGGCGCGGGAACTCGGTGCCGATCGGGCCAAGGTGCTCCATTACGCCAATTCCGGCGATATCACCGGGGACCGCGGCGGGGTGGTGGGCTATATGGCGGCCGTCATGTATCAAGAAACCGCCGCCGAATCGCGTGACCAGTCGAATCCCGGGTCCCGGGTCGGGGTCGATCTGGGGCTGGCGGAGGCGGAAAAGGACACCCTCAGGCAGTTGGCTCGAGACACCATCCGCGCCCGCCTGGACCGGACCACTCCTCCGCGCCTCGACAGCCTCACGGGAAAACTCCAAGAACCGTGCGGGGCCTTCGTGACCCTGCGGCGCCGGGGCGAACTCCGCGGCTGCATCGGGTCCCTGGTGGGCCGCGGGCCGCTGGCGGAAACCATTCGCGACATGGCGCTTCAGGCGGCCTTCTCGGACCCCCGGTTCGCGCCGCTCACCGCCGACGAACTGGCCGATCTGGATCTGGAGATTTCGGTGCTGACGCCGTTGGAACGGATCGAGCGAGCGGAACAGATTCAGATCGGCACCCACGGGCTTTATATCAAGAAGGGCTACCGGAGCGGCTTATTGCTGCCGCAAGTGGCCACTGAAAATGACTGGGACCGGGACCAGTTCCTGCGCTGGACCTGCCGCAAGGCGGGACTGGCGGAAGACGCCTGGACCGATCCCGATACGGAAATCCACGTGTTTTCGGCGGATATTTTCTAACGGTCCGGAAACGCGGCCATGATCATCGTTGCGGCCACTGCAACAAGCTTTCACCACGGAGACCCGGAGAACACGGAGAAAAGCCCTTTGTTCCATAGGACTTGTTCGTGTCGAGTGGGCTTTCGTGACAGTTTTTTTGAACCGGTTCAAACGATGATCAAGACCGGAAACGATCAACAGGGGTGTCATTTTGGGTGAGCTGATTGATCTACGGCAAGGGCGTCGGCAGGTCGCTGCCCGGCGCGGTTTTTCCACCTGGAACCAGCGGTTTGGTCAAGCGTTCAACGAGCGGACCAGTCCCGGGGATCTCCCCGATACCGTGCTGTTGCAGTTGATCCAGCGGGATCAGGCGGGTGGGGCGATCGAACGGTTGGTGCTGGGGATTCTGGGTTCCGATCGCCAATCTCTAAGTCACGAAGTGGACCCGGCTGCCCGTATGGCGGTCCTGGACATCACCCTGTTTGTGCTCGACCAGTTGCGGTTCGAAGCCATGCGCCGACTCGGCTGGGTGGTCGAGCCCCCGCTCACCGCCACGCCGCTGCTGGGCATGGTGGAAGATTTCCAGTCCCGCTACGCCGCGGTTCGCCACCGGACCCCGGCCCTCGCGGCGGACCATCCCGGTTATCGGGACTACCTGCAAACCTTTGAAGCCGACCGCGGCGCCTTCATTCGGCGCCTCACCCCCCAGGCCATGGAAGCGTTCGAACAACGGGTGCACCAGGAGATCCCACCCACCGGTTAGGGGTCCGCGAAAGAACGGTCAATGCACGCGTACGGGATGGAATGATCAGTTATTCCGAGCGGTACTGGCGGGAATCCTTCCGCCCGTCGGAATCGCTATCGGAATCGCTATCGGAATCGGAATCGCTATCGACCCCAAACCCGATTGCGATTGCGACCCCGATACCGATACCGATACCGATACCGATTGAAGGCGCCTTGCTCCGCTGCTCGGGGAGAGGCCGGCTTCAGGATGACCTTGGGTGGGACCTTCCGCCGCGCGGTACTAATTGCTCGGCGCCAGGGCGGCTCGGATGGTTTTGGCGATGCCGTCGGCGTCGATTCCGGCCCGCTGATACAGGTCCGCCGGTTTGCCGGAGCCGCTGTAGTGGCCCACTCCAAGCCGGATCAGCCGGCAGGAAACCCCGGCATCCATGAGCGCCGTCGCCGCCAGGCTGCCCAACCCGGTGTTGACGTGGTGGTCTTCGGCGGTGATGATCAGGCCGGTTTCCGCGGCCTTCATAATGCTCGCCGTATCCAGGGGCTTGATCGAGCTGAAGTTGACCACCGCGACCTCCAGTTGATGGTCCCGAGCCAGCCGTTCCCGGGCTTCGAGGGCGTAACCGAGGATCGGGCCGTGGGTGAGGATGGCGCCGCGCTTTCCCTGGCGCACCCAATCCGCTTGGCCCGGCACAAACCGATAATCGCCGGCAAAAAATAGCTGGCCGTTGGCATCGGTGATGGTGGCGAGCTTGGACCGGCCCATGCCGAGAAAGGCATTGCCGGGATGAGTCGCCAGGTAGCGGACGATCCGGTCGGTTTGATTGGGATCGGCGGCGATGAAGATCTGGAAGCCGAACAGATTTTCCAGCAGGCCGATGTAGTCGATGCACTGGTGGGTCTGACCGTCTTCGCCCACATCGAGGCCCAAATGGGTGCAGACCACCTTGAGCTGGGTCTGGTTGATGTCGTTCAGGCGCTGCTGGTTGTACACCTCACTCACCCCGAACACCCCGAAGGTGCTGAAGAAGACCGCGAAATTTTCCTTGCTGACCGCGCCGGTCAGGGTGGTCGTGTGGTGTTCCTGAATGCCGCACTCAAAAAAGGCGTCCGGGCACAGCTGGTGAAAACCGTTCATCTTGACCGAACCTTCCAGATCGCAACTGAAACCGAGGACCTTCGGTTGCCCGACAACGTTGTTGAGCCGACCCAGGTCCTCCAGGGCGGCGCCGTAGGCGGAGCGATTGTCGGTCACGGTGGCGCGGTCGTACGTGATGGGAATCCCGGTGTCGATTTTGGGGTACGGCACGGCCGGGCAATAGCCGGGCTGGAACAGGTGCAGCGCGCCGCGGCGCTTCTGGTAGTCATCCAGGGGGTTGTCGAGTCCCAGTTCGGCCAGGGCCCGAGCGGCCTGTTCCGGGTTGAGCGGTGAACCATGGTATTTGGCCTGGTCTTCCATGAAGGACACACCCTTGCCCATAATGGTCCGGGCCACGATCACGGTCGGGCTCTGCCGATCGTCCAGGTCGCCCTGGTGGATGGTCCTGAGCGCGCCAAAGATGGCATCGAAATCGTGGCCGTCTTCCAGATAGATCACGTTCCAGCCGGCGGCGGCGTAATCGGCCCGCACATTTTGGGGCATCACCCGGTCGGTGGCGCCGCAAATTTGGAGATGGTTGCGATCGACGATCCCGACCAGATTGCCGAGTTGATATTTCATGGCAAACCGGCGGGCTTCGGAAAGCTGACCCTTCTGCTGCTCGCCGTCGCCCATCAGGGTGAAGACCCGGTTGGCGCGGCCGCTCAGTTTCAGGGCCAGAGCCATCCCGGTAGCGGCGGACAGGCCCTGGCCCAGGTTCCCGGTGTTCCATTCGACCCCGGGAACGCAGTGTTCGATATGACCCGAAAAAGCCGATTCGGCCTGGCGGAATTCGAGCAGCATGTTGTCCTCTTCGATGTACCCGAATTCGCACAGCACGCTGTACACCCCGGGGCTGATGTGGCCCATGCTCACCACCAGCCGATCGCGCTCGGCCCAGCCGGGTTCATCCGGGCGCTGCCGGAGGCTGCTGTAGAGCATCAGGAGCAGATGCAGCGACGACATGGAACCGCCCGGGTGGCCGCTGGCGGCCAGCGTGGTGCTCAAAATGATCCGGCGAATGCAGCGCCGCCACATCTGCTGCAGGGTGTCTTTTTGGTCCTGGGTCAAACTCGGCTGATCCAACGAAATCTGGAACATGCTGCCCTCGTTCACGGGTTCTGTACCCGCCGTGGTTGGGGTTCAATCGGGAACGCGCCCGGTGTGTCGGTGGATGTTAGTGGATAGTGGACGGCGCGGCGGCACCCGGCTGGTCCGGCGCCTGGGTACGTTCCACCAGAAGGTCCACGATCCGCTGCACCGCGCCTTTGAACGCTGAGTGGTTGGAGTCATCGGTCAGAATCGGGGTGCCGGCGTCACCGCCTTCAACCACCGCCGGATCAAACGGTAGCGATCCGAGGAAGGGAATCTGCATGCGCTCAGCCGTTTTGACCCCGCCGCCGGCGCCGAAGATCGGAATGTATTCGTTGCAGTGCGGGCAGTACAGCCCGGCCATGTTTTCCAATAGTCCGGCGATGGGCAGCGTCACCTTCTTGCAGAAGTTGATGGACTTGCGCACATCGGCCAGGGCCACTTCCTGCGGGGTGGTCACGATCACCGCGGCGGCGTCGGGAATGAGTCGGGCGATGCTGAGCGGTTCGTCGCCGGTGCCGGGAGGGCAATCGACAATGAGAAAGTCCAGGTCGTCCCAGCGGCAGTCGGCGATGAATTGCTGAATCACCCCGTGCTTCAGAGGGCCGCGCCAGATCACAGCGGAATCGGGGTCTTCCAGCAGGGATTCAATCGAGACCACCTTGAGGTTGGGCAGATATTCGTGGGGCAGGATTTCTTGATCCTGGGTAAAGCGCAGCAGTCCGTGCAGGCCGAGCATCTTGGGGATGCTCGGGCCGTGCAGATCGATGTCCATCAGGCCGACCTGGAAGCCCTTTTGGGCCAGGGCCAGGGCCAGGTACACGGCGACACTGCTCTTGCCGACACCGCCCTTGCCGCTCATTACGATGAATTTATGCTTAATGCGACCGAGCTTGCACTGCAGCAGTTCTTCCTTGGACTGTTCCTTGCGGGATTCGCAACTGTCGCACGACTTGCCTTCACATGAGCTCATGACTGATTTTCTCCTTTAGGTATTTATCCCTATGGTGGTTCCGCTTTGGCCGTGGCCAACTTAAAGAGTTGCCTCGATCTTGTCAATGAACCATCGAGGCACCGTATATTCGACATGAAACCGGACCGGTTACGGGGCAAAAACACAGTCACGCCCGCGGCGTGATGGCCACCGTGGGTCGGGTTGCGACCAACGGGAGCACCCCCTGACGGCCACCTTGATTCCCCCACTTGTGGCCACATGAAAATCCCCCATCCTCGAAGTAGAAAATTCGGGGATGAAGAAGGAAATCATGTTTGAGATCAGGACGCTATGTTGCCCGCACATGGCCTAAGTTGTATCCAGGGTGGGGGAAAAGTACCCGGCCACAAGTGGGGGATTTTC
>MNZR01000178.1:0-7840 GCA_001873705.1 Syntrophobacteraceae bacterium CG2_30_61_12
CGGCCACAAGTATTTCCTGATCGGCCTCGGTCTACCCGTGGCGTTGCATCTGCTGAACGGCCTCGCCACCTATTTCCCCCAGGTTCCATCGGTTCCCACCCTGGTTTTGATGCAGCCGTTCATGCCCAAGGAAGGCCTGCTCTCCGGCTTCTACAAGCTCAAAATCTACTTCTATCCGGCCTTCATCGGTTTTGCCTACCTCACCTCCAAACAAGTGTCCTTCAGCCTCTGGTTTTTCTTCCTGCTTGGCGGCTTGCTGCCGGGCCTGCTGCAACTGTTCGGCTGGCGACTGCCGGCGGCGGCGCTCGGCACCACCTTCGGACCGGTGTTGGCGCGGGTGGAAGAGATGCAGATGGTGGGGGCCTTCGGGGTCTTTTTTCTGTTCATTTTGTATCTCGCCCGCAGCCATCTGCGCATGGTGGCGGCCGGTCTGCTGCGCTCGGGGCGCAGCGGCGCCGAACCGGAATACGGCCTGCTCGGCTCCCGCGCGTCCTGCCGGCTGTTTATCGTCGGCTTCCTCGGCTGCGCCGCCTGGCTTCGCGCCTTCGGCATGGATCTGGGCGCCGCCCTGCTGCTGCTGCTCGTCTGTTTCATGCTGCAACTGGTGAGCGCGCGGCTGATCTGTCAGGGCGGCCTGCCCTATTTCACCCTGACCGCGGCGCCTTCCGACGGCTTTCTCGCCTTCCTCGATTCCCGCCTGCTGGCGCCGCTCACCCTGTATCTCGGCGCGGTGGTGCAGAAGATCACCTTTCTCGATCTGCGCGAGGCGCTGATGCCGTCGCTCATGCACGCCTCCAAGCTGGGGGAAGAGAGCCGGCCGCGCCGGCGGTTTTTGTGGGCGCTGGCGGGCGCCGTCCTGATCGGGATCACGGTATCCTTTGCGGCCATGCTGGCGCTTTGTTACAAGTACGGCATCAATACCCTGCCCGACGACTGGGCGATCGAAACCTCGCGCCGGGTTCATGAAAACGTCGCTCAGCTGATCCAGTACCCGGAAACCGGCAAGGGCTGGAGCGCCATTTTCGCGCTGGTCGGCGGGGCGGTCATGCTGCTCCTGGTGCTGGGCTATCATCAATTCATCTGGTGGCCGCTGCACCCGATCGGCTACCTCACCACCTACAGCTCGGCCATGCGCATCCTCTGGTTCAGCTTTTTCCTGGGCTGGGCCGTCAACACCCTGGTGCTGCGTTACGGCGGCGTCAACCAGTTCAAGGAAGTGCGCCGGCTGTTCATCGGTCTGATCGCGGGCGACATGCTGATGGCCCTGGTGTGGCTGCTGGTGGGCCTCTACGCTCCCCACAGCTACCACGTGCTGCCGCTCTGATCGCCGCTAATCTCGGTTGCGGTCGCCGGCTCGAGGCGGAGAGCTTTCATGGTCGAAGACAAGGAACTGAAAGAATACCGGGACCTGCTCCAGCCCCCGGAACATTTCGAAGACGGGTTCGGCTGGAAGTCGGTGATCGGAGCGATTTTCATCGGTTTTCTGATGATGCCCGGGTCCATGTACCTGGGGCTGGTGATCGGCACCGGAATCGGCCCCGCGGCCCGTTGGGTGACCATCATCCTGTTCGCCGAGGTGGCCAAGCGCTCCTACACCCACCTCAAGCAGCAGGAAATTTTCGTTTTATACTACATGGCCGGAGCGGCCATGGCCTCGCCCTTTTCCGGGCTGCTCTGGAACCAGTACCTGATCCAGTCGGAAGCCGCCCGCATGCTCGGCCTCACCCAATTTATTCCGAGCTGGGTGGCGCCGCAACCGGGCTCCGAATCGTTGATCGATCGGACCTTCTTCCACCGCGACTGGCTGATCCCGATCCTACTCATGGTCGGCTTCGAACTGATCCAGGCGGTGGATCATTTCGGCCTCGGCTACGCGCTCTACCGGCTGACCTCGGACGTGGAACGGCTGCCCTTCCCGATGGCCCCGGTGGGTGCGCTCGGCACCATGGCCCTGGCCGAATCCACCGAGCAGAAAGAAGCGAGCTGGAAATGGCGGTTGTTTTCCGTCGGCGGCATGATCGGGTTGGCGTTCGGCGCCGTCTATGTCCTGCTGCCGGCGGCGTCCGGCGTCATTCTATCGGAACCGGTGCGACTGCTGCCGATCCCCTGGATCGAACTGACTCAGGTGACCGAAGACCTGCTGCCGGCGGTGGCCACCGGAATTCAGCTCGATCTGGGGCTGCTGTTCATCGGTATGGTGCTGCCGTTTTGGGCGGTGATCGGCGGTCTGGTGGGCTTTGTGATCACCCTGGTGGCCAACCCAATCCTTTATGAGCACGGCATTCTGCATCGCTGGCACAAGGGCATGGCCACCGTGGATACGGTGTTCGCCAACAATTTCGACTTTTACATGAGCTTCGGCATCGGGATCGGACTGGCGATCGCGTGCATCGGCATCTACGAAGTGTTCAAGGGGTTCGGTTCCGCCGAACTGGCGCCGTTTCGCCAGCGCTTGCAGCGGCTCTTCCATCCGCCGGCCGGCCGCGGCGACTTCAGCATCTGGATCGCCATCGGCATCTATGTCGCTTCCACCACCGCTTACGTGGCCCTGTCGGCGCTCCTGGTGCCCGGCTTCCCGTGGATTTTTCTGGTGGCTTACGGGTTCATCTACACCCCTTTCATTTCTTATGTCTCGGCGCGCATGGAAGGCATTACCGGTCAATTCGTGAGTCTGCCCATGGTGCGCGAAGCGAGCTTCATTGCCGCTTCCAAGTTTTTTGGCTATCAGGGGATCGGGATCTGGTACGCGCCCATTCCGTTCCACAACTACGGCAAGGCCACCGTGCGCTGGCGCGAAATCGAACTGACCGGGACCAGCTTCCGCAGCATCATCAAGGCCGAATTGTTGGTGTTTCCGGTGGTGATGCTGGCCTCTCTGTTGTTTTCCCAATACATCTGGCGGCTGGCCCCGATCCCTTCGGCTCAGTATCCCTACGCTCAGGAACTGTGGCACCTGCAGGCGCTGAACACCCTGCTGTTGCAAAGCGCCACCCTGGAAGGCTATTCGCCCTTTTTCCAGGCGCTCAACCTGGATTACGTGTTCTGGGGGCTGGGCCTCGGGTCCTGCACCTACTACGTGCTGGGCAAGCTGGGCTGGCCGATCCTGCTCATTTACGGCGTGGTCCGGGGCCTCGGGCAATCGACTCCGCACGGGATCTTTCTCGAAGTGCTCGGCGCTTTACTCGGCCGCTACTATTTCGTGAAAAAATACGGCCTGGCCTGGAGGCAATACGCTCCCGTGCTGCTCGCCGGCTTTTCCTGCGGGATGGGGCTGATGGGCATGCTGGCCATGGGCTTTACCCTGATCATGAAATCCCTGGGCAGCCTGGCCTACTGACGACCGGTATCG
Organism: Syntrophobacteraceae bacterium CG2_30_61_12; assembly: GCA_001873705.1. Classification (GTDB taxonomy): domain Bacteria; phylum Desulfobacterota; class Syntrophobacteria; order Syntrophobacterales; family DSM-9756; genus CG2-30-61-12. The sequence goes on from MNZR01000178.1 coordinate 3,350, forward strand.
GCATCGGCATCGGTATCGCCATACTTTACGCGGCCATAAATTGCACCTTTGTGGGAAAATCTTGCTTGACGGAATTGACGGTATTGACGGTATTGACGGGATTGACGGGATTGACGGGTATCCGGTTGAATGTGTTGATCCTGTCAAAAAGCTCGTAGGTCGGGTTGCGACCAGCGGGAGCTACCCGACAAGCCGGTAACGCAGGCAATCAGCATCCCCACCCCAAATTGTCAGGGAGTGCTCCGCACACCTTGACCTACGGGGATTTTGCCATGAGCATATTGAATCACCCGAACGACCGGCAGGCCCTCATCCTGTTCATGCGCCAGCCCCAGGCGGGGCAAGTCAAGACCCGGCTGGCCGCCACCCACGGCGACCAATTCGCCCTCGAACTGTATGTGAAACTGCTGCGGCGCACCCTGGGCGTCTGCCTCACCTTCCAACAGGGGCGGCCGAACGTCGATCTCCTGGTGTTTGCCACCCCGGCAGCGGCGATCCCGGAAATCGCCCGCGACTTCCCCGGGCCCTGGCGGTTGCTGCCGCAAACCGACGGCCACCTGGGCCGGCGCATGGACCAGGCCTTCGCAACCTGCCGGCAACTGGGCTACCGGCGCACCGTCCTGGTGGGAACCGATCTCTGCGACCTCGATGCGACCGATCTCGAAGCCGCCTTCGCCGAACTGGTGCGCGCCCCGGTGGTGCTCGGGCCGGCCGCCGACGGCGGGTTCTACCTGGTGGGCCTGCGGCCCGTCAGCCACCTCGCGTTTCACCCGAAAACCTGGGGCACCTCCTCGGTCTACGCCAGGACCCGGGCCGCCTTCGGCGCCGCCGGCCTGATCGTGCGTTCGCTCGCCGTGCGCCACGATCTCGATACGGCGGACGATCTCGCTCGGATCCAGCGCGATCCCCTGTTCACCAGCCGGGTCTCGGTGATCGTTCCCACCCGGCACCGGCCCGAACAAGTCAAGCCTTTCCTGGACCGGATCCGAACCGGTCTGTGGCCGGGAGACGAAATCCTGCTGGTGCATCCCGCCGCGCCCGGCCCGGTGCAGCCGCTCCCCGCCGCTTGCGATCATCTCCATCGCAGCATCCGGGTGCTGCCCTCCGCCCTCGGCCGCGGCCGTCAGTTGAACGCCGGCGCCGGCGCTGCGACCGGCGATCTGCTCTGGTTCCTCCACGACGACTGCCAACCGCCGGCCGGGTTCGGCTATCACCTGCACCGTTTCGCCGCCCGGACCGACCAGGCCCTCGGCTGCTTTCGCCTGGCCTTCGAACCGTCGTGCCCGGAACTGGATCTGATCGCCGCCTGGGCCAATCTGCGCACCCGCATCCGGCATCGCCCGTACGGCGATCAGGGCCTGTTCTGCCGGCGCCGGATCTATGATCAAATCGGCGGCTTCCAGCGGCCCATGCTGATGGAAGACGTGGAGTTCGTCCGCCGGGCCCTGACCCTGGGCGGACTCACCATCATTGACGAACCAATCCGCACCGCCCCCAGTCGCTACCTGGAACGCGGCATCTGGAGGGCCTCGCTGCAAAATCATCTGCTGATGCTGCTCCATGCCCTGGGCATCGACGATGCCACGCTCTACCGCCTCTATTACGGCAGATCGCCGGCCAAGGGTTGAAGCCCCGGCGTTGTGCCAAATTATCCATATTTACAACCCCTCCCGAATGTGTTCTCTGATCGATTGGTGAAGATATTCAATCACTCAGCGATAGACCCAGAGCCATAATACTTATTGGATCACCCCAACCAGGGAGGAACTCATGAACAAGATTCTTCGCATCGATATGGGTGCGGCCGGCGGCCCCAAGACCGTCGTGACCGAAGTGGGCGACTACGCCGGGTTCGGTGGGCGCGCCCTCACTTCCGCCGTGGTTTCCAAGGAAGTGCCCGCCACCTGCCACCCGCTCAGCGCCGAAAACAAGCTGGTGATCGCGCCGGGGATGCTGAGCGGTACCACCGCCGCCATGAGCGGACGGATTTCGGTCGGCTGTAAGAGCCCGCTCACCGGCGGGATCAAGGAAGCCAACGCCGGCGGCCAGGCGTCCCAGGTGCTGGGGCGCCTCGGCTACGCGGCGATCGTGCTGGAAGGGAAACCCTCCGGAGACGATCTCTACAAGGTGGTGATCACCAAGGACGGGGTTCGCGTTGTTGCCGCCAACAGCCTCAAGATGCTCGGCAATTATAAAACGGTTGAAAAACTGGTGGCGGAACACGGCAATCGGATCGCGGTCATTTCCATCGGCCCGGCCGGGGAAATGAAGCTCTCGGCGGCCTCCATCGCCTGCACCGATCCGGAACTGAGGCCGACCCGGCATGCCGGCCGGGGTGGGGTCGGCGCGGTGATGGGGTCGAAGGGGGTGAAGGCGATCGTGCTCGATGACACCGGCATGAAGATGCGTTCCCCAAAGGACCCGGAAGCTTTCAAGGAAGCCAACAAGCGCTGGGTGGAAGGGTTGCGCAAGCACCCGGTCACCGGTGAAGCCCTGCCCGCCTATGGCACCAACGTACTCGCCAATGTGGTCAACGAAGCCGGAGCGTACCCGACCTACAACTTCAAGCAAGGCCGATTCGACGGGGTCGCCAAGATCAGTGGCGAAACCCAGGCGGAAACGGAAACGGCCCGTGGCGGCAGCGCCACCCACGGCTGCCATCGCGGCTGCGTGATCCGCTGTTCCGGAATCTACCACGATAAGGACGGCAAGTACCTGACCAAGCAGCCCGAATACGAAACCGTCTGGGCCCACGGCGCTAACTGCGGGATCGATGATCTCGACAGCATCGCCATGCTCGATTTTCTGGACGACGACACCGGGATCGACACCATCGAAATGGGCGCCACCATCGGGGTGGCCATGGACGCCGGCCTGGCCCGATTCGGCGACGCTCAAGCCGCCATCAATCTGGTCAAGGAAGTGGCCAAGGGGTCGCCGCTCGGGCGCATTCTGGGCAGCGGCGCGGCGGTCACCGGTAAGGTGTTTGGAGTGGAACGGGTGCCGGTGGTCAAGGGGCAGTCGATGCCCGCCTATGATCCGCGCGCGGTCAAGGGGATCGGGGTGACCTACGCCACCACCCCGATGGGCGCCGATCACACCGCCGGCTACGCGGTGGCCACCAATCTGCTCAAGGTGGGCGGCGACGTGGACCCCTTGTCCACCCGGGGCCAGATCGAACTGTCGCGCAACCTGCAGATCGCCACCGCCGCCGTCGACGCCACCGGTATGTGCCTGTTCGTCGCCTTCGCCGTGCTCGATCAGCCGGAAACCTTCCAGGCCCTGATCGACATGATCAACGCCTGCCACGGCCTGAAGCTCACCGCCGACGACGTCGCCGCGCTGGGCAAGAAGGTCCTCTCCATGGAACGGGATTTCAACGCCCGCGCGGGATTTAGCGCCAAGCACGACCGCCTGCCGGATTATTTCAAGAATGAAGCGGTGGCCCCGCACAACGTGGTGTTCGACATCCCCGACGAGGAACTGGACCAGGTGTTCAACTGGTAGCCCGACCGGGCGCCGCGCTCGGCGCTTGCCGAACCAAGGAGCCGCGCTGGGGCGCGGCGGTCCCGGGCGGTCCCAGCGGATTCCGGTGGGTTTTGGCCTGACTGACTTCCCCATCGTAGGTCGGGTTGTGACCATCGGGAGCACACCCCGACGTCCTCGCTGATCGGACCACCGGGCCCCCCGATGCACCACCGTCCATTCTGTCATGCCGCATTGTCAGGGAGTGCTGGGCACACCCTGACCTTGGAACTGAACCACCTCAATGTGAGAGCAGCAGAAACAGAGGCCCACTTACTACGTCCCAACATATTTGACCCGACCGGTGTCAGTTTATTTGACCCTGTTTTCCGCGAAGGTGGGACCACCGCCAGGGAAAGGGGCGATGCCGTTAGTGGTGGAGAAGTCCCTCGACATTGTCATGATTTATTGTGAGCGTTCACTCCTCGGAACAAGGCATGGTGTCTGGTGACGCCCAGCGTCCCCACTCCTTTGCGTCTTTGCGTGAGCCAACTCTTCAATGATTCGAAAGCCTGGTCCATCGGGCGAACGCTTGCCTCTTGATGGCATAGCCGCACCAACTTTCTTCCGCGGTCATGCGGGGCGTTCTGAGTTCAGGCTCAGGCATGGCAACCCTCCTTTGCGCCCTGATGATGCTCCATCAGGATGAATTCCCTCAAGCTTTGTGGGCGCTTTCCCGGGAGCGCCGGCATCCCGCCCGCATGTTGGCAACAGATCGGTTTCGGCCTAGCGCCGGGTGCCGTGAGCGCCGGCACCGTGATGGTAGCGGTAGGGGTGGTTACCGGTCCACCGGTCGCCGCAAACCATTCCCGGGCCGCACATGGTGGCCATGTTCGGGGTCACCTGGCGCTGCATGATGCAGGTGTTTCTCCTGCGCTGTGCTTCGGCCTGCGGTGAATAATATTGCTGGCTGTAGGTCTGGGAACGCAGGGTCTGGGCCACGGCCAACTCGGCGCCACCCATCCC
>MNZR01000178.1:7925-12692 GCA_001873705.1 Syntrophobacteraceae bacterium CG2_30_61_12
TTCCAGTTCCGGTTCCGTACCCGACCATGGTGTTCCTCCATCGCAAGATGCACCGCGCTTGATGCGGCGCCGGACCTCGGCCCGACGCCCCCGGCTGTAGACGATTCCGGCGTTCACAACGCCGGAGGTTCCGCGGCCGCCGGCCCAACAAACTTGCCCTTTGTCGAGGCGGAAGCCCGCGGCTCCAACGGCGTTGGTTTCCTGGTGAGTCCGCTCCGCTGCCCATCGGTATCATAGCGAATGCTTCCGATAAGGGCAAAGGCCGATGCGCGTTTCCCCTTTGCGGCTCAGCGGATCATTCTTCTCAACCCGGATCGCAACGGAAAAGGCCCCTGAATCACTTACCCACGCGGCCCTTGTTCCAGCAACTGCCTGGCTTCGGCCACCAAGCCGAGGAGTTTTTCCACCATCCCCACGCGGTAGATCTTGCGGTTCTGGCCCAGTCTTTCCTTCATCATCATCTTGATCCGGTGAAAATGCCAAAGCGGACTTCCAGACGGCTCTCGCCGCATGATCGCTTCCGAGGCATTCATCCAGATTTCCCCAATGTTTTTCCCATTGGGAGTGAATGGTATCCGGCCGTTCGGGAACAACCGCAAAGGAACCAAACCGGCGGCCGTCGATCAAGAGTGCAAAGCGATGGGCGTGCAGCCGCTCGATCCGATCGAGTTGCTGATAGACCTGGAGCAGGGGATCGGCGCGGCGGGTTTCGGCGCGGGCGAAGGTCCGGGCCCAGCCGGCTTCGCAGCCGCCCCCGTCCCAGGTCTGTTTCACTTCCACGGTGAGCACCGGCAGCGACTGCCCCTGAGGAATCAAGGTGATATCCGGAGCCGAACCGTTTCCCCAGCGTTCGAAATAGAGTTCGACCGGCGCCCACCCGGAGCACTCCAAAAGCCGCGCCACCAGATGATAGGCCACATCGCTTTCGGTGCAGCCGTTCCGATGGAGAATCGATTGCCCGATCCGCGGTTGGGAATTAAAGCTATCTTCAGTCATGGTCCATTCCTGGGTTGCAGTGCCTGGGTCAAGGACCGAGCGGGGTCGCCGGGAATTGCTCCCGATCGAAGCAGGCGATCGAGTTCACTCCACTCCTCGGCCGAATCCGAAACCAAACGCTATCGCTCCGATGACCCATTGATACGGCATGGCAAGAGCACTTTATAAAATCCGGCCGGGCAAGAATTGGTATTTTTGCAACCTGTGCCGCTAAGCGGGGCGTGGCAAAAATAAAACATCCGTCACAACCCTCAATTCGTCATTCCCGCATGCTTCCAGCGGGAATCCAGTGCTGCCACCGGCCTTCGGCCCGCCTGAACGGCGAGTGCTGACTTTGAAGTCAGATAAGAGAAATGAGCCTTGGCATGGATTCCCGCTTAAAAACCGCGGGAATGACGGGGTGCTGTTGCGCAAGTGATCCTGAACCACCAATTCTTGCCATTCACCAGCATGGAAACATCGGCCGAGTTGAACCACCCGTCGTTGCGCTTGTCAATGTCCATTGTCATTGCTTATGATAGGCTTCGGGATGCTGTGGGGCGGCAGTCGGCAGCGGCTTTCCCGGCGCGGTTATCCGGCGAAACCACGGAATTGGAGCAGACCCTTATGGAAATCAGACTCACGTTTATTTTTCAAAAAGTGCCTGAAGGTTACATTGGCTTTGTTCAGGAATTGCCCGGGGCCAACACGCAGGGAACAACCCTGGATGAAGCGCGCCGGAACCTCCAAGAAGCTGTCGAATTGGTGCTGGACGCCAACCGGGCGCTTTCCGAGCGGTCTCTTCAGGGTCAAGATGTAATCCGTGAGCCGTTCCTCATCCGTGCGGCATGAAGCGGCGCGATCTCATTCGCTACCTGGAAGCTCACGGCTGTAGATTGCTGCGAGAAGGCGGCAGCCACACGGTCTACCTCCACCCTGCAAGGAAAAAAGTTTCCACGATACCGAGACATCGCGAGATCAACGAAGACCTGGTCCGCAGAATCTGTCGCGACCTGGAAATACCGGAGATCTTAGAGTCTGCCCAGGCGAGCTCCGCGCCTCTGAGTGGCAACCCAGGTCAGCTGGCCCGCGAGGGCTGAGCGGCGCTCGGGAACAATCATTTCGAAGACCTCTCATCTTCTTGATTATGGCCATGATTATGGCTATCTTCCGAGCTGCGTCGTCAGGCGTATCGTCACCACCACCGAGGGGGGGAAGCCATGGCAGATCAATGCACCATAGCCGAAGCAAAGAACCGGCTTCCGGCCATCGTTCATGCTGTTGAACAAGGGCCTCCGGTGAAGCTGACCCGATACGGCCGGCCGGTTGCGGTCCTCCTGTCCATTGCGGAATATGAACGCCTCAGCCGCGGGAAGGAGGGCTACTGGGGCGCCCTTGGATCCTTTCGAAGGCTCCTGGAAAATGCCGGCGTGCTCATTGCCGATGAAGACTTCCAGGGGCTAAGAGACCGGTCTCGCGGACGGCAAGAGGGCGTGACCCGCGAGCCGTTCCTCATCCGTGCGGGATGAAGGAACAGGTTCAGCGGGAATCCGTGGCGAGGGCCATCCCATCCGGACGAAACAAGCGTTCAATTCCATCCAAATGGTCAGCCAAATCGGTGGCGAAGGAGCCCGCGTGGCCGAGCTTTTTTGCGTTCCTATGGTAACCGGCATGGTTGAGATCGTTGCGGGCCTGGCGCACCCGATCCATCCGTTGCTCCAGCCCCGCCGTGGCGCGGATGAACGCGATCATTTTTCCCACCATCTCGGGATTACTTTTCGCCGGCTCCTGCCATTTTTCCCGACAATTTTCGATCTTTTTACCGAGGATCGCAAAGCTCTGCGAAGCCACGTCGCGCAGGGTAACGTCCTGGGGATCGCCGTCGACTCCGGTAAGCACCAGGCAGATCAGGGTTTCCTCCAAGATCGTGAACCCTTGTTGAATCAAGCCGTGTTCACTGCACCAGCGCACCGCGGCCAGTCCGGCCTGAAGCGAATCGTCCGCGAAGGCATCGAGACGTTGTTCGATCCGTTCGAACAGGGGCCGAAAGGGCGGATGCAGATCCAACCCTCGGCAGCGTGTCGCCTGCTCCTTGACTTTTCGAGCGCCGACGGCGAGTTCCGGCCCACGACAGGTGGCGAGACCGAGGTGGAATTGCTTCAGCGTGTCGCTCAGTTTCTTTATCGCCTGAGCCGCCTCATTGCGCCCCCGACTTTCCCTCAAGATCGGTCCCACCTGGCTCTTGGCCAAGTCGGCCACCAGGCCCGGATCGCCGGTCTTGATGAAGCGGTCGGTGGCGATGGTCCAATCCATCAACTGGTCGAGCGCGCCGAGATCCAGGATCGGCGCGATTCGTTCCTCCACCGCCATGTCCTTAACCGTCTGATAGTCGCCCAGGACCTCGAAGGCGCCGTAATAAATGCCGGCCACCTGAATCGCCCGCATCACCTTGGCGTAATGGAGGACCACGGTCGCCAGCAGCGGAATGGATCGGAACGCATGGGTGATATCAAAAACGATCCGGTCCCCTGCTTTCATCTCCTCGAAGATCTTCTCGAAAATGGCCCATATCTGGGTTTCATCGTGGCCTTCGGGAATGCGCACACAGCGCACCGGTGCCTTCAGACCCATCTTTTCCAGTCTGGCTTTCAAGCCCTCGCGGCATAGTGCGGCGTTGGTCTTCCGGTCGCAGTGGCCGTTGTCCCACCAGTTCCTCTTTTCGGCCTCCTCGGTGGTAAAAATGACGATGGAATCCTCCGAACCCCAGGAACCACAACTCATCGCCACGGTTGCCTCCTGAACGAAGCGCACCGGTTCCGGGCATGGCTCGTTGCCCTGATGTTGGTAGTGGCAGAGCAGGTAGTCGTTGGTGCCGAGAAACGAGATGTAGACGTTGGCCATGGGCGGTTCCCTTCGTTCAAGGGGACGGTGATGATGGTCGTTCCGTGGGGCGGACGCCCCGCCGGATTTCAAACACGGCCGGTCCCCAGGTGAGGACCCGGTCTTCCTGCAACAACCGTTTGGCGACTTCAACAATTCGGGGGTTTTTACCGCGGAAGGCATCGATCCAAACGGAGGTGTCAATGAGCACCGACTCTTTATGGCGCGTCATTTTCCCCACCGAGCCTCTCCAACCAGGCGGCACGATTCAGATCCAACTCATTGCCCTCCTCGAACGCCTTTTCGTCGACCGCAATCTTCCCGAGGAGATCCGAGAGTCTTTTCAACTTGGCTGTTCGGATCTGTTCCCTGATTGCGGAGGTCACGGCGGCGGTTTTGGTCTTCATGCCGGATATTTCCACCAATTCCCGCACCAGGTTGTCATCTAGCGTGACGGTTGTTCTCATGCTCTTTCCTCTCATCGTTATTATTGGTGATCTCATGCGAGGAAACAGGTTAAGTCAATTCGGCAGCCCCGACACCCGAACGATCCGCGGTAAAAACATCCAAGGGATTGAGCTCAGATCTCTTCGATCGCGACAATGGCCAAGCCGTTGCCGATCGCTTCCACCGTCACCCGGGCGATCACGGCTTTGGCCTTTTTCTTCTTCGCAACAAGGCGGTCCTGAAGATTCGCCGGGATCAAGTCCTTGCCCTTGACCAACGCTTTGCGGCCTTCCCAAGTCGCCGTCAGTTCCCCGCTGCCGGCAGTCCAGGTGAGCGCGGCCCGTTCCCAAACGATCCTCGGCGGCGGTTCGGGTGCCGGGATCAGCGCCACCGCTTCGGGGGCAGGCACCACGGCGCCATTGGGCGTGCCCGCGGCGCCGGATGCAAGCGCCACAGCCGCCTGGT
>MNZR01000354.1:0-4622 GCA_001873705.1 Syntrophobacteraceae bacterium CG2_30_61_12
CACCCGGCTGGTGGCGGTGGATCCCACCGAGCGCTTCCATCTCGATGCCTGCGGGCTCCCGGCCATGCGCCTGGTGGATCTTTTTGCCCCCATCGGCAGGGGGTCGCGCGGCCTCATCATTTCCCCGCCGAAAGCCGGGAAAACCACCCTGCTGCAAAATATCGCCGAAGCGATCCGGTTCGCTCACCCCGAAACCCGCATCATGGTGCTGCTAATCGACGAACGCCCGGAAGAAGTGACCCATTTCCGGCGCCATATCGATGCGGAAGTGTTCGCCAGCACCAACGATCGCTCGCCGCGCGATCACATCGCCCTGGTCACCTGGGTCCTGGCTCATGTTCAGATTGAACTGGAATGCGGCCATGACGTGGTGGTGCTGATCGACAGCATCACCCGGATCAGCCGGGCGTTTAACACCGCTTCCCAAAGCCGAGGCCGGATCATGTCCGGCGGGCTGGAAGCGGGCGCGCTGGAAATCCCGAGACGCCTGTTCGGGCTGGCCCGAAACATCGAGGACGGCGGCTCGGTCACTCTCATTGCCACCGCTCTCACCGATACCGGCTCACGGATGGATCAGTTGATCCTGGAAGAATTCAAGGGCACCGGCAACACCGAAATCGTGTTGGATCGCGGTCTGGCGGAAGCCCGCATGTTCCCCGCCATCGATCTGGCGGCCGGCGGGACCCGCAAGGAAGAACTGCTGCTGGGGCCGGAGCGGGCGCCCGAGGTGGCCAAACTGCGCCGCCTGCTGGCAACGCGGGCACCGCGACAGGTCATGGACGCCCTGCTCACCCTCTTGACCCGGCATCCCACCAACGCCGAACTGCTGGCGAGTATCGCCGATCTGGAACCCTCCGGGTTGGGCTAGCCGCTCGCCGGGACCGCCGCGCCGGAACCGCCGGAACCCAGGGCGCCGGTGGCCGTCCTCATGGCGCTAGTGCACCTTGTTCCGTTCCCGCCTCGATCCGCGCCGAACGGCTCGCTCGACCAGGCACTTGGACGGGTAAATCAGTTGACATGAGAACGTCCCGGGAGTAACTCTCCAATGACCTGGATAAGCAGCCAAACAGAAACGAAATCAAATACATGATCAAAAGGAGAAGCAGCCATGAGTGAGCGCATCTACAATTTCAATCCTGGTCCGGCGGCTTTGCCGTTGCCCGTTCTGGAAGAAATGCAAAGGGAGCTGCTCAATTTTCGCGGTTCCGGCATGTCCATTATGGAAATCAGTCACCGTTCGGAATGGTTCAATGCGGTGATCGATGATGCCGTGGCGCGGGTGAAGCGGCTGCTCGGCCTGGATGAGCGCTATCATGTGCTGTTCCTGCAAGGGGGGGCGAGCCTGCAATTCTGCATGGTGCCGATGAATCTGGCGGTGTCGGGGAAGGCGCTGGAATATGTCGATACCGGCACCTGGTCCACCAAGGCGATCAAGGAAGCCCGGATTCAGGGGCGCCAGGTGCGGGTCATCGCCAGTTCCGAGGATCGCGAGTTCACCTACATCCCCAAGGGGTTTCAAGTGGGCGCGGATGCCGCCTATCTGCACCTCACTTCCAACAACACCATTCGCGGCACCCAGTGGGCCGACTTCCCGGATGCCGGCGGGGTGCCCATCGTTTGCGACATGTCCTCGGATATCTTCAGCCGCGTGTTCGATCCCAAGCCGTTTGGTCTGATCTACGCCGGGGCCCAGAAAAACGCCGGTCCGGCCGGAGTGACCCTGGTGATCCTGCGTTCGGACCTGCTCGATCGGGTGCCCAAGGATCTCCCCACCATGCTCAAATACAGCACCTTCGTGGACAAGGATTCGCGCTTCAACACGCCGCCCACGGTAGCGATTTATGTGGTCGGTCTGGTGTTGAAATGGCTGGAAGAAACCGTGGGCGGGGTGGCGGCCATGGAAATGGTGAACCGGCGGAAAGCCGATGTCATTTATGGCTACCTGGATAGCCAGGACTTTTATCGGGGAACGGCGGAACCCGGCAGTCGATCGAAGATGAACGTGACTTTCCGGCTGCCGACTCCGGACCTGGAAAAAGCCTTCATCGCCGCATCCCAGCAAGCCGGCCTCGGCGGCCTCAAGGGCCACCGCTCGGTGGGCGGTTGCCGCGCTTCCATTTACAACGCCATGCCGGTCGCCGGGGTCGAAGCCCTGGTTCAATTCATGACGGAATTCGCCCGGAAGAACGGCTGATCGGACCCTTCCGGCCCCGACCCAGGTTGCGGTTGGGGCCGCCCCCCCCGTACCGCCGTTGGCTGCACGTCACCCGCGCGCAGGCGGGGGTCCAGAGTCCCTTGAAAAACCTGGATTCCAGCCTTCCCATGAAAATGGGACACCAGGTGCATCATCGGTGATGGGCGGGCTCATCCAAATGGAACAATGAATTGGTAGGTCGGGTTGCGACCAACGGGAGCTACCCGACGATTTGCCGGCGTCTCCAATGGGCAGTTTACCGACGGATCGTCAGGGAGTGCTACGCAAACCCCGACCTACCGGCAGCCCAAGATTTTCATTCTTCGTTGTGATCGTCCCCGGTCATGGGAGTTCGCTGGAATGACGAACCAGATCGGTGGCGGCCGGCAGGCCGTGGCTTGCGCCGGCCTGTTCGGCCCCCCGTAAAATGGCCAGGGCGGTGGCCCGGGCGGCCAGGGTGCCGACCACCGATACTTCCACTCCGGTCACATCGCCGCAACTCAGAGCAAAGATCGTGTCGCCGTCGTACATGGTGTGGGCCGGGCAGATGCTCCGGGCCATGCCGTCGTGGGCCATCCGCGCCACCTTGGTGAGTTGGGTCTTGCCGAGGGCGGCGTTGGTGGCCACCACCCCGATGGTGGTGTTGGCGCCCTCGGGAAACCCCAGCAGCCGATTCATTCCGTGAATGGCCCGCTCCATTCCGAGCAGTTCCCGGCCGGTGGGGCTGTTACGGCAGCCGCTCACGATCCGGCCGGAATCGGGATCGAGCACGTCGCCGAAGGCGTTCACCACCATCAGCGCCGCCACCATGAGGCCGTCGGCGCCCTCGATACGGACGCTGCCGAGGCCGGTTTTCATCGCCTGGGGCAGCCCATGGAGCTTCCCCACCGTGGCGCCCAGTCCGGCGCCGACGCAGCCTTCGGCGACCGGATCGACGCCGGCGGCGAGGCAGGCGCGATAGCCCAGGTCGGCGTCGGGATAGCGGCCGCTGCGATTGATCCCGAGATCGAAGATGACCGCCCCGCAGACGATGGGGATGCGTTCATAGCCGCTGTCGAAACCCACCTCGCGTTCGCTCAGATAGCGCCGCACCCCCTGCGCCACATCGAGGCCGAAGGCGCTGCCGCCGCTGAAAAACAGCCCATGGATGCGCTCCACCAGATTGACCGGCTGCAGCGAATCGGTGCCGTAGGTGCCGGGGGCACCGCCGCGCACATCCACTCCGGCCGCCGCGGCACGATCCAGGAGCACCACCGTGCAGCCGCTGGGGGCCCCGGCCAGTTCCGCGTGCCCCACCCGAATGCCGGCAATGGCGGTCAGCGTGCGGTTGCTCGATGCCATGAATAATCCCTCCCGTTGCGGGGTAACATCCGCTCACCGGGCACAATTCGGAAATGTTTCGTCCCTATTGGTCGCTTGGCAATTATACCGGTTGAGGCTAAAAAGTTGCATTCAGTGTGCGCTCTTTCCTGGGAGCGCGGGCATCTTGCCCGCTTTTGCTAATGAAACATCCGATCCTAAACCAGCAAAGTAGGGTTTCCGTTTGTTCAGCCGGCAGGTTTGGGATCGGATCCCGGGTGGGGCTCAGCGGAAATCGGCACCGAGCTCGGTTGCGCCGTAGTGCTTGAGCAGGTAGCGGTAGATTTCACGCCCGATGTCGATCCCGATCTCGATGAAATCCGGCCCGTACTGGCGCCCGGTGTCACTGCGGAAGGTGTCTCGAACCCGTTCCACCCCGCGCACCCCCCAGGGGAACCGAGCCAGCATGACGGTCGGGGTCAGGCACTGGTGATCCATCATGTGCCAGAGCGTTTCGGTGAAGGTATCGGGTCCCCAGCGGAATTTGTCGGCGTCGTAGAGACAATCGCTCAGCAGGCGCATGAAAGGGTGCGGGCAGGGCAGGGGCGGGACGAAGGCTTCGTGGTTTTCGATGGCGCGGCAGATCCAGCGAATCTCTTCCCGCGATACCGGGAAGTCATCCAGGATTTTCGCGGCTTCACGGGCCCCGACAATGGCGTGCCGCGGTTGTTCGCGGCAGATATCGTGCATCAGACCGGCCAGATGGCCGAGCACCATCCAGCGTTCACGCTCGGCCGGGGCGGCTGCCGAACCATTGGCTTCGATGCCGATCAGGGTCGCGCAATCCAAACTCACCCGTCGGCTGTGGCTGAGCCCGTGGCCGAGATCGTCGTTCAGCAGCGGTTCGACCAGTTCCCGCAGCAGCAGCACCAGGGGATGATCGAAATAGAGTTTGCGGGCGGCGGCGGCATCGGCCTGGAAGCGCTGGTAGAATTCCGGCTGACGATTCCGCGATGCGATCCGTCTGGCTTCATCCTGAAGTCGGTGGATTTCATTGTTCATGGGGTTTCCGAGCAGCTCTGGGCGTCTACCTGAATCCCGGGAATCAAGGCAGGGCGGCTCCCGTGAT
>MNZR01000354.1:4637-12420 GCA_001873705.1 Syntrophobacteraceae bacterium CG2_30_61_12
CCGTGATCCGGGGCCGCCCGCAACCACTAGACGGAATTGAAATGCTGCGCCCGGAATTTCTTCACCGCTTCCTCGTCCACCAGTTCCCGCATCTGCACCAGGCAGGCATCGTCCTGACAGGCCCGTGGCCAGATTTGCGGGACCAGTTCGAGAATCAGGCGTTTCTGGTCCGCTGCATTCAGTTGCAGGACGGCTTCCTTGATGGCTTCGAATGTCATGGCTGGACCTCCTTGCTGAGTTGATGGATTGTTGCGATGATGGGGTAAAGGCAACGGATCTGAATTTAGAATAACTTGCATGCGGCGGATGTGCAAGGGAACTGAGGCGACAGTCTCAAGGGGCTCACGGAGGCACGGAGCGAATGACCAAAGTCCTGGCGATACTGGTTGTGGTGGCTATGGGGGGACTGTTTATTGTCGGCCTGTTCAAACGGGTGCGGCGCAAGGTCGGGTCGTCGAAGCCTGTGCCGGAACCGCGGTCGCCGTCGTTTGGCCGAATGCCGCAGCCGGAGGAACAGTTCTTCCTGAAAATACTGGCGGGGATTTTGTTTTTCGCCCTGCTGGCTTTATGGAATTTTACAGGCTGAGGGGATCGACGGCGAAAATCAAGAGGCCGCGCAGGGGCGCGGCGGTCCCGGGGGACAACCAGGCGCGGCCAGGCGGAGGCGTTGGTAGTGCGCCCGTAAGGGCGTTGCGGCGTTGGCGGGAGCAGCGCCTTACGGCGTCACTACCAGCCTGGAAGCTTCAGTAGTAGCGCTGGTAATAAGCGCGGTCGGAAAGCAGCGGCCAGGCCAGGCGCCGCTGCACCAGATAGAGGCTGAGCAGGGCCAGCACCTTGCAAGCGTTGCCGGCGAATCCCCGTTGCCGCCAGCGCCGGCCCGACACCTGAATGCCGTCGGCAAGGTGGCACGCCGGTCCGTTTTCCTTCATTCGAAACGACAGTTCCACGTCTTCCATCAGCATCTGTGCGGGATAGCCCTGGATATGCGCCAGCGCATGGCGCCGGAAAAACTGACCCTGATCGCCGAAGGCAATGCCAAGCCAGCGGCTGCGGGCGTTGTTGAGGGCCGCCAGGAGTCTCAGGCGCGGCCCGCCGGAGCGATAGCTCATGCCGAGCGCGCCGCCAACAAGCTCCGGCTGCTGATTGAGCCGGTGCCGAATGCGGCCGACGGCATCGGGTTTGAGGCGGCAGTCGGCATGCACGATCAGAATCACATCACCGGTGGCGCCGGCGATGCCGCGTGCGATCTGCCGGCCGCGGCCGCGCTCTGAGCGGATCACCCGGGCTCCCAGTTGCTGGGCCAAACCGGCGGTGCCATCGGTGGAATCGGCGTCGACCACAATCACTTCGCTCACCCGGTCAGCGTCCACAAGTTGCGCCAGGTTGTTCAGAAGTTCCGGGATCTGGTCCGCTTCATTGAGGGTGGGAACGATCACCGAAACCGTTGCGACCGGATCGAAGCGTACCGCGCCCGGAGTTCGGGCCGGGCGGAGCGCGTCGATCAGCAGCAGGGCAAGAAAGGGACCGTAGCACAACACATGCTGGAGGAACCGGTCGGGAGGCGCTCCGGCCTGATGCAACTGGGCGATGATCAACTCGGAACCGGGCAGCGCCGCGACCAAGAACCACCAGGCGCGGGACGGATAGCAGGCGAGAAATGGGATGATCAGCTTCAGGGCCTGAGGTGCCGGCGGCCCGATCAAAACCAACACCGAACCGAGGGCCAGGTAGGCGCTCCGCACCCGGGTGTGGACCGTGAGGAAAATGATGCCGAGGCAGCCGGCCAGCAAAATGAAGCCGAACGTCCGAACGCCGCTGCCGAGGGACGTCTGCGGCAAAACCGGCAGCGAATCGGCGGCGAACGGAGCTGCGCCGGAGATGGGCAGCCCGATGGACCCGAACTGGTGGTGAAAACCGGCGGCGGCGGCCGCCAGGGTGAGCAGCGGGACCAGGGCCCAAAAGCTTTTTCGCCAGTTGTCTCGGGTGATCATGAATGGGAGGAGCGCGGCGATCGGGCAGGCACCGATGCCCGCGGCGCCGAGCGCGAAAAAGCCGATGGGGTCGCGCCCGCGTTCGAATTCCACCAGCGCGGTCAGCAGCAGGGCCACCGCCAGCGCGCTCGCGGGGCCGCTTCCGGCCGCCTGCATCAGCACCAGCGGGTTGGCCGCATAAATGAGGGTGCGGCTTAAAGGCAACTTCAGCAGTCGCAGCAGTCGAACCAGGGCGGCGACGACCAGGAGATCGAACAGCACGAGCAAACCGTTGTGGAAGATCGTCGGATTCCGGATCAATGCCCACGACCGCAGCGGTAGCATGGCCGGCAACCGCGGACCGCTAAACGAGCCTTCGGAATCGGCCGAAAATGCATGAAATACCATTCGATAGATGATGGCGACCGCGAAAATCAGGATGATCCGCCGGTGTTCCGGCCAGTGATCGGGAAAGGACCGGAGCATGAAAGCCAGGAGCAAAAAGGCGCTAAGGTACAGGCACTGAAAGAGCCACAGCCGCTCGCCCACAGGCGCCGTGGCGCCCAGCCCGGCAACTGCCCCTCCCAGCCCCCCAGCGGCGAGCAAGAAAACGACCGTCCGCCCGCGCCCGCGACCGGGACCGCCGCGCCCCAGCGTGGCCCGTGTCGGCCGCTCACCACTTGCTTCAAGCCCCCGCAAACTTGTGCTCCGCCTGGATTGAATCTTCACTGCTCGAAGCAATCTTCCAGCCGGCCCGCGATCAGGCGGATGTGACCTTTTTCCTGTTCGGCCAGGGTGAGGAACGCTCCCTTTTCCTCCGGGTCCCGGTTCTGCTCGGACAAGGCGCGGTAGAGTTCGTAAGCATGGTATTCGATGTCCAGAGCCAGTTCGGCAAACGCCACGCAGGGCTGGAGCGCCAGCGATTCAGCGCGGGCCAGGGCGGGTTCGAGGGCTTCACCGCTTTCCAGGATGTCGCCGGAAAGCTCTGCGAACATCTGGTCGAAGTCGGTCAACGCGCCGCCGCCGGAGTACCGGCTGAGCAACCGGTGCACCACTCGGGCGTGCTCGCGTTCGAGCTTCACCAGGGTGGCCGCGGTCTGGGCGAAGGGGGACGATGGGTGCCGGTCAAGCAGCGCGGCATAGAAGCGCCAGGCCCCTTTTTCCAGATTCATGGCGGCGGTGAGGATTTGCGGCAGGCCGGTGAGGCCATCGAAGGCCTTCACCCGCGGCAGGTCCTGCAGCGGCTTGCCGTCCCAGGCGGAAAATCCACCCTCCACGTTGAAGATGGCGCGCGGGGTGAGTCCGCTTGCCGCCAGCATGGCGGTCGCGACCCGCGATCGAGCGCCGCCGGCACAATAAAGCAGCACCTCGCGATCGCTATCCAGTTCGCTGATGCGCGCTTCGAACCGGCCGAGCGGGATCGGTTTGGCCCCGGGAATATGCCCCAGTTCATATTCGATCGGCTCGCGCACATCGATCAGCAGGTAGTCCTGTTCGCGGTGGGATTTCATGTATGCGTTCAGATCGTCGGCGAAGATTGAGTGGACTTTGGTGAGAGGCGACGCTGACTGCATTGTGGTTGTCCTTTGCGGTTCAGGTTGAACGGTGCCGGTGCCGGCGGGCGCGATTGACACTTTTCCTGATGCCGGCCCGAACCTATCGGTGCATAATGATAACCTGCATGGCGACTCCTGCAAGAGGCTGAATCGAAGCTGGAAGACCGCGGTCGCATGAGCATGGCTGCTTCATTTTGACTTGCTTCCGGTGCTTCCGAGCGCTAGGTAATACTTATTGGGGCTTGCTCATCGTTTGGGCCATTTCAAAGGCTCTTTCCTTCCACGAAGGACACGAAGAGCACCAAGGAATTGAATGGCTTTGGAATAACGGGTTGTTCTCGGTGCCTCCGTGGTGAGGGCTTTTCGCACTGGCCGAAGCGATGATTATGGCCACTCGTTGCAACGGGGAATGAAGAAAGAAGCAGGCCATTGATGGTTTCCTCCATCGAGGCGGAACTCACGCCCTGACCTTCGAGAGTGAAATGACTCACGCAAAATCCGCAAAATCCATCAAGCTTGTCATCGACAGCAACCTGGAAATGGTTTTTCTGGTCGGCCTCGCGGTAAAGGCCTTGTGCTCCCATGCGCCGCTCAGCGAAGTCGCCGTTTATCAAGTGGAGCTGTCGGTTATCGAAGCCGTCAACAACGCCATCAAGCATGCTTACGGAAACGAAAAGGGCCATGAGGTGGAAATTTGGGTTTCACTCCATGTGGACAGGCTCACCTTTCAAATAGGTGACAGCGGTCGAAGCATGAATGAGATCCACGCACCGGCCATGGATTATGATCCCGGCGATCTGGAGGCGTTGCCGGAAAGCGGCATGGGGCTTTACATCATGCAAAGCGTTATGGATCGGGTGGAATACCACCGCCGTGGAGAGCGCAATGTCCTCACCTTGAGCAAGTTTTTCGAAAAGAACAGTGAACCACCGCTTGCGGAAGCAAGGTCGAATCCATGAGACCCAATCAATACACCAGCGCTATGCCGCGAGCGGTCACAAACTGGGCTTTTCACCGCAAGGGCGCAAAGAGCGCAAGGAAACGCAAGGATCTAATCTTATAATAAAAACCTTTGCCACTCTCGGCGTCCTTTGCGTCTTTGCGGTGAACTATACCGCTTAAGGGTAAAAAGTTTCCTTTCGTGTGCGCTCTTTCCCGGGAGCGCGGGCATCTTGCCCGCTTTTGGTAATGAAACATCTGATCCTAAATCAGTATAAAAGGAGAAAAACAGATGGACATGGAAGAAAGGGTAGTCGGCGAGGTGCTGGTGGTCAGGCCGGTGGGTAAGCGAATTGATGCGTCCGGCTCAGCGGATTTTAAGGGGAAAATGGTTGATCGGATCAACCGCGGCCGAAACCTTATCGTTCTGGATCTGTCCGACGTTGACTTCATTGACAGCAGCGGACTCGGCGCCATTGTGTCGATGCTGAAAACCTTGGGTAAAAAAGGTGAACTGCGCATAGGCGGTCTGAAGGAAACGGTCGACAGCCTTTTTCGGTTGACTCGAATGGACCGAGTCTTTCGAATCCATCCTTCGGCCGAGGAAGCGGTCCTGGCACTGGCGGCCGCCAAGTCCATGGCGAAAGCCCCGGCATGACCCGGCGAGCCTCGCTGTTCGGAACGCCGACTTCGATATCATTCCATAATCCTCTTTTGGGACCATGCCATTGAATGAAAGCCGTTTCCTCATCCCTTGAATTCAATCCCGAGAATGCTCACATCATCCTGCAGCTTCACCCGGTTACCGAATTGCGTCATGGCTTCATATACGCGGTCCAAAATCACCGATAGGGACCTATCTCTCAGGCTTGCCAGAAGATCGTGGAAACGATCCTGACCAAAGAACCCGCCCTCATCATTTTGATACTCGGTCAATCCGTCGGTATAAAGAAACAGCTTATCCCCGCGGTGCAGGTCCAGTTCTCCCTCTTCGAACGGGACCGCGCCATCCAGGCCGATTATGGTTCCTCCCTTGTCCAAGAGCTCCAGGGTCCCATCGGCATGGAGCAGGACCGGGCACGGATGGGCCGCGTTGCTGTAGCTCAGATGACCCGTATGAACATTGAGAACCGCATAGACAATGGTGAAATATTTGTCAAAACGGTCCAGGGGATATTCCCTGTCCAATTGCTGAAGAACGTGGCGGGGCTGAACGATTTCATAGAAGGGCGGATTCCCCTTTTGTCTTTTTACCAGGGAGCCACTGTGGGTCTGGAACATTTGGGAGACGGAGACCGTGACCATGGCCGATGGCACGCCATGACCGCTCACGTCCAATATGTAGAAACCCAGGTGAGATTCATCCAAACGCAATACATTGAATATGTCTCCGCCGATCATTTCACATGGAGTAAACTTCCACACCATTTCCAGATTTTCCACATCGGGCAGTTTCCGCGGCAGCAGGCTCCCCTGGATGCCGGCGGCGGCCTTCAGGTCCTCGTCCAGGCGCGCCTGCTTCTCCATTAAATCCTTGGTGAGGGCCCTGATCTTGAGCTGATTCTGCACCCGAGCCAGTACCTCGCCACGGTCGAAAGGCTTGGTGATGTAGTCCACGGCCCCGATCTCAAGCCCTTTGATCTTATCTTTGACTTCGCTCCTTGCCGACAGGAAAATGATGGGTATATCGGCTGTTCGCTCGTCGGCTTTGAGAGCGGAACACACTTCAAAGCCTTCGATCTCGGGCATGATGATATCCAACAAAATGAGGTCGGGAAGGAGTTCAAAAGACCGTTCCAGCGCTTCCTTTCCGTCGCGAGCTTCAATGATCTCGTGGCCGAGACCGGCGAGGGTCTTGCTCAGCAGTTTGCGATTGACCATGCTGTCGTCCACAATAAGGATTGTTCCCGGCATCGTCCCTTCCCCTTGATCAAGGCATACCTCAATCATCTGCTTCAGCTAATGTGGGCTTAACCGCCTTCATGTGGATCAAGTATCCTGAGCCATAGGAGCAATGATGCGGCCCCCAATGTCAAGACCAAAAGAAAACCCTTTTTTCGAAGCCTTCTCCGTGACCTCCGTGCTCTCCGTGGTGAATCATTCCCATAAAGTGGCCGAAGCGATGATCATCACCGAACGCCCTTGCGGGCGCACTACCAACGCATCAGGCTCCAGGCATCGCTTCAGCCCGAATGCATCACCGTCCCCGAAACGGTAACCCTTTCTCCCAACGGATTGAATGGCCCCCGTGCTTTCCATGCCGATCAGCTTGAGTCGGCTTGGTCGGGGTCCTGGTTCGAGGCCGCCGGCCGGAGTTCCAGATCGGGCAGGAACCGGGGCAGGGGATTACGCCACACCCGGCACAGCGGCCGCTCGCTGCGCCGGGCGCCCGCCGCGGCAAGGTCCGGGTGGGTGGAATAGAGCGGCGGGCGCGAATCGCTGAAGCGGTATTCGAACAGAGGCACCAGGGCCGGGGAGCGCAACTGGAGTCCGATGAGGTCCACGCGGACTCCGTCCCAGGTCCCGGCTTCCCCGGTTTCCTCCGAACGCCAGCGGCCGTGCATGCCGCGGCTGTTGAGGTCGGCTTCGAGGCGGTAGCGGCCGCCGAAAAAATCAAGATCCAGCCGCAACCGGCGGTTCGAAACGGTGACTTTAACGGCTTTGAGAAAAGGTTCCTCGAAGGACAACCGCGGGGTCCGGGAAGCGGCATCGAGCCGGAACGAAAAGGGCAAGCGGCGGCCGTCGTCGGTGTGGGCTTCACAGCGCCAGGGGCCCGTGACTGCCTGATCGAGGCCGGGCGGATCGGCCGGCAGTGCCCAGAACAGGGGAGGGTGGCGGGGAGCCGAAGGCGGCTGCGGGGCTTCGGAGGTGCCGGGGCGAAGGCCGTCCGGGTGCGCGTAAACGGGCACCAGACCGGCGCCGGGGCGATTCGCCGGGAGGGCGAAAAAAGCTATTCCTTCGATTGGTTCGGCCCGATCGGCCGGAGCCGGTTCGGTCAAGGTCCGGCAAGCCGAGGCTTTGCCGCCGCGGCACCGACGGCGATAGACGGGGACCGGGAGCACCAGTTCCGACCGCTCCAGATTCAGCCGGTAGAGGATCTGGTTGTAGTCGTAGCGTGGGACCTTGGGAACGGAGTCGGTGAACCAGTTGGTGAAGGTCCCTTCGAAGAAGATGGTGCGGCCGCCGTCTTGATCGAAAAATGGATGGTGAACCGGGTTGTAGAAGGTGTAGCGGTCGTGATCGGCGATTTTCCGGCAGTAGACCCAGGGACCGACCGGCGAATCGGCGCAGCCGAACCAGACTTCGCCGAGGTTCCCC
>MNZR01000354.1:12433-17671 GCA_001873705.1 Syntrophobacteraceae bacterium CG2_30_61_12
GCGATCAGCACCCAGCGCCGGAGCCAGGCGTTCCAGGCAATGGACCCCGGGTAGATGGCGATGGGTTCCCCGGTTTCGAAGTCGGTGGGCCGAAGCCAGGCCTGATCGGGGCTGAGCCGGCCGGCGGCGATGAGTTGCTGCTGGTGGTCGAAGTCGGCTGCTGGAACCCCTTTGCGCCAACGGTGGAGCGTCCCGCCGGAAGGTCCCGCCGATGGTGCACCACCGTCGGCTGAAGCCGATTCGAACACCGGCCCGAAGCTTTCACGACACTCGGAATCGAGCAGGCTGCCCAAGTCCGCCGGCACCAGGCGGAAGCCGAACCGAGCGGTGAACAGAAAATACCGGCGGGTTCCAGCCGTCACCAACAGCGGATGATCCACCCGGTGGCTCGCTCCCGGGGGGGCCGGCCAGTGGCGAAGGCGGCGAAATTCGCAAGCCGCGTCATCGAAGAGAGCGAACCCCTGTTCCGCCACCTGGTCCAGCCCGATCACTCGGGAATAGCGGGCCAACAACTGCTCGCCGCCGTTCGGATCGGTGAGTGCAACCACCCAATCGAGCCAGATCCGGCCGGGGCCGGGAAATGGGCAGAGCGGCTTGACGAAGCCCCGCTCATCTTCGAAATAATCGAGATCGATCCCCACCGCCGGTGACCCTACTTCAGCCGCCGGCATCGTCGCGCCGGCAGCGGCCGGGTTCGAGTATGGCCCGGGCAAGGCCGAAACAGCCCCAGTGACATGCAGGTTGTCTGCCGCGGCGCCCAGGGTATCGCCCCAGAACCAAATGATGCGGCCGCGATAGGGTAGGGCGATGGCGCTGTCCTGGCCGACCACTCCAGCGTTCCATTGGGGTTTTCGGATTGGTGCCGTCAATCCGGCCGCCAGGCTGTCCCGATAGATCCCTTGACCGGTGATGCGGTAGAGCCGTTCGGCCGGTTGGATCCGCTCCACGAAAAGTTCCATCCGAGCGCCGGCGAGCGGGGTCAAGATCAACCCAGGCCGGCCTCCATGCTGTTCCGGATAGCGGTAACCCGGTCCGGAAACCGCAACGAACACTTCCCGGCCCAGGAACGCCGGATCGGAAAAGGCCGCCGTTCCGGCGCTATCGGTGACCGAGCGGATGCCGTTGGCGAGTTCCAGCGTAATCAGCGGTACGCCGCGGCCGCTGTCCCGATCGCGGAAAGTTACGAAGAAAGGGTCGGGATCAACCGCCATGGCCGGTTTCGTCCTCGAATTTGGTCACCGAATCGAGCAGCCGCAGGCTCAGAGCATCGCTCAGGGCCGGCGGCAGCCGCCGGCAGTCCCGATACAGTCCGGCGAGGGCCGAAACGATCAGCGCCTCCGCCCGCTCCCGGTCCATGCCCGAAACTCGCAGAAGACTCAATTGGGCGCGCCGGAAATCGTCGGCTTCGTCCTGAAAGTCGTTCAGCCATTGGGAAATTTCCGAATGGCGGGCGAGCACCTCGATCACCCGGGCCCGCAGCGGCCGCGGGCAGGTGCTGAAAAAAACCTCGTGGAGCAGACGATCGTAGGCCACCGCCTTGTGGGCCACCACGGCGTCGTAGCAGTCTCGGCTGACCTGGGTGCGCTCGGCCAGGGCTTCCGCCAGGGCCCCGGCAAACACCTTGGAATAGAGCGCCCGTAAAGTTTCGGCGCTGGTTCGGTAGCCGTGTTTTTCCAGGCGGCGCAGGGCTTCGTGCACGAGATAGGCGCCGGCCGCGGCGGTCGCGGTCGCCGCTCGCGGATCGGCCAGGGCTTCGCTGATCCGGCCGTAGAAGGTGATGGTCCGACCCTTGTAGTCGTGGTGACCGTCAATGGCATCATCCATCAGGCGGGCGCCGAGATAGGCCAGAACGCCCAGGGCGATTTCCGCGGCGCGGCACTGGAGGGCGAGCGGCGGTCCCAGTTCACAGTCGCCCCAGATGACCCATTGCATGTCGCTCAAATACCGCCCCAGCGCCTGCTTCCAGTCGCCGCCGGCGGCTTCCTGAAATTCCAGAAAACCCGGCGCGGAAAGGATCAGGTCCAGTTGAAAGGCCTGTTCGCGGCTGAGCTTTCGGGTAAGATCGGTCACCGCCGCGCCGAACCGCTCCCGGTGGCGCTGACGGGCTTCCTCGAGTCGCGGTCGCAACTGCTTCAGGACCTCCGCCGTCATGGGTTCGGGCCTTCCCGCCGGCGGCCTGATTCCGGATCGACCGTGGCGGCCCAGGTGTCGAGAATGAGAGCGGCGGCAGCATCCTGAACCGCTTCACCCAGGGGAGCGG
The DNA here is from genome assembly GCA_001873705.1 of Syntrophobacteraceae bacterium CG2_30_61_12. Lineage (GTDB taxonomy): Bacteria > Desulfobacterota > Syntrophobacteria > Syntrophobacterales > DSM-9756 > CG2-30-61-12. The sequence goes on from MNZR01000354.1 coordinate 14,694, forward strand.
TCAAGGTCCAGGCGGCGATCGCCCGCTGCCGGGTTTCTCGCGGTTCCCAAAGGATCAGTGCCAGTTCCCGCGCCAACTGAAGCAGCGGGGCGCGGGCGCCGACGGAAAGATCGCCGAACAGGGTGCGGGCGAGCAGCAGGCGCCGTTCCAGAGCGCTGTTCCGGGCGGGCGCCTGGGTGCGGGGGCCGTGGACCGCGGGGTTGGCCAGGGCGGCCGCCAGTTGATCCAGAGCGACCCGGACGGCGGCGCGCGTGCAACCCGTGGCAGTGGTTTCGATGCACAGGCGCCGGCACCGGAGCAGTTGTTCGTTGATCACGGCGGTGGCGAGCATAACGGTGAGGGCGCTCCGTTCGCGAGCGTTCCATGAGTGGTTCGCCGGGCCGACCGCCGCTGCCGGTTCGGCGGTTTTAGCGCCGCCGCTCCCGACCGCGGCCCGTTCGCGCGGCAACCAGAGCATGTCGCCGTCCTCCGGATCGATGGCGAGCGCGGCGGCGGCGGCCAGCACCACCGGATAGGCCGGCGGCGGGGTCAGATCGAGGGGCGCGGCCAGGTGGCAGAGATCGAGCCCGCCGGGGAGCCGCTCCATGAGCAATCTTTGCAGAGCTTCGCGCGCCGGCCGATTGATCGCGGCCAGGCGCGGATCGCGGTCGAGGAAAGCCAGGGTCGCCCGCACTTCGAGTTCGGCGGCCGTCAGCAGTTCCTCTTGCAGGGCCGAAACCCGCGGACCGAAGCAACTCCGATGGCGGTCGGCGGCGGGCGCCAGCCGGCTCCATTGGCTGCCACCCGGGTTGTCGGCGGCGCTGGCGGAGGTGGCGCTCATGGGTTGCCGCCGCGATCGGCGGCGGCCGCGAGCAGTCGGAAGATCCGCCGAAAATGGAGCGATTCCAGCAGATGGAAAACCCAGGCGGGTTTTTCCGGAAGGTCGGGATCGGTGGCGATCCAGTTCCTGATCCGGGGCCAGGCGAGATTGAAGTCGAGGGTTTCGATCAGCCGGCGTTGGGCCGGGGCCAGCAGGTCCCAGGCCGCATCGAGCAGATTGCGGGCGCGCCGCGGGCCGGATCCGTCACCGCTTGCCCGGACTTCGGCCCATTGGCGTTCCAGTCGCTGCCAGGAGGCAACCTCGAAGTGCCGCTGGAACGCTTCGAAGGCCGGGGTTTCCAGCCCGCCGGCAACAGCCGCCAGCAAACTGATCGCTTCCAGCATGACGGCCGGTGGCTGGCGCAGTTCGATCCAAAGCGATTGACACTGATCCGGCCAGAACGCCAGATTCCGTTCGTAGCACAGGGTCACCGCGGGGATTCCGAGTTCCGCGGCCAGGTGCGCGCTGTAGGTGTCGATCCCGAGCACTAGGTCGGACGCTCCGAAGGCCTTCCAGATGTCGGCCAGGGACGCGGGACCACCGGCCGCCCCGGAGCTTTCCAGCGGTTCCACCTGAAACTCCGACGAACGCCAGGCGGCGGTTCGCTCGACGATCCGTTCGGCATAGGCCCTGGATTGCGCCGAGGTGCCCGGAAGCACCCGGCAGCGCATCGGTTTGCGCCCGGGGATTCGGCGGATGCCGTCGAGCAGCAGGGCCCAGTCCGGCGGGGTCAGAAGCATCGGCTTGGAAGTGAACGGGCTGAGGATGATTTCGAAGCGGTCCCGTTCGCGACCCGGAAAGGGGGGGGCCTCGGGCACCGGATCGCGGGTCGGTCGGCCGCGGATGGCTTCGCTGAGAGCGCGAAGGGCCCGGTAGTTGCTCGGCGCCACCGGGTCCATGGCCCGGTGGATCTGAATCGGGCCGTCATCCCTGGGGGCGAACCAGAGGACCCCGCTCCCAACCGCGATTTCCATGATATCCGGGCGATTGCGATCGATCCGAAAGGCCTGGTGGAAACGCAGCCCACCGAAATTGATGAAAAGAACCAGCAGATCCTCACGCCCGCCATTGGCGCCGGCCGCTTCCACGGCGTCGAAGCAGAGCAGCGGTCGGCTGCTCAGGTTGTGTTCCGGGGCTTGCGCCACCACCTGCCGCCAGAGACCCGGGTAAAAGCCATAAAAATCAAAAGCGGCATCCGGCAACGCCCGGCGCAGCGCCCGGATCAGGGGAATGCAGCAGATTTCATCGCCCAGCCCGATTCCGGGCCCGGTGATCACCAGGACCCTCCGATACGCCTGATCCAGCAACGGCAATCGGAAAGCCGGAACGCAGGTGACTTCCGGCAGCCAGAAGCGGCGGAATTTGGTGCCTTCGGCGAACCGTTCGAGTCGCACGAAGGCGGTCCGCGATCCGGTGGCGGCGGCGCTCTCCACCAGCCGCACCAGGCGCGAGGTGGTTTCCGCCCAGGGGGATCGCAACCGCGGCAGCAGCGCTTCGGCTTCGCGCTGGAGACTCAGCAGGTCCTGGATCCGCGCTTCGAGAAACGGGCTGTTGCCGAAGCTGATGGGCCGGTACGCCACCGCCGCCGCATGTTCGTGGACCAGGTGCAGCACCTGGAGCAGGCGCTTCGGCGGCCGCGGACCGAAACCGGTGGCGATCCGAGTGCCGCTCAACCGGCGCAGCCGGCCGGCCAGTTCCAGGGAAGCCGAGAGCTTGGGTTGATCCATGCCGTCACGCACCCTTGAGGGCTCGCCGAACCATATCGGTGAGCACCGCCTGGGGCAGGTACAGGGGCACCCAGCCTGGGGGGACGGTGCCGATCGGTGCCGGGTCGGCGCTTGATGAATCGGTGAAAGCACTCAGGTCCGGTTGCAGCGACCCGAACAGGTCATTGGGGGACGCCTGGAAATAGGAAATTTCCTGGGGCACGCCCTGCCAGTCGGCCGGAAGATCCCGAGCCGCGGTCGAATCCGCCGGCGTGCCTGGCCGGCCGGCGACTGCCGGCGGGTGGGTCAAGCCCAGATAATCGATCTTCCAGGCGCCGTCGCTTTCCGAAAGACCCAGGTGCATGAGCGCGTTCCATTCGTTTTCTTCCCAGCTCCGGGGATCGGTCCAGACC
>MNZR01000354.1:17715-17993 GCA_001873705.1 Syntrophobacteraceae bacterium CG2_30_61_12
CAGGCTGGGAACATCTGTACCTGCCCCAGGCGGTGCTCACCGATATGGTTCGGCGAGCCCTCAAGGGTGCGTGACGGCATGGATCAACCCAAGCTCTCGGCTTCCCTGGAACTGGCCGGCCGGCTGCGCCGGTTGAGCGGCACTCGGATCGCCACCGGTTTCGGTCCGCGGCCGCCGAAGCGCCTGCTCCAGGTGCTGCACCTGGTCCACGAACATGCGGCGGCGGTGGCGTACCGGCCCATCAGCTTCGGCAACAGCCCGTTTCTCGAAGCGCGGAT
>MNZR01000034.1 GCA_001873705.1 Syntrophobacteraceae bacterium CG2_30_61_12
TTTGCCCTTTTCAAAGTAGATGCAATGGTCTTTATCGATCGCGTACTTCAGCGGCACCGCCTGGGGATATTTGACGTAGGCCGCTTTGCGCTTGCCGAGGCCTTCGTTGTATTCGTCGGGCACCTTACGCGGGCACTTTTCGGCACAGGTGCCGCAGGCGATGCACTTTTCCATGTCGATGTAGCGCGCCCGCTGCCGCAACTGGACCTGGAAATTGCCGGCTTGCCCAGTCACCTGCTGAACGTCGGCCAGGGTGATGATTTCGATGTTGAGATGGCGACCGCATTCCACCAGCTTGGGGGACAAGATGCACATGGAGCAGTCGTTGGTGGGAAAGGTCTTGTCCAGGGCGCTCATGACGCCGCCGATGGCCGAACTCTTTTCCACCAGATAGACGAAATACCCGGTATCGGCCAGGTCCAGGGCGGCCTGGACGCCGGCGATGCCGCCGCCGACCACCATCACCGAACCCAGCATCGGGGCCGGCTTTGCAGCCGCCTTTGTCGCCGGCTTTGGAGACGGCTTTGTCGCCGGCTTTGGAGACGGCTTTGGAGACGGCTTTTGGGATGCCTTTTGTTTTTTAGCGGACATGTTCACTCCTCGATCACTAGCGGATTCCAGGCTCGGGCCGCCGGCCGTGAGCAGCCGAAAATTTATTCAGTCGCCGGAGACGGCGGAATGATCTTCTTCCGGCCGTTGGACAGAAACTCGTGCATGGCCGCGGCAGCCCTGCGCCCTTCACCCATGGCGCTGATCACCGTGGCCCCGCCGCTCACCAGGTCGCCGCCGGCCCAGACCCGGGCCTTCGAGGTCTTGCCGTGTTCGTCGGCCACCACGGTGCCGCGCCGGGTCACTTCGAGATCCGGGGTGGTGGACGAAATGAGCGGGTTGGGTGAAGTCCCGAGTGACACCACCACCGTATCGAAGTCCATGATGGTTTCGCTGCCGGGAATCGGCACCGGCCGCCGCCGCCCGCTTTCGTCCGGTTCGGTGAGCCGCATGCGCACCAGTTCCATGGCCGATACGTTGGTCCGGCCATCGCTCAAGAGCGCCGTGGGATTGCAGAGAAAGTAGAATTTGACCCCTTCTTCTTCGGCGTTTTCCACTTCTTCCAATCGGGCCGGCATTTCCGCCCGGGTGCGCCGATAGATCACGCAAACTTCCTGAGCGCCGAGCCGCACCGAACAACGCGCGGAATCCATCGCCACGTTGCCGCCGCCGATCACCGCCACCCGTTTACCGATCTTTACCGGGGTGGCGTATTCCGGATAGAGGTAAGCCTTCATCAGGTTGGTGCGGGTGAGGAATTCATTGGCCGAATAAACCATGTTCAGATTTTCACCGGGGATGTTGAGAAATTTCGGCAGCCCCGCGCCGGTGGCCAAATATACCGCGTGGAATTCGCCGTTGAGCAGTTCATCCAGGCTGTAATTGATCCCGATCACCGTATCCAGGCGCAGATCCACCCCCAGGGTTTTCACGTATTCCACTTCCCGGCGCACAATCGCCTTGGGCAAACGGAATTCCGGAATGCCGTATACCAGCACCCCGCCGGCCACGTGCAGGGCTTCGAACTGGACCACCTGATGGCCGCGGATCGCGAGATCGGAAGCCACCGTGAGACCGGACGGGCCGCTTCCCACCACCGCCACCTTCTTGCCGCTGGACGGCGCCATCTCGGGCAGGGTAAAGCCGCCTTGGCTCCTTTCCCAGTCGGCGATGAAGCGTTCCAGGCGGCCGATAGCGATGGGCGCGCCCTTCTTGTTCAGGGTGCAGTGCTTTTCGCACTGCACTTCCTGGGGACACACCCGACCGCAGACCCCGGGCAGCGAGGTCTTGGTCTTGAGGACCCTGGAGGCTTCCTTGATGTCACCCTGTTGCAAGGCGTGGATAAAATCAGGAATATCGATGTTGACCGGACAGCCGTCCTGACAGTTGCGTTTCTTGCACTGCAGGCAGCGGTGCGCCTCTTCCATGGCCATTTCGTAGGTGTAGCCGGTGGCCACCTCGTTGAAGTTGCGGCGCCGATCGGCGGGTTCCTGCTTCGGCATCTCCAGTCGATTGAGGTTAATTTTCGGCTTCTTGGCCTTGGCGGGCTGTTCCAGCGCCTTCGGATCCTTGATCTCGCTCATTGCTCCAACTCCTTCATCGACTACCACTGAGAACAACCGCGGCATTGAAAACCCTGCTGCAGAATGCTCTCGTCGGCATAAGTGCAGCGTCGCGCCATCAACACGTCCCAACCTTCCACTTCATGGCCGTCGAATTCCGGCCCGTGGACGCAGGCAAAGCGGTTGGCGCCCTTGACGCTGAGCCGGCAGGCGCCGCACATTCCGGTGCCGTCCACCATCACCGGGGTGAGGTGAACCAGGGTCTTGATTGCCAGCGGGCGGGTCATTTCCGATGCGACCCGCATGAGACAGATGGAGCACATGGCGATCACCCGATCGACCGGGACCCGGCGATGGTTGCCGAGCAATTGTCTGAGAGCCATGGTGGCGCTTTCCGTCATGTGCTCGCCGCGGGTGCCGACCGCCAGCACCAGTTCGTCGCTCAGTTCGGTGAGCGTCTCCATTTCGAACAGGCGTTCTTGATCCGGCGCTTGCAAGATGCTGGTGATCCGGTTGTCTTGTTCCTTGAGCGCGCGCAGAATCGGCACCATGGCGGCCAGACCGTAACCGCTGAGTAGCGTCACCACATGGCCGTAATGGTCGATCTTGGCCGGCAGGCCCAGCGGCCCGACAAAATGAGCCAGCTGGTCACCGGGGCCCAGCGTCGCCAGCTTGCGGGTGGTGGCGCCCACTTCGATGAAAACGAAATCCACGGTACCGGCTTCCCGGTCCCAACCACTGATGGTGAACGGCACCCGTTCACCCTTGTCGTCGGTGATCAAGATAACAAATTGGCCGGGTTTGGCCTTCTCCGCGATCACCGGAGCCTGAACGCTCAACCGGTGAACCTTGGGAGCCAGTTCTTGGTGTTTGACTATGGAAAACATCGCCACTTTATCTCCACATTGAAGGTGCTCGATGGCTGTTGATCATTCGGCCGGTTGCGCGGCGTTGAGGTCCGCCACCATGGCTGCCAGGACCATCCCCGGGCCGGCTTCGGCGCCGATCACGGCGGCCAGTTCCCGGGTCGGCACGGCGATCATCTTAACCGGAAGCCGCTTGTTGAGCGCCAGGCGACCGGTGATGGCGCCGGCGCGGGTGGTGAGGGTGACGCTGTCCCCCGGCTGGTACCCCCGGGTGTAGGCATCCGCCGGATTCATTTCGATGGCGCCGTCATTCTGCATGGCGGCCGCGGCCTCGGGGGCGAGCAGCGGTCCCTGCCAGAAGGGGGCGAGGGTTTCCTTGGCCACCACGGCGAACGTGAATTCCTGGTCGCGCAGCGCCAATTCCGCAGGTCGTTCCAGCGGTGGCCAGGACTCGATCGCAATCGTGGGCGCTTGGTCGGCGAACAGCACCGGGGACCCACCGTGGGCCGGGTCCGGACACGGCCACTGCACCGGCTCGAACCGGGCCCGGGTGGTGTTGATGCCGGCATAGGCCGGATGCTGCTGACCGATAGCGGCGAGCAGCGTCCGCGGATTGGTCTCGGGTGTGCGGCAACCGATCACTTCCGCCATGGCGGCAAGGGTTTCCGGCAGGCTGCGAGCTTCCCCCGGTGCGATGAAAACTGGTTCGGTCCACTGCACCCGCCGTTCCGAATTGGTGAGGGAACCTTCCTTTTCCAACAAGGAAGCCAGCGGCAGCAGCACGTCGGCGGCCAGCCCGGCGGCCGGCGGGCTGGTGCCCTGATAAACGACCACCTCGACTTGTTTCAGATAAGGTTGCAGCCAGTCCAACTGATCCTTGGTCAAGGCTTCGACCGCAAGATACAGAGCCTTGATCTTGCCGGCGGCCAGTTGAGCCGGGACATCGGCGGTGAACCCCAGGTCCCGGGCACCCTGAGTGTTGCAACTGCCGTAGGCCGGAAGCAATCCGCCGCCGGCCTTGCCGAAACCGCCGCGCGCCCAGACCAACCCGATCAAAGCCTGGATCAAGGGCTCCGGCTGCGCCGCCTGGAGCAGCCCGGGACCATAAAGAATCGCCAGCGGTCCGGCATTGCTCAAAACGCAGGCGGATTCCACCAGATCTTCCGCACTCACTCCACAAATCCCGGCAACGGTTTCCAGGTCGTAGGCCTGCAGGGCTTCCTTAAATCGCGCCGCAGTCTCCGGCTGATCCGCGCCAAACCCCGGATCGAACCCGCCGCGGTCGAGCAGCGCCCGGGCCAGCCCCAGCACCAGGGTGGTTTCGGTTCCGGGAAGGTGACGCAGCGGCACATCGCTGTAACGGGAAATGGCGATCTCCATCGGGTTCGCCACCACCAGTCGGGTGCCTTTCAAGACCGCGCCGCGAACGGCGGTGCCGATGATCGGATGGGTCGCCGCCGGGTTGAACCCGATCGCCAGAATCGCCCCGGCCTGATCGAGATCATGCCAGCCGGTGGTGGCCGCGGCCGTTCCCAGGTGCTGTTCGAGGGCCCGAGCCACCCGATCGTGACCCGGCGAGGCGAGGCAGCCGATGGCGGAAGTGCCCAAAACCTGGTCGGCAAAGTCCGCCAGGGCGAACAGTTCTTCGTTGGTGAGCCGGCCGTCGGTCAAGACCGCCCGCTGTTCCGGAGCAAACCGGCGCAACTGATCCGCCGCCTGCCAGATGGCATCGGCCATGGCCACCGGTTGGTAACCGCCGTCCGACTTCACCTGGGGGTCCACCAGACGGGCCCCGGTTTGGGCATATCCCTTGAGCAGAAACCGCCCCTGCACACAGGCCTGGCCGCGGTTGCTGGGACCCTCCAGGGCCGGTTTTATTTGCATCACTTCATCGGTTTCGGTCAGCTCGAAATCCAGTCGGCAACCGGCCGAACACATCGGACAGATGGCGCTTTTCCAGACCCCTTCGATTTCTTTCTGGTAGAGCGACATGACGATGTTGGTGAGGTTCGCGCACACCTGATCCATGTGGCCGCGGGGTTCCTGCTGAAAGGAGCGGGTGTTTTCGCGCAGCGCTCCGGTCGGGCAGACATCCAGGCAGGCGCCGCAGAACTGGCAGCCCGCATGTTCCAACGGCAGATCAAACGGGGTCCCCACTTCCTGGCGGCCCTGGCGTTCCCGGAACACGATCGCTCGCGCCCCCCGCACTTCGTGGCAGATCCGCACACAGCGCCCGCAGCGCACGCACAGGCTGTAGTCGCGTTCAAAGTAGGCGCCGGCGGGGAGCGCCGGCGGGCGCGGCTTAGCGGGCGGCGGGTAGGGGAAATCGATCCCCACCGCCATGACCAGTTGCTGCAGTTCACAGGTGCCGTTGCGCGGGCAAGCCAGGCATTCACGGGGATGATCCTGGAGGATGATGCGCAGCATCTCGCGCCGGAAGTCTTCCACCTTGACGGTGTTGGTGCGGATCTTCATGCCCGCCGTCACCGGCGTCGAACAAGCGGCGGGAAGTCCGCGGGCGCCTTCGATTTCAACGGCACACAAACGGCACGAGCCGCTGGGCTGGAGCGCCGGATGGAAACACAAGGTGGGTATGTGGATACCGGATTCGGTGGCGGCCTGCAAGATGGTTCGACCGGCGCCGACGGCTACCTCCTGGTCATTGATTATGATCTTGATCTCGTTCATTCATCACCCCTGGCCTGTTGGAATAGCGGCACGCGCCTAAGAGAAAAAAATCACATTATCTGAAACAGAAAAATGCCCCTTCGGGCAATGACCGGCGACGGGCTGAACCCCTAGTTACCACGGTAGCACTCATACAGGTTGCAAATTCAATTGTCAATAACCTACCAGCTGATCCTATAGCTTGAACTCGATGGCCCAATTCCGCCGCCACTTTCGCCAAGAAATATCGGCGTTGTCGGGCGCCGACACGGCACCCCTGGTGCCTGGGCCGGCATGGTTTCCCATGCCCCCGAATAGGGCACATCTTTTCACAATTGGTCAGGCATTCCGCGCACGCGGAAAAGAAGATGCAACTCAGCCCCGCTCAGACTAATATGATTGCAGGCACGCCGGCCTCGATCGAGTCCGGCGTCGGCCTAAACACGAGGCAAATGGATGAGCAAGACCGGTGGTCTCGCGAGCGAGTCCCGGATCGACAACCTCTGGTGGAAGGCGTGGGGGGCAACGATGAAGGTGGCCTATTTCAGCATGGAAATCGGGTTGAATGAGAACATCCCAACCTACAGCGGCGGCCTGGGTATCCTGGCCGGGGACCACATCAAGTCCTGTGCCGACCTGAACATTCCCCTGGTGGCCGTGACCCTGCTCTACAAACGCGGTTACTTCATTCAGCGCATCAACGTTAGGGGGGAGCAGGAGGAATTCTATCCTTATTTCGATCCGCGGCCGTTCATGGAGCAGTTACCGTTCAAGGTGACCATCAAAATCAAGGGGCGCGACGTCAACATCAGCGTTTGGAAATACCACCAGCAGGGAATTCGCGGTCGGGTGCCGGTGTATTTTTTGGATACCGATTTGCCCATCAATCATCCCGAGGATCGCGGCATCACCCATTATCTTTACGGGGGCGACTCGCACACCCGGCTCTGTCAGGAAGCGGTGCTCGGGATCGGTGGCTATCTGGCACTAAAGCGGTTGGAACCGGGCATCACCACCTATCACATGAACGAAGGCCACGCCTGCTTCCTCACCCTGGCCCTGCTGCGCGATGCGGGAGGCATGGAAAGTCGGGTTCGGGAACAATGCATTTTCACCACCCACACCCCGGTGCCGGCCGGTCACGACCGCTTCGACTATCCGCTGGCGCAGGCGGTGCTGGGCGAATATCTCCCGGCCAACATCCGCGCCCTGGCCGGCCAGGATGAACTCAACACCACCATTCTCGCCCTCAACTTGTCGCGCGCCAGCAACGGCGTGAGCGAACTGCACGGCAAGGTGAGCCGGCAGATGTTTCCCGGCTACGACATCGGCCACGTCACCAACGGGGTGCATCATTTGAGCTGGACCGGGCCGGAATTCCAAACCCTCTTCGACCACCATATCCCCGAGTGGCGCGAGCAGCCCCAGGCCCTGAGCAAGGCCCGGGACCTTTCCGACGAAGCAATCCTGAGCGCCAAGGCCGGCGCCAAAAGGCGTCTCATCAGCTACGTCAATGCCATTTCCGGGGCTGGTTTCAGCGAGCAATTCCTGACCATCTGTTTTGCCCGGCGGGCGGCGGTCTACAAGCGAGCCACGCTGATTTTCGCCGACCTCGAATACCTGCTCAACTTGTCCCACGACCGGGTGCAATACATCTTCGCCGGCAAGGCCCACCCCAAGGATGCGGAAGGCAAAAAGCTGATCCGGGAGGTCTCCGAGCTGGGGATTCGTTATGAAGATCGGCTGCGGTTCGTCTTTGTGCCCAACTACAATATCTGGCTGGGAGCGCTGATGACCCAGGGCACCGACATCTGGCTCAACACCCCGCGGCGCCCCCGGGAAGCCTGTGGCACCAGCGGCATGAAGGTGTGTTTTAACGGCGGCGTCAACATGAGCGTGCTTGATGGCTGGTGGCGCGAAGGCTGCCGCGATCGGGTGAACGGCTGGGCGGTGGGCGACGACGAAGACCAGTCGGATGAGGCGGCGGCGGCCGATCTCTATCGCGATCTGGATGATCTGGTGACCACGTTCTACGCCGCTCCCAAACAGTGGGTGTCGATCATGAAGAATTCCATCGCCGATCTGACCCCGGTGTTCAACACCCAGCGGATGGTGTTGGAGTATCTGCACAAATACTACCAGTAGTTTCTTACCGCTACCGCTTACCCCAACGCTTGCGGTTGCGGCACCAGCAGCTTCAACCGCAGCCTCCGGCCCGAGGTGGCGGTCCGGTT
>MNZR01000197.1 GCA_001873705.1 Syntrophobacteraceae bacterium CG2_30_61_12
GGTAGCTCCCGCTGGTCGCAACCCGACCTACGAATGGCTTGGCCTCTCCACTCAAAGAGGTTGTTCCAAAAGATCCACGCCCATCTTTAAAGTCGCCGGCGCAGGGGGAGTACAGGGTACCACGGGAACAAGGGGCCTCTTCATGAACACCGTTTCGGTCATAAGCCTCTGGCATGACTAGATTAAGGGTTTCCATCAAACTGAAGCGGCGCCTTCGCGCTGGAGATAATGGCGTGAGCCTGATGCGTTCCCAGTAGTGCGCCCGTAAGGGCGTTGAACACCTACCGGCCGGCCGTGGACCAAGCTTTTGGATGCGCCGTCGGTGCCTGACGGCGCCACTACGAGCCCATCCACTCTACCGCCGTTGCGGTGGTTACCAAGTTATTTTGCAAATTTGTAACCAGGGTCTGGGCATTGGCGTATTTGCGCCGCATGTCAGTGGTACCGATCGCCTTGGACAGGAATGCGGTCGGCAAGTGCCGGGCTGCCGACGGCCTTGCGCTGTCGGTGCCGGCAGTGGATTCATGCCGGCGCCCCGAAAAAATTCCTGCTCGGCCGAGGAATGGCACGATGAGTGCTTTCATTGACCATCGAATCTTCCATGCGGAAGCGAACCAGCAGTTGAAAGCTCATGGCGGATCAAGGAGGAATGTTATGGAACTGGCACTCACAGTCTTGTGCACCTTGATATGGCTGGCCGGAGGACTTACGTCCATCTGGACGGCGCGGAAGCTGGTTGCGGTGCGCGTGGCCGGGAAATCGGACGGGGAGTTGATCATACGGCCGCCGAAACTTGGCTAATTGCGGTTCCCCGGCCGGTCCGAGAATTCGGTCGGTGCGGTGGGTAGGGATCTGTTGACCCTCCATGCCGCCGGATAACGAATGAGCCTAATCCGCCGGAATGAATGGGACGTAGTCGAGAAGTTCATAGAACACCTTGATCCGATACTCCGGCCATTGCCTCATGTTCCATGCCGTCAACATATCCCTGGAGCGTTGTTCCAGCCTTCCCAAATATCTGCCCCAATAGAACTGGGATTCTTGCTTCGCTCCTAGACTCGCCAGTTCCTTGAATTCCTGCTGCTCTTCAGGCCTCAGCAAGGCCCGGAAGATTTCGACCATTTGCAGCAAATTCAAGAAATCCGCAAGATCGAAGATCAGCATTCCCCGCTGCGCGCGCAGGCGAGGTTTTAGCAGTTGATAGGGAGCCGAGAAAAAACGAACCTGTAGCTGCCCCATGGGCATGTAAAGATCCTGATGGATGGCGCGGCACAGCACATCGTCCATGCCGGTCCTGATGCCCGGGCCGGTGGTCGGGAATATCTGCAAAATGCCGCGCAGATCGAAGCCATGGTAAAGAGTGAGATCCTGAAGCCAGGATCTCACTTGCCAACGGTTGATCGCAACCAGGAAATGGTTGGCATCGTGAATGTAACAGCCAAGCAGGCGGCCTTTGCGGTTGCCTCCTCCCCCGTCGAGGATTTCCGTGGGCAATTGATTGAAGAATCCCCAAAGCACGACCGCATTACGCGATGTGGTGGACAGGCCACGGGCCCGGTTATGGATATCGCCGCATGCCTTGCAGTACGGTTCGCCGTCCTCAATACGGGGATAAATCCAGCAACGCAGACAAGGACCTGCCGTGGCCGAGCGAGGCGGTCCCATTTCCGTGTGCGCCAATGGAGCCTCGGGGTTCGTGGAAAGGTATGCCATCGTGGCCAGCAATTCGGCGCCGCTCTTGCTGCGTCGCAACCAATCAAATCCGCTGAGCATCCAAGGCCTTTCGAAGTTCCGGATAATGTTGAATCACTTTCGGATTGATCCATTCCCCTAGGTTGATGGGTAACTGGCCGGCATGATCCTTGTCTCCCTTTCCGGAATATCGAGTGGCCCAATCCGTAAGAAAACTCTCCGGCAGAATCTTCAAACGCAGGCTGCCAAACCCGAGATACCGACCTCCACCCATCTTGTGGGCAAGGCCCTGTTCCAACGCCACGCACCAGAGCAGCTTTTGCAGTTCCTCTTTTTCCAGATTCCAGAAACGCAAGCTCACGCGGCATTGCCCACCGGGCAGAATAGCCTTGATGTAGCCTGCTTTCGGGGTATCCGGTTGGAAAGCATCCAGTCTAGTCACACAGGGAGCGAGGGGGGCATGAGGAAACAGCCGCCATTGCCCGGCAATTTGCAGGACCGCTGCCTGCCGGTCGGGATTCATCTCCCATCGGCCATTCACATAATGCCACATTCCGTAAGGGTAAGGCACCTTGAACCAGGCGGTTTGGGCGTTCTCGAACGGAGCGAAGCCGAAACCGAGCCTTCCCATGATGGCCTGGTTGGGGCCGTTGCCGACCCAGCCAAACAGGCTGTCGGCAGGATTGAGCCGGCTGATGTCCGGACTGGCCTTGCACGAATCGCTTGCAATGGCATAAAGGTGCCGGATCATCCCCTTGATGCTCTTGCTCGGCAAGGCGTATAGCCTGGACGGGTCGCGGAGGTCGGCTTCCGGAGACGTCATGGCAAAGGGTTCCCAACCGTTGATGCAGCCCATGCTCGGGTCGTCCGGAACGTGGACAAAGGAAGGTTCTCCGCTCTCCTTGACGCAGAGAGGAGTCAACACTTCGCCGGCTATGGCAAGCACGCCACAATAGCCACCGAAGGCGCTGTGAGAAATAAAGCCCTGTTTCGCCCTCGGTGGAGACCCAAGGTCCTGTTTGGTTTCCAGAGCGAGGGCGGTGCCCTGCAATGCCTCGCCGGCGGTTTCGCCTTGGAGCGTAAGGCTGTACCAAATCCCATCGCGAGCGTTAGTCGGCTTTCCGAATAACTTTCGGCCCACGGAGTCTTGTTCCGGCGGCTCGCCGGTAATCCAGTGAATGTTGTTGGTAACCCCCTTGACCCAGCCGAAGCCACAGGTTTTTTCTCCACCCAGCGGGATATCACCCTTGCGGAAGTCGTCGAGCAAGTGCACCAGGATGGAGAATGCTTCCATGTCCTTCGCGCTCAGGTCCTGAATATCCAACTGAAGATTGAACGAAAGGTCCTTGCCGAAGGCGAATAAGTAATCCGCCTTGGCTTCTTCAATGGGACAGCCCGTGGCCGGGTCCATTTTCACTCCATCCATGGAGCACCACGAACGGCCGCTAACACGCGGATCTGGAAGGCAGGCGTCGGAGAAGTAGACCAGTCCCCGGCTCCCCTGCTCTCCAAACAGCCGGTTCAAGATCAATGTCGTCTTGGTCGAATCGCCCCATAGGGTTTTCAGAAGCTGGGAGGCACGCTTCCTGAAAGCGCCCTTTACGGTACTGCCCGGAATGTAGATTTCCCACATGCCCTGACCTTGAGCGGAAGGTCCCCAGGAAAGCATCCTCATGAATATCGTGTCGTAGGGTTTGCCATATTTCTTGGAAATCTCACGGTTGAATACTCCCCCAGCCCTGAAGTCGGTGTTGAAGGACTGAGAAAGCTCCTGCCGGGTGCGATCGCGGTAGCTCTTAACGAGGGCAATCAAATTCCTATCGTTGGCGATGCTCTTGCTCAAGTTCCTGGGATTGAGCATATGGCGAAACTGGACGCGCTGGTGGGATTCGAGAAATTCCCGCCAGGTCGAGGGGCGCACGGACTCAGGGGTATAGTCGGGGTTTAACCATTGCCATTCCTCGATCTTTCCCTCTTTGAGCAGATTCTTGATATGCAGATGCTCTTCCCGGACGGCAATTTCTTCATCAATCCAACTGTCGCTTTGGGCCAACCGGATCTGCTGATCCACCTGTTGAAATAGCCCTGGAAGAATCTTTTTACACGCTTCGGACAAAACGGAGGTGAGGGCGGCTTCATCCTGAATGCAAGCTTCAAGACGATCGCCCGCCGCTCGGTCAAATCCAAGCTCGGCAGCCAGTTGAACCCAGGCTTCGGGGTCGAACCGTTGGCCTTTCTTGCGCTCATGAGCGACAACATCGAGTACCCGCTTGGCCATGTTGGCTTTGGCTCCCAGCGCTTCCTTAACCGCCGCGTCCACGGCTTCCTTGCTCGGGAATTGCCGGTCCGCCAATGGTGTTATCCGCGCCAGCAGCTTTGGGGACAAGGCGTGTTTGCCCGCCCCCAGCTTTTCCACGGCCGCGGCGGGCAAAAACCAGGCATCTTCATCCTTATTCGATTGTGCCATCAGCCAGATCGCCAAGGTGCGCGGGAAGAACCGAGTGAACTTCTCTTTCCAATTCGCCGAACTGAGAATAGGCCCGCCAATGGTGGCCTCCAGTCGCTTGCGGATTGGGGCCGGAATACCCCGCATCGCTTCTATGAGTTGGCGACCGTCCATGGCGGTAAATGCAGGTTTCTCGGGATCGATCTTGCCCCAGGGCCATCCCACCAGGACCGGATTTTCCAGGTTGAAGGAAACGGAAATCATCAGGTGATTCGCTTTGGGAGAAACCGGCGGCAAGGATTTAGGGGCCGAGAAGGGAAGCTCCAGGTCAAGTCGACACCGCCCCAGCCCCTTGCTCTTTGCGGCGCCGAACCAAAAGCGTCCCTTCATGAGTTCCTCGAGCAGAAAGTAAAGTCTGCTCTCATTGATATCCCGAGCAAGAACCGAATCGCTCACCTTCATGGTAAAATCAAATGCCGAATTCCTAAACAGGGTTTCCATCTTGTAGTTCGCATTGGCTTCCGCTGCCCATCGCTCTGGGTTCAGCTTGATCCCCATGCGTATGTCGAAAAGGTGATCCTTGGAATAGCTCGTTTCCTGAAGACTGCATTTGACCTCGGTGATCAGCCCTTCCGGCAGGGCAGATCGATACAGCCTGAACCATAGTTGATCGAGCAGCCCTAGGTTTTTTCCATTGCGAGATGCGCCAATGAACGCGTCCATGAGCGCTTCGGCGGTCCCTGTTACCTCGCCGGCCAGAGACACCAGTCGCTGGGTCCCGTCCCCGTCGCGGGTAAAAAGGGTCTTGCGTGCGTTCCCTCGATAGATGGGGGACTCGGCAATGAGTTTTCCCTTAAGGATCATGCTCTGCTCCTTGAGTATTTGGGGATGTCAATAGAGCCGTGACAAGTCCGAATCATCGGTCCTATTAAAGTGGGCGATTAATGATCCGCGTGAAAGCGGACCGCTCCTTAACGGTATCAACAAGCATGCAATCCCATATCACTGTCCATGGTTCGGCGCAAGCGCCAGGAACACCGCGACCATGAGCGACGCATTGCCATGGATGTTTCATTATCAAAAGCGGGCAAGATGCCCGCGCTCCGGGGAAAGAGCGCACACGAAACGAAACTTTTTACCCTTAACCGGCATAACTCATTCAATAGGCCGTGGGGGCGACCGGCCGGCCGCCCCCGCCTATACCGCGCGCGGCTGAAAGCTGAATTTTTATCATTCCGAATGAAGGTGAGGGGGGTCGAGATTTCTCCCTTCCTTCGAAATGACGGAAAGGCCAATTCTCAACCGTTCGCGTTATGCTTCAACCGCGCTGAGTGCTGATTTCATCAGCATTGCCCGAGAAGCTTCCTCAGCTTGCGCATGAGTTCGGAGGCATCGCCGCTGCCGGGTTTTTCCGGCAGTCGTCCGAGCACGCCCAGACCTTCACTCGCTTGGTGAAATTCCTCTTCGGTGAGTGGACTGACCACGGCGGTATTGACCATGGCATTGATCCTGATCAGCTTTGAGACGAGGCCCAAGGGCTCTTCATCCGGAAGCAGGGAGTCCACCACCACCAACTGAGCTGACGCTGCCCGCGCGGCATTCAGAACATCGGCCCCGGAGGTGAAGCATTCGAGATGCACTTCGGCATCCGACCTCAGAGCTTCAATGAAGGGGCTCATGGCTTGCGGGCGGCCGGTAACGAGCATGATGTGAAGCATTCTTGGTCCTTTTGATCAAACGCTTTACAGGTCTTGACCCTATTTTCAACCATCGCGGAGACCGGGGAATCGCGGAGAACCCTGGCGAACCCGGTATGTTCTCCGCGCTCTCCGCGTCTCCGCGGTGAATTGACGGCGGGGACATAGGGCCTGGAATAAATTCATCAGGCAGGACCGTCCGTCCTCGGGTGAGTGACGTTTCTGCAGTGATCAGAGCTGACCCATCTAGTGCGCGTTCCCACCACCGCAAGTGAATTCAGAGGTGAACTGCTGCAGGGTCCCACTCAGAAAAGCATTAACTGCTTCTCCCACGGTCCGGGCTCCGGCGCCGTAAAGGACGTTGATCCCCACCTGATTGAACCCCATCAGCGGCCGCATGCCCATCCCACCCGCGATCAGAATATTGACTCCATTCTGGGCCAGGTGGTTGACCGGGGCCATGCATCCGCCCTGCTGGTGGGGAACGTTGGGCAGGGTCTTCACATTCTTGACCTGTCCGTCCACAACCTCTACCAGGGTGTACAGGTCACAGTGACCGAAATGGGCGCCGAGAGCGGCTTCAAGACCGCCCGGAAGGGATGAGGGAATGGCAACAACAGTGTTCTTCATGGTTTGGTTCTCCTGATTGATCTTGATTCATTGCAACATCACCCGATGCCACATTCGGCTGAAAACATCAGCCACCACTTGTGGTCGACGGTCCGAAGCCCGCGCTCCAGTGCCGACCCCAATAAACCTAGGGGACGCGGCGAGCCATTTCTTCAACCCGAGTCCAGGTCCGGACGAGTTCACGGCTGAGCTCGGTCTCGGGAAGCTCGGTAACCACCAACCCCTTCACCATGGCCCGGGTGAAAACGGGATCATGGGGTAAGCTCGCGAGCACCGGATAGCTATGGGCCAGGCAGTAGGCTTCAATCCGCGCCGCCTCGTCCGGATTCAAATCGCATTTGTTAATAATCACTGAAAACCCAATTTGAAAGTGGTTGCACAGCTCCGCCACCCGTTCCAGGTCGTGCATCCCGGAAGGCGTGGGTTCCGTCACCGCCACCGCCAGATGGGTCCCCGAGAGCGAACTGATCACCGGGCAGCCGATACCCGGTGCGCCGTCGCAGAGAACCAGGTCGAGTCCTTTCGCCTTGGCGATCTCCTGGGCCTGCTGCTTCAAGACCATCACCAGTCGCCCCGAGTTCTCTCCCCCTGGAAACAGTTGCGCATGGACCAGGGGACCAAACCGGGTGGACGATACATACCACTGCCCACAATGCTTTTGTGTAAAGCGAACCGCCTCGGCCGGGCAGAATGCAACGCAGACTTTACAGCCTTCGCAGCGCAGAGGATCGACCGAAAAGCCATCCTCGTCCTCCCGGATCGCGCCGAACCGGCACATGGGAGCACAAACTCCGCATTGCGTGCAACTGTCTTTATCGATGCGTGCCTCGTAGCCCGAATGGAACTCTTCGACTCGCTCCTTCGACGGGTGAAGAAGCAGGTGGAGGTCGGGCGCATCCACGTCCAAATCACAAATGACCTTATTTTTAGCCAGGTGGGCAAACACTCCGGTGATGGAGGTCTTGCCCGTTCCACCCTTGCCGCTGATGATGACGATTTCACGCATGGGCGACCTCCCCCGGGCGCGATCGTCCGGCCAAATCGCGGATCACACCGCGCAAGGAAACAAAGGTTTCCCGGAGCTGGGGGGACACGTCGGCAATCACCCTGCCGCGGGCGTAGGCCTCGGCGATGGCCCGGTCGAACGGGATTTCGGCCAGAATCGGCAACCCCTTGTCCCGACAGAAACCATAGAGATCCTTGCTGCCCAGCCCGGCCCGGTTGACCACGGTGCCCATGGGCTTTCCCAAAGGCGCAAAGGCTTCCCAAGCCAGCTGAAAATCATGGAAACCGAATGGCGTGGGCTCGGTCACCAGGATGATCACATCGCTGTCGATCACCGCATTGACGGCCGGGCAACTCACCCCGGGAGGCGCATCCAAAATGGCGTCCCCGGGACTCGCCGCCAGCATCTCATCAAGCTTGGCCTTGACCAGCCGCATGAAAGGCGGACTCATGGCCTCCCCCACCCGCAACCGCCCCATGAGGAATTGGGCGCCGCCCGCCCGGCCCCAGCTGATTTCACCCAGTTCCCGCTGGCCGGGCGAAAGGGCCTTCTCGGGACAGATGGCCAAACAGCCCCCGCAGCCGTGACACATTTCGGGAAAGATCAGCACCAATTTCCCCATGACGCTGATGGCCTTGAACTGGCACAGATCGGAACAGGTCCCGCAATAGGTGCACCGGGATTGGTCGAGAACGGGAATCTCCAGATGCGCCGCTTCCCTCCCCTCCACGGTCGGCCGCAGGAACAGGTGCAGGTTGGGTTCCTCCACATCGAGGTCCACGGCCACAAGCGGTCCGTCCCAGACCGTCGTCAGGGAGGCGGCCACCGTCGTCTTGCCCGTGCCACCCTTGCCGCTTGCCACGGAAACGATCATCTCCCGCCCTCCCTGTTGGGCCGGTCCGCCAACTCGACCGAGCCGTTCTTGAACCGTTCCACCGCCTCCCGGACGGTTATCCCTTCAAGGTTTTGGCCGACCTTGATCCCGGCGGCGGACAAGGCCCGGAACGCCTTGGGACCGACGAACCCCGTCAGTACACAACTCACTCCGGCGCGGGCAATCAACTCCGCGGCTTGGATCCCGGCACCCTGGGCCATGACTTGAGACTGGCCGTTATCGATGTATTGGGTCTCCATGGTTTCGAGATCCACCACGACGAAGCCGGCGGCTCGGCCAAAACGTGAATCCATCTGATCATCAAGCCGCGGGCCTTCACTGGTAATGGCAATCTTGCTCATGTTGCACTCCTTGACCGTCGGTTGCATGCGATCGGTTGCATCGTCCGCAAAACCTTTACCCGACCCACAGCCGGGTCCCCGGCCGGCCGTTGCGCGTTGGCATCCCGCCACCACATAGTCTCCACCCTGGATGCGCAGGGCCATTCCATGGATCACCGCCTGAGCCACCACCCTTCTCGCATCCGCCAGGATGCGACCGAAGGTGTGGCGGGAAACGCCCATGGATTGGGCCGCCTCTTCCTGGCCCAGCCCTTCCAGGTCGGCAAATCGGAGCGCCTCGTGACCCTCGTAAGACAGAACCACCTCATCGAGTTCGGTCATGGGAATCCCCTGCGGCTTGAAATAGGTCACTCTCGGCGTACCAAGGATACGGCGGCATTTACGGGGTCGTGACATAGCCTCCTCCGGGTTTTGATCACTTGAGCAAAACTATAGGTCCGATGATGCGGTCGGTCAAGGGCTTTTGTGCTCTTTTGAGCAAAAAAGGCGCGAGGCTATTGGGATGAACGGGATGGCGCCAGAAGAATGAAAGGGCCGGCAGCTTGATCGGCGGAGATTTCGATCGATCTCCTCCCCAAAACCGTGGATCAAGAATAGCCGCATCAGGACGGCTATCCCCGATCATCTCATCCCGAAGGCCGATTGGATCTTCACAAACAAGATTTCAAGTCCTGAACACATTCGCATTGCGTGGATCCCCTCCTCGACGTAAAATATGATCGACTCTGGAGCGGCTCATGTTGGACGAATGTTCTTCAGGTACTCAAGCGATGGAGTCATTTCAAGCGGAGTTTGGAATGCACGAACAGTTCGGAAAGTCGCTGGTGCTTCCTTCCGTCGTGGAGATGACCCCTCGGTATTGAAAGCTGATGGCCTGCCTACCCCATGGGTCGTTGCTCCAGGGGATTCCAGATCGTGGAACTCGGACACTCACGCTAAAGGGAGAGCAACGCATGCGCCAGGAGATTCAATCACCGGAAGATCTGAACCACGAAGAATCCGCCCGCTTGATCATCGATTACCTTCACCGCATCATGATGCACCATGCCATGTGGTACGCCGAAGTCCGGCATCAACTCGGCCGCGACAAGGCGGAACAAGTGCTCGCCAAGGCCTATGAGCAAAGCTACGGGATTCAAATGAAGCGTCTTGCGAAAACCCTGGGTTTCGAGATGGTGGGCGACATCCCGCAACCTTTACTGAACCTGTCCGATAAGGTCCTGGAAGACCTCAAGCAGAACATCGCCGTCAACTGGCTCGCCAATGACGGAGTGTGGTTTCAGGCGGTGGAATTCAGCCGCGGCATGTTCGACGCGAAGCGCTGCAATGATTCTTGTTGGGTTTACTTCTCCCCATTTGAAGCGTGGAGCATCCGCCGGTTCTTGAATTTGCCCCCCCGCTCGGGGCTCGAGGGTTTAAAGAAAGCCCTCCGCTTCCGCCTTTATGCCACCATCAACAAGCAATCCATCATCGAGGAATCCCCGCAAAGCTTCGTTTTTCAGATGACTGACTGCCGGGTCCAGTCAACCAGGAAGCGCAAGGGTCTCGACGACTACCCCTGCAAATCCGCGGGCGTCGTGGAGTATCCAGGTTTTGCCGAGGCCATCGATCCGCGAATCAAGACCGAGTGCGTGGGGTGTCCGCCCGACGCCCATCCCGGTGAGTGGTACTGCTCCTGGAGATTCACCATCGAGGAATGACCAACGACAGGCGCGAACCAGCAACCGGCTGCCGCGGGAAGCCGATCGGGCCGGTCGGCCGGGCCGGTTCGCCGATCATGATTTATGAAGTCAACCATACCGCATGTGGCTTGGAACCGAGCTTTCCATCATTTCGACCGTAGGGAATGGAATTTCACGGGCTGCCGGAATGACGGCCAACCAGCCGATGGCGCGCGCCGGCCCATGCCGGCCCGGCTGTGGGCCGCGGGCATCGTGCAAATTTGCACTTGATTCAAGCCGGTTGTTGCAGGCATAAAGCACCAGTCGGGTGGCCGAAATGGGTTCCAAGTGCCCCGATCGCCCCAGGCGTCGGTTATGGGACGGCGTTAGTTCCGGATGGAAGCCCCAGCGCGTGAAGATGGGGCTTCCGGGCTGATTCGAGAGAGCAAACATCAAGGAAAGGAGTGGTCATGAAGAAAGCCCTGTGTCTGTTGGCCGCGGCGGCCTTATTGGCAATCGGCGGGTGCGCGAAGAAAGCTCCCGAGGATGCCGCCAAGAGGTACGTGAAGGAAATGGTTGCGAAGCATCAGGGGTTTGAAATGGACACTTCCAAGCTCACCTATAAGGTGCTGGAAGAGACCGAAAATTCAGCCAAGATCGAGATTTCCGGCGGCATCGAGGTGAAGGGCGAGATGTCGCTGGCAAAACGCGGCGGCGAATGGATTCTGGAACCGGCCGGAAAAGCCGCCGAGAAAACCCCCGCCCCCGCGGCCGCGGCAGCTAAAACCGCTCCTCCCAAGCTGGCTCATGAACCTGCCGCCAAGGCCGCTCACCAACCGGCCCACGGTGAAACTCAGCCGGCGGCCCACCAATAGCTCGGACATCCGCGGACCGTCATGTGCCGAGTTCCGGTGCATGCCCGTTGTTCATCCTGATGGCCTCCCTGCCGGGGCAGCCGCATCCCGTTCGCGACTGCCCCTCGCCGGGCGGCCGTTTTTTTTCGGCTTATAACGGATTTGGGGGGCACATTTCATTCGGCGAGAGTTGCATCGGTGCCACGGAATTCCTTCACGCCGCAGGCGTGATTTCGATCCGTTCCAGGTAGGTCGGAGGGTGCGGAGCACTCCCTGACAATCCGCCGTGGGAGCGTGGATTAGGCCCTTATTATCGTTTCGGCCAATTTGAATAAAGATTAACCACGGAGTTCACGGAGAACACCGAGAAAAACCCTTCATTTCGAGGTCTTCTCCGTGACCTTCGTGCTCTCCGTGGTGAATCATTCCCATAAAGTGGCCGAAGCGATGATCATCGCCTTGGATTAGAAACGTTGCCGAGCCGTCGGGTAGCTCCCGCTGGTCGCAACCCGATCTACCAGCCGGCTACAGGAACTTCTGCTCTCTGCATCTTTGGGCGGCTATGGGCAGGGTCCCCCAAATCCGTTATGAGGACTTCCATCACCCTGAAGCAGCGCGGAAGATCGTTCCGGCATCAACGGACCAGTCGGCGGTGATGTGATCCATTGGTAAGGATCGGCGGTTGCCAAGTGCCTTGGTGATAGCAACTTACCAAATTGTAATATTTGGGCGCTTGGGATGTAATCGTGGTCCTACCGGATCCGGGGTAGGGCGCTTTTCACCTGAGATGCCGGGGGCCCATAAGATCCACTCTTCAGGAAAGTCGGCAGGTCAGACGGTCACCTTTTCGTAACCCACAAGATATGCCTCGGCAAGAGCAAGGACCTGGAGCGGGGCGGTCGGGTCCCATCACGAACCCCCGTGGATACCCTTATCGGGTAATGAAAACAGTTTAAATATAATCGGTTGAATAGTGATCACCAAGATCATGGAGGTCGCTTCGCGCTGCCTGGTACTGATTTTGCTTACCTGCCATGCAAGCATTTGCGCCGCACCGTGTATGAGCTAGGAGACAACATGCCGCGGGAGACTCTGATGGAAAATGTTTGGGTACCTGTGCCCTATCTGGTCCTGTCCATGGAGATGCACTTGCGGGGGCAGATGGAAAAGCACTTGCTCACGCCTTTCGGCTACGTGGATATTCGCTTCCCCGCCTTCGAGGATGAAGAGCCGATTGCAGGGCACTGCTATGAAGTTACGGTAGCGACCGACCTCGATTCCTGGCGTTGTGGCGATACAATTCCGGTTGAATTCAGGCAGTACGTGCTGCATTTCGTACGCGGAATCGTGGCCTCGAATTGGTCGGGGGCACCGATGAGCGCTTCCCAACTCAAAATACGCTTGATCCAGGGTGAAATGGATATGGCTGGTGGCGCGGAAGTGGTCCCATTGACATGCCCGCAAGGCGAGGCGGCAAGCTGAACGCGAGTGGCTGTGAGTGGTGTGGACGGAGGTCCTTTGCGAGTTGGGGCCACGGTTTGCCGCAACAAGCCGCGATCAGCCTATTTATTCTTACGCCATCGCGGATGGGTGATGGCGTATTTCTTTACCTTGTAATTGAGCACGCGGGGCGAGATGCCGAGCAGCTTGCACGCTTCCTTTTGCACCCACAAGCACCGTTCCAGGGCGTCCAGGATCGACGCCTTTTCCTGATCGTTCAACGGCTGTGGGCCGCGGCCGCGAACGTCCTCCGAGCGCAATGGCACCGCATCGGGCAAGAAAATGCTGTCGCGATGAATGATGGTATCGTCTTCGAGCAGAACGGCGCGTTCGATGGTGTTGGCAAGTTCCCGAATATTGCCTGGCCAGGAATATTCTCCAAACAGGTTCAGGACCTCCGATGAGAAGCCGTTGATTTGCTTTTTCACCGTACGGCAAATCTTTTCCAGGAAGTGGCGAGCCAGCGGTTCAATGCACGCCCGACGCTCCCGCAAGGGCGGCAGGTACAGGCGCAGCACATTGATCCGATAATACAGGTCGTCTCGGAAGGCACCTTGGGCCATCTGTTGTTCCAAGTTGCGATTGGTCGCCGCGATGATCCGGATGTCGCTGGTGATGGTGCGGTTGCCGCCAAGCCGCTCGAAGGCTTTTTCTTCCAGCACCCGCAGGAATTTGGCCTGGATCGCCGAGCTCAATTCGCCGATTTCATCGAGAAAAGCGGTGCCGAGATTGGCCTGTTCCAGACGCCCGGCGCGGGTCTTGGCGGCACCGGTAAAAGCGCCCCGTTCATGCCCGAACAGTTCGCTTTCCAGTAGCGTTTCAGGAATGTTGGCACAGTTGATAGTGACGAATGGGCGGCTTCTCCGACGGCTATTGAAATGAATCGTGCCGGCGAGAAAGCTCTTTCCGGTTCCGGTTTCCCCGGTCATGAGAACGGTGGAATCGGTGGCGGCGAGCTTCTTGATGAGGGCCATGACCTTCTTCATTGATTCGCTGACCGCGATGATCCGATCGAAGCTGTAAACGACATCCTGTCGACTTCTCAGGTAATCGATTTCGTTCTTGAGGTTCTTGTTTTCCAGAGCGTTGTCGACGGCTTTTTTGATTTTCCCCGGCGGATAGGGCTTGGCGATGAAATCGAAGGCGCCTTCACGAATGGTGCGCACAACCGTGTCGGTGTCTTCCTGCTGGCTGGTGGCAATCACCTGAATGTGCGGAGCCGCCGTCCGGACCTTCTGGATTTGGCCGAGCCCTCCGGACCAATGGCTTCTTAGATCGAAGATCAACACATCATAGGCTTGACTCTTGAGCTTTAGGATCATTTCGCCGTCACTACCGCACAAGCTGAGGCGGTGATCGGGAGCTAAAGCACTGACCAGCAGCTCCCGCCAGCTTGAGTTTTCCTCGACGATCAGTATATTTGCCATGGCCCTTCTCGTAGTTTTCGGTGAGCTCCGAATAAACTGGGATCATAGTATGCGAAGCCGGCGGGTCTCGTCAACCCGGCTTAAGAATTCACTGGATATTCGAGATGAGACCTGACCGGCTAGGGGGCAGGAACACCGTCACGCCCGCGGCGTGATAGGTCAGGTTGCGATCAACGGGAGCACCCCGAAGATCTTGCCTCTTGTGGACTCTCTCCCGGGAGCGCGGGCATCTTGCCCGCATTTGGTAATGAAAGCTTTCATCCTAGACCGGCATGGTCAGGGAGCGCCGCGCGCATCCTGACCTACCGTTGTGATGCACCATCCGGCGGCCATTGGGTTGTTGCCGTAATCCAGCGGCGCTCGGATGTCGAGATCGCTGGACTTCGAGGGGTGAGCGATGATCATCGCTTCGGCCACTTCATGGGAATGATTCACCACGGAGAGCACGGAGGTCACGGAGAAGGCTTCCAAAAGAAAGGGTTTCCTCAGTGTTCTCCGTGAACTCCGTGGTTAATCCTTATTCAAATTGGCCGAAACGATGATAAGGGCCGAGCGGTCACAAATGGAAAAGTTCGCTTGACGGGATTGACGGGATGGCTGGGTAGCCACCTCAGTGGTTCCTTGGTGTTCCTGGAATCCTTTATAGTCTTTGGAAATGTGGCGCGAATGTACTATAAGACGACAATGAGCGGTCGGTAGCGGTCTGGGTTTAATATGGAGAACGATGAAATTCGTTCGCAAAGGGATGGGCTTACCCAATGTATGCCGGTCATTTCGGCTTTTCTCAAGGGCCTTTCGAGAGCAGTCTGGATCCACAATTCTTGTATCCGAGCGAAGCCCACGAGGAAGTGCTGGCGGCGTTGCTCTACTTTGCGCGGGAACGTAAGAGCTTTGCCCTCGTTGTGGGCGACGTGGGCACCGGCAAGACCATGCTGATCAACTGTCTTCTCACCATGCTGCCGGCCAATGCGCGGCCGGTGGTGATCAATCACCCGGATCTGGGCTACCTGGAAATCATCTACTATCTCTGTGCGCGGCTGGGGATTGATAGGAAGAATATGACCACCTCGGAATTGTTGGGGGCCATCAAGACGGTCCTCACCCGAGAACTGGCGGCGGGACAGCACACCCTCTTGATCATCGATGAAGCGCATCTGCTTTCCGATCGAGGCCTGGAACATATTCGCTTATTATCGAATATCGAAACCCGGTCGGACAAGCTTCTGCAGATCCTTCTTGTCGGTCAACATGAATTGACTCGCCGGTTGAGCCGCGAACAGTTGCGGCAATTGCGCCAGCGTATCAACATCAACCGGTTTTTATCGCCGCTCGGCGCCGAGGAAACCATCCATTACATCGATCACCGACTGGGGGTGGCGGGATCGAGTTTTCCCGCTTGTTTCGAGGAATCGTGCCGCCAACCCCTGGTGGAGTTGACCGGCGGCGTGCCCCGCCTGATCAATCATCTGTGCGACAACGCGCTGCTGATCTGCAGCCTCGAAAAGGCGGCCAGGGTGAGTCCGGAGCACTTGCGGAAAGCGAGCAATGCCTTGCGAACCGATCTCTTGTGCTTGCCGGACACCGATGGGCCGGGTCGGGCCTGGTGGTCCGCGGAACGGAAGCGGTGGCTGCTGCGACTTGGGCCGACCCTGTTGCTGGCGGTGATTCTTCTGCTGCTGGCCTTGAAGCGGGGAGCCGGCTGGCCGTGGTGACTACCGGACGATCCGATTGATGCGGCGGATGATTTTGATTGCCCGGTGCATTAGCTGTTGCCAAGTCCCGGCTCGCTGGATTCAGGTATTTTGATGGGAAACGAGAAACAAGAGCGGATCTTTTCTCGAGTGGTTCGCCTCAAACAGGATTCACCCGATTCGGGCCTTGCTCGGCGCGCGGCTGTCGGACTACCCATGGATTGGGCAGCGGACGTTGTGAAGTTGTCCGCGCCTCCAGCCGAAGATCGGATGAGCCCAAGACCCGCTGTCGTCACCTTGCCGCGTTCCGGTTCCCCTTCGCTTGACGATTGTCTGAAGATACTGGAGCAGGACTTTGTGTGGATTCCGCCGGGCCGCTTCCTGATGGGGTGCCCCTCCCACGAAGCCGGTCAAGGCGAAGAGGAGATGGAACATGAAGTGGAACTCACGAGGGGTTTTTTCCTACAACGGGTGGCGGTGACCCAAGGCTTGTGGCAGGCGGTGATGGGGGCCAATCCTTCATGCTTCAAGGGAGAGGGTTCCGATCTGCCCGTGGAGGGGATTTCCTGGCAGGACTGCCTGGATTTCATCCCTAGGCTCGATGACCTGACCGGCTGCCGCCACCGTCTGCCCACCGAAGCGGAATGGGAATACGCTTGCCGGGCGGACAGCTTCACCGCGTTCGCCAATGGTCGGATCAGTCGACACCATTGCGAACCGGACCCGGTGCTGGAGGAAATCGGCTGGTATTGCGGCAATTCGGGGCGCCGACCCCATCCGGTCGGGAGCAAAGTCGGCAATGGTTGGGGCTTGTTCGATATGCATGGCAATGTCTGGGAATGGTGTAGCGACTGGCATGGTCCTGCCGGCATGTCGCCGCAACGCGATCCGACCGGGCCACGGGCGGGAACCAAGAAGGTCATTCGTGGCGGCTCCTGGTTCAGTACCGCTCGCAACTGCCGATCGGCCGCGCGCTTTAGCTGGGAGCCCCAAGCGAGCAGCGATATGATCGGCTTTCGCTTGGTGCGATCTGGAAACCAGCCGTCCTGGTTCAGTCCCCGGCGTTCAGCCAATACGCTCGGAACGCGCGACCATCAGCGCTGAGCCCCGCGGCCGCGGGAGGAAAAAGGTCGATTCCCGCCGCAAGCGGTTTGGACCATGGCTACAAGACGAGGAGATCATGGGCTACCGCTATCTGAGCGACATCGCACCCGCCGACGCAGCCTTCGAGGCAGATGGCGGCAGCCTGGAGGAACTCTTTTGCGCGGCGGCCGACGCTACATTGGGCGTGATGGTCGAGGATTTGCGAACCATCGAATGCCGCATCCGCCGGCCGCTCACGCTCGCCTGCGATGCGCTCGATCTGTTGCTGTTCGAGCTTCTCCAAGAGCTCATTTATTACAAGGACTCGGAAGCGCTGCTGCTGCGTCCATGCAATCCGCGAGTCGAAATCGGTGAAACCGAGCAGCGTCTGACCGGCAGCTTGATGGGCGAACCGATGGATCGGAGCAAGCATCGACTGCTGATGGACGTCAAGGCCGTGACCCTACACCGGCTGGAGGTTCGGGCCGCGGCGGGAGGCTGGAAGGCGACCGTGGTGTTGGATATCTGACCCCTCCCAATTCGGCCCTTATCATCGTCCCCAATTCGTTATACTTTACATCGTGTTGGTCCTGTCAAATCAGAGCAAATGTGATTCACGGCGAGTACAATTATAAGCCACGTGCGGCATAGGGGTAGGCGAATGTGTTGGTCGCTTGAGCCGGCGCGGTTTCCTGAATTTGGGCGCGCGGGTAGGCGAGGGAGATCAAATGGAGCGAAGTCTTAAGCCGGGCGAAAGCTGCCCCCTAGGTGCCACGGTGACCGATGAGGGGGTCAATTTCAGCATCTTTTCCAAAAGCGCGAAAACCATGCAGTTGCTCATCTTCGACCAGGTCGATGCGGCCCGGCCGGCCCGGGTGATCAAGCTCGATCCCGGCCGCAACCGCACCTATCACTACTGGCATGTGTTTGTACCCGGATTGGGCCCGGGTCGGATCTACGGTTACCGGGCGGGCGGGCCGTTGGACCCGAAGCGGGGCCTGCGCTTCGATCCGGATAAGGTGCTGCTGGATCCCTACGGTCGGGCCGTGGCGGTACCGCGCAAGTACAGCCGGGTAGCCGCCGAATGGCGCGGCGACAACGCCGCTCGAGCGATGAAGAGCGTGGTCACCGACCCGAGCGCCTACGACTGGGAAGGCGATCGACCGCTTCGGCGGCCGTTCGCCAAGACCATGATCTACGAAATGCATGTCCGTGGCTTCACGATTCACCCCAGTTCCGGGGTGATCCCGGGAAAACGCGGCACCTTCGCGGGACTGATCGAAAAGCTCCCCTACCTGCAAGACCTGGGCATCACCGCGGTGGAACTCCTGCCGGTGTTTCAGTATGACCCCTGGGACTGCCCGCCGGGGCTGGTCAACTACTGGGGCTACTGCCCGGTGTCCTTCTTCGCGCCGCACCACGGTTACAGTTCGCGCCGGGAACCGCTGGCGGTGGTGACCGAATTCCGCGATATGGTGAAGGCCTGCCACCGCGCCGGGATCGAAGTACTGCTGGACGTGGTTTACAACCACACCGCCGAGGGCAACGAGGGCGGCCCCACCATTTGCTTCAAGGGCCTCCAGAACGACATGTACTACATCCTGGAGCGCGACGGCGCCTACTACGCCGATTACACCGGCACCGGCAACACCCTCAACGCCAATCAGCCCATCGTTCGGCGCCTCATCGTCGATAGCCTGCGCTATTGGGTACGCGAGATGCATGTGGACGGATTTCGCTTCGATCTCGCCTCGATCCTATCCCGCGATCAGCAAGGCCGACCGTTGGAAAATCCGCCGGTGCTCTGGGATATCGAATCGGACCCGGCCCTGGCCGGCACCAAACTGATCGCCGAAGCCTGGGACGCGGCAGGCCTCTACCAGGTGGGACGCTTCGTGGGCGACAGTTGGAAGGAATGGAACGGCCAGTTTCGCGACGATGTGCGGAGCTTTCTCCGCGGCGACAACGGCTACGCCTCGCGCATGGCCAGCCGCCTGCTGGGAAGCCCCGACCTCTACGGCGGGCAGCAGCGGGAACCGGAGCAAAGCATCAATTTCATCACCTGCCACGACGGTTTCACCCTGAACGATCTGGTTTCCTACCGCCGCAAGCACAATGAAGCCAATGGCGAAGGCAACCGCGACGGCACCGATGACAACCGCGGCTGGAACTGCGGCGCGGAAGGACCCAGCAGCGATCCCGCCGTGGAAACCCTGCGTAACCGCCAGGTGAAGAATTTCCTCACCGTGCTGCTCATGTCTCTCGGTGCCCCCATGCTGCTCATGGGCGATGAAGTGCGGCGAAGCCAGCAGGGGAACAACAATGCCTACTGCCAGGACAATGAAGTGAGTTGGTTCGACTGGCGTCTGCTCGACCGCCACGCCGACATCCACCGCTTCACCAAGCGACTGATCGCTCTTTACAGCGGGCGCTCGCTGCCGGAAGAGTGTGAAATCGCCTGCCTCGATGAGGTGCTGCGCCGCTCCGAGATCCAGTGGCATGGGGTGCGCCTGCACTGCCCGGATTGGAGCGATGTCTCCCACACCCTCGCCTGCACCGCGCGCACGCCCGACGGCAAATTTCTCATGCACGCCATGGTCAATGCCTACACTGAAGCGCTGGAATTCGAACTGCCGCCGGTCACCTGGTGCGCCGAGGGCTGCTGGCGCCGGTTGATCGACACGGCCCTGGCCGCGCCGGACGATATCTCGGAATGGACGCGGGCGCCCCTGGTCAGTCCCGCCACCTACCGGGTGAGACCCCACTCCATTGTGGTCCTTTTGGCCCGCGCCCAAATCCGCTGAACCTGGTCGGCAAACGAGCCGCGCCGGGCACTGCCGAGTGCCGGCAACGGGGCCACCGCCGGCAGCCGCGATCGTCCGGGTTGGATCACGGGAAGCGCCGCGCCCCCCAATGCGATCTTGTTGGCGCGGTCATCCGCTTCGCGGGTAGGCTTCACGCGTCCATGAATTGCGCTGTTGTGGAAGACCTTGTTGACAGGATTGACAGGATGCCCGGCTCGTCGTGTCGATCCCGTGAAAAAGCTCGGGTTGCTACCGCGCAAGGAATATCAGCCTTGCACCAGGTGTTCCACCGTCTTCAAAACCTCTTCGTCGAGGATTTTCAGTTTCTTCACCGCATCCATGGTGAACAGACCGAAGGTCCCCATCGCGCGAGTGCAGAGTTTGCCGTCGCCGTTGAACAGTTCGGCTTCCAGGCGGGCTTCCCGGGCGCCGGTCAATTCCCGCACCCGGCCGATGGCATGGAGCGGCCGGTTCACATGGACCGGTTTCAGGAATTCGACGCTCAGCGCTTTTGTCAGCGTGACCCGTTTCAACAGGTGCAGAGCGGTCCAACCCATGATTTCATCGAGGATCGTGGTCTGCACCCCGCCGTGCACGATAGTACCCCAACCACACAGGTGGTCCGGCACGGTGAGGGTGGAAAACAGGGCTTCGCCGTTGGTGGAGAAGCGCATTTTGAGACCGGCCGCGTTGGTCTGGCTACAGCCGAAACAGTTGTGATCGGCGCGTGCCGGAAGTTCCCGCAAGTCATCGTGTGCATTCATGTCAGCATCTACTCCGCTTGATGAGTCATCGCCCTGACCATTGGATCTTGGCGCTGCGTCCCCACCAATCCTGTCAATCCTGTCAAGAAAAAGTGTTCCACAAGAGCGCAATTCATGGTTGTGCAAAGGTTGCTCGTAACATGGGTCCGGAACGGCCGGTCCCATGGGGTCATGCGTGGCCCAAGTCCGTTCGGGCGCGGCCCAATCGGCCGCCAATGCGTCATGACCACCCATGATAGCCGGATCATGGATTGGATTCAAGAACGGGTGATGATCACTGGATATTCGATATATAACCACGCACGGGAACAGATTGCCGATTTTGGTTCACCGCAAGGACGCAAGGGACGCCTAGAGTGGCAAAGGTTTTTACTGAAAGACTATGTCCTTGCGTTTCTTTGCGCCCTTGCGGTGAAAAGCTCGGTTTGTGACCGCTCGAAGTATAGTAGGGTGCTCCATTGGCGGCCGGGGCAGGTCATGGTGCATAGCCAATTCACGCCAGGGTGATTTTTTCCGATTCTAACGAATTTGGGGGACGCAACCAGATTCGCTCTGGGAATTGTCATTGCACTCTGGCATGATGCGTTGGAAAACATCAATCACGCCAAGGAGCGTGACCAAGGATGTGCCATGATCAACTCCCTTATGCTATAGTTGCTAGCTCTCGAGGGCCTTTTGTACCCCCTTGGCAAGGCGGCCGAGCTGAAAAGGCTTCTGAATGAAATGGACTCCTTGATCGAGCACCCCGTGCCTGGCTATGGCATTGGAGGTATATCCGGAGGTGAAGAGGCACTTGATCCCGGGCCGGAGAGAAGAGATCCGTTGGGAGAGGTCCTTGCCGTTCATCTCGGGCATCACCACGTCCGTTATGAGCAGCGCTATTTCTTCTTCGTAATTGTTCGCGATCTCGATGGCCGCACCTGGGCCCTGGGCCGTGAGCACCTCGTAGCCGAGTCTCTTGAGCATCATCTCGCCCATCTCCAGCAACATGGGTTCGTCTTCCACCAGAAGCACGGTCACGCTTCCACCCTTGATGTCTTCTTCGCCATCGCTGGAAGGCTCTTCTTCTACCCTATCCCCATGGGCCGGAAGGTAGATCTTGAAGGTTGTGCCCTTGCCCGGCTCGCTATAGACATTTATGTAACCCTCGTTCTGCTTGACTATCCCGTAAACCGTGGCAAGACCCAGCCCGGTTCCCTTGCCCACCTCCTTGGTGGTAAAGAAGGGCTCAAAAATCTTGTCAATCACATCCTTTTCCAAACCGCGGCCCGTGTCGCTCACGCTAAGGCTAACATAGTTGCCCGGGGCCATGTATGGCTTATCCTCGCAGCACTCGTGACTTATCACCGTGTTGTGGGTCTCTATGGTGATCTTTCCCACATCCTCGATGGCATCCCTTGCGTTCACACAGAGGTTGGCCAGTATCTGATCCAGTTGGCTCGGGTCCATCTTGACCGGCTGGAGGTCCAGCCCTGGAAGCCAGGCAAGGTCGATGTCTTCGCCGATGAGCATCCTGAGCATTTTGAGCATTCCCGAGATGTTATCGTTGAGGTCAAGGACCTTGGGGGCCGCTGTCTGCCTGCGGGCAAATCCCAGCAGTTGCCTGGTGAGATCCGCTGATCGGCCGGCCGCCTTCTGGATGTCAAGGAGGTGGCCATGGAGACGGTCCCCGGGATCAAGGCGTAACAGGGCCAGTTCCACCCTGCCCAGGATTACCCCCAGCATGTTATTGAAGTCGTGGGCGATACCTCCGGCAAGCCGGCCGACCGATTCCATCTTTTGGGCCTGGATGAGCTGCTCCTCAAGCCGCTTCCTCTCCTCCTCGGCCTCTTTGATGGCGGTTATATCACGGGTAATGGAAATGATATGAGGGACATTCTCCAGATTGATCACCCTCGCCGACATGAAGCCTGTTACCACGGTGCCGTCTTTTTTTCGGAATTCAGCCTCGAAATTTTGACAGAAGCCCTTTTCCTTCAGTTCCTTCCTAACCCTTTTTCGATCTTCAGGATCATTCCAGATGTTGATGTCAAGGGATGTCTTTCCGATTAGATCGTCTTTTGTAAAGCCTGTGAGGTTGGTGAAACCTTCATTGGTATCCACCCAGAGGCCGTCTTCCAGTCTATTTATACTTATGGCGTCGGGGCTTGAATAAAAGGTTAGCCTGAATTCCTCTTCGCTTTCTCTCAGAGCATCCTCGGCTTTCCGGCGCTGAACGATCTTCCACATACCGTCCATCAACAGGGTCATTTGACGGACATCACCGGCATTATACTCCGCTTCCTTGTTACCGACCCCGGCAACGGCAACTATCCTGGGGCCATCGAATACCGGAATGCCCATGTGTCTCAGCACCTGCACGTGCCCTTCGGGATAGCCGCGCTGGTACTGGCTTGCCGCGGTATAGTCATTGGTGATTACGGGGCGGCGCTGCCTGATCGGCTCCCCCCACAGTCCGGTGCTCTCCACCGGGTACACCAGGGGTTTATCCTGGATCCTGCATTCCTTCATGGCGGATCGTGACCAACTTTGCATGGTCAGAACGCTTTCGTCTTCGTTCGTGAACGCCAGATAGCCGATCTTGCTTCCCGTCAATTCAACAGCCTTTTCTATAACAAAAGCGTAAATATCCGTCAGGGATGCGGACGTCATCCGCCCCAGCGCAACCATCGCGTCCAGCCGCGATTCATTCAAGCGCAGAGTCTCTTCCGCCTTTTTGCGCTCGGTGATGTCGTGGACCAGGGCGACCACTTGTCCCGAAGGACGGTCTGGATCAATCGGTGCCGCGGACACGATCACATCGCGCAGGGACCCGTCGCTTCGCTTGAGACTTGTTTCAGTGGAAGCAATGCCCTTTTGGGCCAAATCGCCATACAGGTCCTGTCCTACCCTAACGTATTCTTCCTCGGTCTCATAAAGCATCCTGGTAGTCTTTCCCAGGATGGTCTCTTCGGGATATCCGAAATTTTCGCACCAATAACGGTTCGCGCTTTCGTACTTCCGGTCCTTCATAACGAAGATGCCCACGGGCGCGGCGGAAAGCACTCGACGCACCAGGGCTTCGCTCTTGGCAAGCGCATCTTCGGCCTTCTTGCGGGCGACGATCTCCCAGGTGACATCCGCCAGATAAGCTGCGATCTGAAGGTCCTTTTCGGTATAATCGTCAGGCTTGTTACCGATCCCGAGAATCGCCACCAGCTTACCCCCGCGCGCCACCGGCACCACCAGTTCCCGGACCAGGGGGGCATGTCCCTCCGGAAGTCCTTTTCTGTCCGGCAGGGAGTTGTAGTCGTTGTGAATGACGGCTTTTCCCTGGCGCACACAATCCATCCAAACCCCGGCATCGTCGATGGAGTAATGCGTTCCTCGCCCTTCGGCGCGGCAGAACTTGTCCAGGGTCATGGTGGACCACTGTTGAAGGGAGATGGTTTGCTGATCCTCCTCGATGAAATGGTAAAACCCGATGGGGCTTGAGACCAGCCCTCCCACTTCATCCAGGGCCAGTCTCAGGATTTCGGCCAGCCCGTGCTCCTGGGCAAAGGTGATCAGTTTGAGCCGGGTTTCCGTGAGTCGCCTGGAGAGACGCTCTTCGCTCTGGTCCCTGAACACCATCACGGCCCCGGTGATTTGGCCGCCTTCGGCCCGAATCGGGGCCCCGCTGTCCGCAATGGGCACCTCGCGGCCGGACCTGGTGATGAGAACGGTATGGTTGGCGAGCCCAACGGTCTGGCCTTCCCTCATGACCCTGACCGCCGGGTTGTCCACCGCCTGCCGGGTTTCCTCATTGAGGAGTGGGAGGACCTCGGCGATCGGCCTTCCCGCGGCTGCTCCGAACGGCCAGCCGGTAAGGGTCTCCGCGACGGGATTCATGAACAGCACCCGGCTTTGCAGATCGGTGGTGATCACCGCATCGCCGATAGACTGCAACGTAATGGCCAGATTTTGCCTGGCCTGATTGAGGTCCTCCAAACTCTTCAGGGCTTGTATCTGAGTCGAGAGGATTTTGCCGACCAGGACTGTTGCCAGAGGATACAGGAGCATCACCGGAGGACCGATCCTCGCCAATACCGCTGCTCGCGTTCCGTAGGGCAGGCTGAAGGTCATTGCGAGCATTGCCAGGTGTACCGCCAGACCAAATCCATAGAGGCCGGTCATTGATGGAGGGTTTGCGTCCGGCCTTAAGCAATAGCCGGCCACAAGGCCTATCGCCGTCGAGGAAAGGATGACCAGCACCCCCATGGTCGTTCCGGTGCCCCCCAGCAGCAGGCGCAGGGAGATGGTCATCACCGCGGCTATGCAGCCCGCCACGGGACCGAAAAAAAGGGCGCAGAGGCTGACCATGACCGAGCGGCCGTCAAAGATAAGACCCGATCCCAGATCCAGAGGCCGCAGCATGCCCAGCACGGCCGCGCCCCCAAAAAGCAGACCCTGGAGAATTGAACCTGTCGGAGTTCTTTTCGGGCATCGCTGTTCGATGAAGTCGGACACAATGCTGATTGAAACGAGTAAGCTCAGATTCAAGATCAGGTCAATATACACGGCCGCGGAAATCCTTTTCGATAGGTGGAGAGGCTTCCCCGATGGTGGATCATCAACGGCAAGGCCAGGGTAGATTCATGGCCCCTTTTCAGTCTGAGATGTTCCCCCGGATTCAGGCCTGATATATATTCGGTTTAGAATGATTTCCTTCATTATGAAAGGCGGGCAAGATGCCCGCGCTCCTGGAAAGAGCCCACGCTAAATGAAGGTTTCTTGCCTTAACAAGTACAGCATCCGCCGCAACCCTCGGATCGCCATTACTATTGATTGTATATGAAACTGAGACACTAAGCAAAACATTCCAAACGGTTGGGATCAACCAAAGGGCAGCGTGAATTGGTCGGGCTGCAACCAGCGGGAGCTAGCCGACGATTCGGCGGCGGCTCCAATACCCGGTGCTCCATGGGATTCTCATGGAGTGCTCTGCACATCCTGACTTAGCTGGCTACCTGGCAGCCTCGGACTTGCACGATGTGTTGTATCCGTTCCCGGTCGTGGGATGGCCGGGCTATTCAAGGGGTTCGTATTTCAGCCGCTGCCCGCCGATGGTGGCTTCGTACATGAGCCCTTTCAAGGTAACGGTGAACACGGCCAGGCCATCGCTATAGGTGGTATTGCCCGACATCCCCTTGCGCAGGACCACCGCCGAGGCCTGAGCGTTGAGTTCGGTCTTGCCGTCCTTGAACTTGGCAAAGCTTGCCTCATCCTTGAAAAAGATCATCTCGCAGAAGGCCTGGAGGCCGCCTTGAAGCCCGACGGTCAACTGACGCAGCCGGACCTTGCCCACCTGGCTACCGCCTTGGAACACCGAACCATCGCCCTGGGCGCCGCCGATCCCCAACCCGGCTTTCTTGATGCTGGGGAAAACCGCATAGGCATAGGCTTCAGCCAGGTAAGCATCGATTTCAGGATATTCCTTTTTTATTTTGTCGATGGTCTGTTGGATCTCTCCCCCTGAACCCGCGACTTCAGTCGTTGCCTTTTCTCCGGTTCCCCAGTCCGCGGCAGCCATTGAATTCATCAGCAACAGGCCCACGATCACTACCGGAAAAACTTTCGTAATCCGCATGATCCTTCCCTCCTTGAGACGTTCTCATTGGGTGATGCCAGGCCGGGTAACGGGAATTTCTTCCTAGTGGTTTTTCCTAACAGGTCTGATGGGTTGGGTCAAGGACATCGGGGTTTCCATGAGTTGTCGGCAAGGGCCCGGACCGTCACTGGATTGCGGTGCCCGGCAGGCACGCCACGCCGGTGGAGGTGCGGCCGTCGACCTTCAGCGAGTCATGATCGCTCTGGCGCTGGTGCTGGAATCCGATTTCGTCCTGGCGGATGAAGCCACCACCGATCTGGATGTGGTGTCCCAGGGGGGTATTCCGGATCTTCTGAAACACCTGGTGGGCAGGCGCGGCCTGGGGGTGCTCCTGGTCACCCACGATCTTTCCGTGATCGCGCGACTGGCCGACCATGTTCTGGTCATGACCGACGGCACGATGGTGGAATGCGGCTCCGTTGGCGACATCTTCCAGCGCCCTCGCCATCCGTACACGGCTTCCCTGCTCGCTACCCACCATCGGCCTTACGGCCCGGAGTCGGCAGCGCCCGGCCGTGCCGCCCTGGAGTCGGACGTGGGTGCAACTGAGGAGTGAAACATGCCGATCCTAATAGTGGTGATTTTCTACCGATGATCAGGCTAACGCCCGGAATCGAGCGCGGCAATCGGCCGCCATCCGGTAGTCTCGGGCCGCAACCGGGCAGAGCGAAAATTCCGCTCCCGTCAGGGCTCGGTGATGATGCTGAAAGCGGAACAGCCGC
This sequence comes from Syntrophobacteraceae bacterium CG2_30_61_12, assembly GCA_001873705.1. Classification (GTDB taxonomy): domain Bacteria; phylum Desulfobacterota; class Syntrophobacteria; order Syntrophobacterales; family DSM-9756; genus CG2-30-61-12. Next base: position 26,843 of record MNZR01000197.1, read on the forward strand.
CGAGCCGGACCGCGTCCACGACCTTGATCAAAGCCTCGACCTGGGCCGCCCGGTCCGCCTTGATCCGAACCGAGGCGACCGCGACGCCCTCCATATGGTCACGGACCAGCCCGGCCAGTGCCTCCATCGCCACCGGCTGATCGCCGGCATAAACTTCACCGGAAGCGCTCACCGCGATCACCAGCGGCGCCGTTGTCTGCACCTCCGCCGTCCGTGCCTGGGGCAGGTGGATTCGGATGCCGGAATCGGCGGTGACGTTGTAGGTGATCACGAAAAACAACAGCAGATTGAAGACCACATCCACCATGGGTGCCACATCGATATGGCTGTGGCGCCGCTTCCCGCGTTCAAACTTCATGGGGCCTCCCCTCAATCCCGGCCAGGGTCAGGTCCTCCAGCCGGATGCCGATGGCCTCCAGGCGATCTTCCAGGAAATGCAGGGCCACATGGGTGGGAATGGCCACGAACAGACCGCAGGCCGTGGTGATCAGGGCCTCGTAAATGCCGCCGGCCACCATGGAAGGTCCCACCCGCCCCCCGGTGTGTTCGGCGATCACCATGAAGGCCTGGATCATGCCGGTGACCGTTCCGGTAAATCCCAACAGCGGCGCGACCACCGCCACCAGGGACAGGACTCCCAACCCTTTTTCCAGGCTCCTCATCTGTTTGCTGCCGATATGGGCAATTTTCTTTTCATCCAGACCCTGTTCAATACCGTCGAGGATCGGCGCCAGCTCGGCCGGTCGACGCTGGAAGACCAGCGGCTGGGGTTGCGAAAGCCGGCGCAGGACCGACCAGAACTGAACGCTTTTGGCGATGATCAGGCCCAACGCCACCACCGAACACAGCAGGATGGGCCACATCAGCGCCCCGCCCTTGACGAAAAAATCAATCATGATCGTTGCTCCTCAACACGAACCGTATCGGCAAATCGGCGCGGCAGGCAACCGGCCGGCCGTTCCCGCGAGCCGGACGGAAGGTCGATTCCCTGACCGCGCGCAGCGCTTCCTCATCCAAGCCGTAGCCGGCTTTCCGGAGCACTTCCACCTGGTTCAGGCGTCCGTTCGCGTCCAGGGTTAGCCTGAGCAGGACCGTTCCCTCCTTGCCCAGTTCCCGAGCCAGACGGGGATACCGGGGAACCACCTTGCGCAGGAACCCGGGCCCATCGCCCACGCCGAAGGCGGTTTCCATGGGTCCGCTTGGGCCCGCGGCAGCCGCGCCCGGCACGTTCCCCCCACCTTCGCCCGAGCCGTCCTGGACGGATGCGACCGGAACGGCATCCGCCGCAAGCATCTTCGGTCTCGGCTTCGCTTCGGGCGGCAGCGGGACCACCGGCTTTTTTTTCGCCTCTCGTCTGGGTTTGTGCGGTTTGATCACACGCGGTGGAGTCTGGGTCATCACCGGTTGTTCCGGCGGCGATACCGGTTCGGATTCCGGTTCCGGTTCTGGTTTGGGATCGGGCGGCTGCTGAATTTCCGGCTCCGGTTCCTCACCCCGTTCCGGTTCTGGTTCCGGCTGGGCAACGGGGTCCGGGGTTGGAGGTCCCGCCGCCGCGGCTACTTGGTCACCCGCTGCCGCCGGTTGGCATGACTGGAGCACAAATACTTGGAGTTCCGGCAGTGGGGCATCTTTCGGCTGCCGGCCCTGGATCGGGATGAGGAATATCAAGCCATGCATCAGGGCCGCCACGGCGATCCCCTGCCAAATCCGCATCAGCGTCGCTCTCCAGGATGATTTCCGAGGTGCCGCAAGGCGCCGGCCGCAGCCGCCCGGCCCGCCGCCGGAGCGCGGCGCGGCGGGCTTTCAAGCTGGGGACAATGGCCGCGGGGCAATCATCCACCACGTCTTCCGGATAAA
>MNZR01000198.1:0-2371 GCA_001873705.1 Syntrophobacteraceae bacterium CG2_30_61_12
AAACACGTCCACAAGAGGCTCCGCTAGCGCGGAACTGGAGAGGGATCCCGCAATCTCCAGCTGCCCGTGATCCGGATAGCCCAAATTTGATATAAACGGGAAAAGGAGTGAAGATGCCTGGAAAAGTGGCGATCAACGGTTTGGGACGCATTGGGCGCGCGGTTTTCAGGATCCTGGTGGACCGGGGCGAACCCCTGGAAATCGCCGCCATCAACGACCTCGGAGCGCCCGATGACCTGGCCCACCTGCTCAAGTATGATTCGGTCCACGGCACCTGGGACCGGACCATCGAGGTGGCCGACAATCAGCTCAAGATCGGCGACCGCGCCTATCCTTGTCTCAAGGTGGCCAACCCGGCCCAGGCGCCCTGGCATGATCTGGGCATCGATATCGTGCTGGAGAGCAGCGGGCTGTTTCGGGATCGCGATTCCTGCCTGAAACACCTGCAGGCCGGCGCCAAAAAGGTGATCGTCGGCGCGCCCGGCAAGAACCTGGATGGCACCTTCGTGGTCGGGGTCAATGACGAACAGTACGATCCCGGCACCCACCACATGATTTCCAACGCTTCCTGCACCACCAACTGTCTGGCCCCGGTGGCCCGGGTGTTGCATGACAATTTCGTGATCGAACACGGCCTCATGACCACGATCCATTCCTACACCATGGATCAGCGCCTGCTCGATGCGCTCCACAAGGATCGGCGCCGAGCCCGGGCGTCCGCTCTGTCGATGGTGCCCACCACCACCGGCGCGGCGGCGGCGGTCGCGGAAGTGATCCCGGAACTGAAAGGCAAGCTCGACGGCATGGCGATTCGCGTTCCGACTCCCAACGTATCGCTGGTGGACCTGGTCTGCCGGGTGCAGGAAAAGGTCTCCGCCAGGGACGTCAACGCCGTGCTGGAACAGGCCGCCAACGGACAACTCAAGGGCATTCTCAACTATGTGACCGAAGAACTGGTGTCGATCGATTTCAACCACACGGCTTTTTCGTCCAGCGTCGATGCCCCGCTCACCAAGGTCCTGGGCGGTCAACTGGTGAAGGTGCTGAGCTGGTACGACAACGAATGGGGTTATTCCAACCGACTGGTGGACCTGGCTCTGCACGTGAGCCGGTTGCTGCACTAGGCGCCGGAACGGCTACACGCCGACACGCCGGGGAAGATCCGGGTTTATCCTGCAACGGGAGGGGGGCTATGCGCACACTGGACGCCCTGGAAATGGCGGGAAAGCGGGTGTTTTTGCGAGTCGATCTGAACGTGCCGCTCGGGAAAGATGGCTCGGTCGCCGACGACACCCGGATCGGCGCCATTCTACCCAGTTTGACCAAGATCCTTGCAGCCGGCGGCCGTGCCGTTCTTGCTTCTCATTTGGGCCGCCCCAAGGGCCAGGTGAAACGAGAGTTTTCGCTTCGCCCCGTGGCCGATCACCTGTCGAGGGTCCTGGGGCGAGCCGTGCCCCTGGCTTCCGACTGCATCGGTCCCGGCATTCGAGCTGAAGTCGAACGACTCGCCGCCGGCGAACTGATCCTGCTGGAAAACCTGCGATTTCACCCGGGGGAAGAAAAGAACGACCCGGAATTTGCGCGCGAACTGGCGGCGCTCGCCGACGTTTACGTCAACGATGCCTTCGCCGTCTCGCACCGCGCCCACGCCTCGGTGGAAGGCATTACCCATCACGTGGCGATCTGCGCGGCCGGCTGTCAGCTCGAAAAAGAACTGGCTGCCTACCGGCAGGCGCTCGGCACTCCGGAGCGGCCGCTGGCTGCAATCATCGGCGGGGCCAAGGTGTCGAGCAAGATCGGGGTACTGAAGAACGTGATCCCCAAACTGGATATCCTGATCATCGGCGGAGCCATGGCCAACACCTTTCTGAAGAGCCTGGGAACCGACGTCGGCCGCTCCCTGGTGGAAGACGATCTTCTCGGCACCGCCCGGGAATTGCTCGAACTGGCCGCAACCCACCGGGTCCAGGTGGTGCTCCCGATCGATGCGGTGACCGCGCCCTCGCTCGCCGAACCACAACCGGTCCGCACCGTGCCCATCGACCGGGTGCCGGCCGACAGCCAGGTGCTGGACCTGGGACCGGAATCGGTGAAGCGCTGCCGGGAAGCTCTGGCGAAAGCCAAAACCATTGTCTGGAATGGGCCGCTCGGAGCGTTCGAAACCCCGCCCTTCCAGGCCGCCACTTTTGCGCTCGCCGCCTGGCTCGGGGAACTCCCGGCCTTCACCATTATCGGCGGCGGGGATTCCGCGAGCGCCGTCAAGAAAGCCGGAGTCGCCGCAAAAATGGGCTACATCTCCACCGGCGGCGGCGCCTTTCTGGAACTGATGGAAGGGAAAATCCTGCCGGGGGTCGCCGCCCTGGAGCAATGC
>MNZR01000198.1:2388-7731 GCA_001873705.1 Syntrophobacteraceae bacterium CG2_30_61_12
GTTAAGGGTAAAAAGTTTCATTTCGTGTGCGCTTTTTCCCGGGAGCGCGGGCATCTTGCCCGCTTTTGGTAATGAAACATCCGATCCTAAACCAGTATATAATCGCGGAGTATCGCCCAATCCGATGCCGCGGCGCTGCTTCCTCGCCGTTTTCGGCGCCATTACCGCAGTCTCGGCGCCGAGGGAAAACGGGCTGGGCCGCAACCGATCCAGACGCTGGTTTCAACCACCAGCACCATCCCCTGAAGGAGAGTTCATGACCGCCAAGAAGACGCTCATCGCGGCCAATTGGAAAATGCACAAAACGGTGCCGGAAGCGGTCGCGTTCGTGGCCGAACTGCAAGACCTGGTCGGCGCTCCGGGCGATCGCGAGGTGCTCATCACCCCGGCCTTCACCGCTCTGTGGCCGCTTCGGGAAGCGATGCGGGCGGCCGGTTTTGCCCTGGGCGCGCAAAACTGCCACGATCAGGACCAGGGCGCCTTCACCGGTGAGGTTTCCCTGACCATGCTCCGGGACGCCGGCTGCCGCTACGTGCTGACCGGGCATTCGGAACGACGCCACCTGTTCGGGGAAACCGACGCCGTGATCCAGCGCAAGGTCGCCGCCATTTACCGCCATCAGTTGATCCCGGTTCTGTGCCTCGGCGAACTGCTGCCCGAACGGCAGGCGGGGCGGACTTTCGAAGTGGTCGAGCGGCAGTTGCTGGTGGCCGCGGGCGGTCTCGATCCGGTGCAGGCGGAGCAACTAGTGGTGGCCTACGAACCGGTCTGGGCGATCGGCACCGGGCAGACCGCGACCCCGGACCAGGCCCAGGAGGTACACGCTTTTCTTAGGGAAACCCTGGAACAAGCCTTCGACAAAACGGTTGCAAAGGCCATCCGGATAGTGTATGGAGGCTCTGTCAAACCGGACAACGTCGATCGGCTGATGGCCCAAGCCGATATCGACGGGCTGCTGGTGGGAGGCGCAAGCCTCGATCCTGCGTCTTTTGCGCGGATCGTTCGGTATCAACTGGAGAGGAATTCAGGATAATCGATGCAAGCTCTGCTGATCGTTTTTCACATTATCGCCTGCATGGCGCTCATTTTGATCGTTTTGCTGCAGACCGGGCGTGGCGCCGAAATGGGTGCCGCGTTCGGGGGCAGTTCTCAGACCCTGTTCGGGAGCACCGGCACCACCACCTTCCTGGGCAAAATGACGACCCTGGCGGCCGTTTTGTTCATGGTGACCTGCCTTGGACTCACCTATTTCTCCGGCCGCCCGCATACCCAATCGATCATGGAAAACGTTCAGGTACCGGAGCGCCCGGCGATCCCCGAGGCGCAACCGGTAGCCCCGGCTTCGCCCGTACCGCCGGCCGCGACCAGCCAAGTCCCAGGGACCGCACCCGCGGCCAGTCAGAGCGCCGCCGCGCCATCCGCCTCGACCGGCGCCGGCAACCCCGCCCCGGCGGCAGCGCAACCGGCGGCCCAATAAGGTAAGAAATTGTCAGCCAAACCGTTTACGCTATAATGCTTGCCCGAGCATGCCGAAGTGGTGGAACTTGGTAGACACGCCATCTTGAGGGGGTGGTGGGGCGACCCGTGCCGGTTCGAGTCCGGCCTTCGGCACCATATTAGTAAAATCAGCTAGTTGTGAGTGGTAACCGACCTTCTGGCCGAGCTAAGGGCCGAGGTGAAATGAGCCGGGTCTCTGAGTCCCAGAGAAATCAACGGTCTTTCATCTCGGCCCTTGGCCTTTGGGCGGGCCGAGGTTGAAAGGTGGACCCTTACTCCTCCGCTCATTCGGGTGCCGGTCATCATCCTTCCGAAGTATCCCAGCTTTGGGACCACCGTCCTCCTGCGTCAGGGTTCGGCACGGCATCTGAGGTCCGCTTCGGCTTGAAGGTCTTTCCCAGGTCCTTCTTCCCTTCACCGGGTATCCAATGTCCGTAAATGTCGACGGTCATCGAAATGGAATGGTGCCCCAGTTGCTTCTGAACGTACGCTGGACTATAGTGGTCCATAAGCAAGATGGTCGCGTAAGTGTGCCGCAGATCGTGAGGGGTCCGAGTCCTCACTTTCGCTGCACGGCACGCCCGCTGTAAAGCTCTCTGCACAATACGCTGGGTGATCTTGGGCAAGAACAGGTAGCCGGCTTCCTTCCCCTCGCTCAGTGCGTCCTTGCGAAGCCTGAGAATGTGTGCCTCAAGGTCCTTGGTGTTATCCTCAGTCAAGTCGATGAGCCGCTTTCCGCTCTTTGGGATACTAAATTTCCCATTGCGCTCCGTCTGTGAAACCATGTACTGGAAGTTCGAAGCGTCAAGGTGATCGATATGCATGGCGAGGCATTCACCAAGACGCATCCCGGCGTGAGCCATGGTTTCGATGACGAGCGCCACCGTCGGGGCTAACACTTTCCTCGACGTCTCCAGCACCTTTTCCAGATCGTCTTTCGTGAGGGGATCCGGCACGGCTTCATTGCGCTTCCGTTTTGGAGGCAAAATCTTACTGAGCAGCTTATGATAAGGATTCTCGGTAACGATCCGGCGGTCGATTGCCTCGGAAAAAATCCCGCTGATCACGGCATGAACAAGTTCGACCGTCTTTGGCGCCCGAATGGCGAGAATGCCGACGAGCAAATCCTTGACCATTCCCCTGTCTACTTTCTCAAGGGGTTTCCGCCCAAAGGAAGGCATGACAAAATCCCGGAATAGAGAATTGTAGCGCTCCTTGGTGCTATCCGCCCATTTTGATTTGCCGCTCGCTCTCCAATCCTCCGCCGCTTTTCCCACCGTGAAGATTCGCCCGCTACCTTCCTTTTTGGGAACAATGCCCAGTTTCGCAACCATCAATTCAGCATACTGCACTGCCTTGTCGAGATCTTTTCCGAAACGCCGCCTGTTTCTGAATCCCTGGTACTTGATCGCTGTCTCCCAGGTTCCGTCTTTGCTGAGCATGACGTTGACGCCCTCAGCAATCTGATAGATGATTCCGTACATTCCTTCCTTGGTTGGGTAATTTTTCATTCGAGCACCTTCTTCAACGCTTCTTGACACATGGCATCAAAGCGTTGCTTCTCGGTGCCTCCAGCCAGAAAATTCTTCTGCATCCATAAGTCGAACTCACTGCGCTTCACTCGGACACTTCGACCAATCCGATAGAAAGGCATACCTTTCCTCATCCACAGTTTCAAGGTGTTTATGTGGAGGGATGCATATTCCGAAAGCTCTCGGATCGTAAGATATTTATTTTCCATCGGAATTACGACCATCTTTTAGGCCTGCACGGCCGTTCGATTCGCCCACGGCATCGCATTCGAACTCTAAGCTCCGTCAGATGCTGTTATCCCATATTGCTCCGATCTCACCAGGTGCTCAGCATGACAGACGAAATCCATGATTGGGGTAGATGGGTACGGGAGTTCCGCGGCGGAGGATATTGTGCAAACCTCGTGGGCAGAATTCAGGATCTCGGTCTCGAACGTCGGTGTCTGAGTCTTGAAGGCAGGGAAAAACCCGCGATGTTCGGTCCTGCTCAAGCAAGATAAAGCAAAATAACCAATCGCTTTTCCCGATTCCATTATAGCTGGTCTCCCCTCACGAGCAACCGGGCTCCCGCAAGAATAGATCCACCATGCGCTTTCATGGAAGGCTTGCAGGCTTCGCCCAACTCGGTGCCGGGCGCCGCTTCGAGCGCCGGGCCGAGACCGCTGGGACTGGAGGTTGCCGACCACTACCGGTTGGGAATGGGCCGACTTCCAAGATTCCTGGTGCCAAGTTGTGGGCCGCGATCGCCGCGCCAGCCAATGGGGCGTTCGACCAAGACCCGATTCGCGGTCATCCGAACCGGCCGGCTTGCCAACGACTGGGGCACAGCGCTCGGATTGCCGTTACCATCCGGGTTGGCGGCCCGGATTTCGTTTCACGCCGATTGTTGCGCTGCCGAGGTTCAACTGCCATCGGGATGAGCGGATCATTTCCGGATAACGAGCGCCGCGCGATCGGCAGGTGCGGAGTCGAACGGGTGCGGGTAAGCAGGAGTGGGTTGTGTGCATGATGCTTAAATGACTTACTCGTCTGTTATCAAGCAAAATGCGACCTACTTTGAAATTTTTCTTGGAAGCTTGGGCATTGGTTGGACCCCTTTACCTGGCCTGCTTTCCATGAACCACGGAGAGGCCTTCCGATGTTCTTGGAAGGTGATCTTGAATCACCGGGTTAAACTGGTTGCGGGGGATCATTGCTTCCGGATGGGGCGGTGACTGGGCCTTTCCCGGGGCTTCCGAGGTGGTGGTCGATCTGCTGACCTTTGAGTCAGATTGCACCTGCTATCCTTTTTTTACGCTGGCTTCCAAGCGAAAAAATGCTGACAAGCGATGAATTCGCTGGCTCCATGGTTGTCCTCACTGCCGCCCGCTGATTGGCTCTGCTCCTGCGATCGGCGCATTGTCGCCGGCTACCCTGGCGGGGCCAGCGCGCTCTCGCGGCGCGGCAGCGAGGAGAACCGGGAGAACCTGGGCGGAAGCGGCGTAAGAGCGAGCAAGGAGCGGCCGTGCCCTGGGGACACCCGATGATGGCCAGCCCGACCCTGCCCCGGAGCGCAGTCCCGGCGCCTGGGCCTGGGGTTCAGCTTCTTTGTCAGACCCGGGCGCGGGGTTAAACTGCTTTTTTAATAAGGCTTTTCGAACTGCTTCAAGCCCTTCCCGGCGGCTTCCAGTTCCCGCCGATTCCTGCTGTAATTCTCATCGTAGAAAATCAGTTCATTGAGGGTATTCTTGGGTGGTGTCAACGAGATCCCGCCCCTTCCCTCCATATTGGCCGCAATTCCAGCCGAGAAAGAGATTTTTTCCGGGGGGTTGGGATTGTAGCGATACACCCGATCGCCGTAGCCTAATCGTTCATTCGCCTCGCCATCCTTGTGCCCATGCCGCTTCATCATGAGGTCCACTTCCCTGACGGTTCCATCCCGTAATCCTGGATGCGCTTCGCGTTGGAAACGCGGGCGCCACCGGTCAACACTTGAGTGGGTTTGCCCCTTCAACGCTCGAGACCGGGCCTAATCCCCCTTCGCCGAGCGATTTTTTCCAGGGGACGGGAATGGGCTTTGCGAAGGCGCGGAAACCACCTTGGATGGATACGAAAAGAGCCTTGGAAGATTGCTGCCGAACTAACCGCGGCATCCGGACCTCATGGGAAGCACTGGTCCCGGGCCGGCGCCGGAGCGATGGCGGCCCCGGCAACCAAACCGTGCCATGCCGGTTCAGGATGAAATCCTTCATGGACACATGCGGGCAAGATACCCGCACTCCCGGGAAGGGGTGCGCAAGAAGCGAAGGATTTCATCTTTAGCGAGTATCATTAT
>MNZR01000145.1 GCA_001873705.1 Syntrophobacteraceae bacterium CG2_30_61_12
GGCGTCCACCAGGGCGGTGAAGTCCTGCGCCGTTTTGCGTGGTTTATCGTTCATGCCAAGACCTTCTTTGAATTAACATGGATAGACAGGATGAACGGGATAAGAAAAGAATTTTTTTCAATTCAATTCCTGCCCTATTTCTTCCATCCCGTTCATCCCGTTCATCCATGTTCATATTCCTCATGTGTGGGTCTCTTTTTTCCGGGCCAGTGTCAGGTGGCCGTTATTCCAGCGGTTGCCGATGAAGTCCTTGCCGCCGGTGGGATCGGTGCCCGGCTCTTCTTCGCACCAGAACCAGGGGTAGTCGGCTTTGGGGCGTTGGGGTTCGGTGCCGCGGTCCTTATCCTTGAGTTTAAGAGGAACCGCGCGGAACAGGCCGGCTCCTCGTTTGCCGACATCTCCCGCGAGGAGGAAGGGACGAATGTTTTGGCGGATGCCGTCGTTGAGGTCTGGGTGCCAGCCCTGCGCTTGGTCTTTAAGGGGCTTCCAGCGGACGAAAATGTCGAGCGGGGCTTCGCCTTCGAGGATGGCGGCGAGTTTGGTCTGGAGGGCGCGGGCGGCCCCGAGGCGCTCGGCGGCTCCGGGTTTGTCGGCCTTTGCGTCGTCTGATTGCTGCTGGATCCAGTTGCCGAGGTAGCTGTAGGTGAGCTTTTGCAGAGCAGCGTGGTCGAGACGATGATAATTGACGAGGACATGGAAGCCATCGGAGCGGCCGTCCCAGAGGTGCCAGATAAACGGGCGGTCATGGAAGAGCTTGGCGTGTTGCTCGAAGAACTCGTCCCGCAGCCAGTCCTCGATAGTCTTGGATTTGCTGCCCTTGTGCCCAGCGGCGGCGATGAGGGCATTTTCGTCGAAGGCGCCGAGTGCGGCGGTGAGGAGTTGACGCAAACGTGCGGCGGCGGGTTGCTCGCGGTTGAGTGGTGGCAAACAGACGATGCCGTCTTCATCGGCGAAGGATTCCAGCCCGTCGGGACCGAGCGCCGGGCAATCGGGGAAGCTGCTACCGGTCTGACGCGGCCAGCGGTAGCCGAGTAGACGCGCAAGCGCGACGTGAAGTATGAAGGATGCATTATGAATTATGAAAGGGGAACCGTCGGAGTTGGAAGGACGGTTGAGCATCCCATGGGGATGCAGCGGGTTCGGGTGCCCGTGAAAAAGCCATTGGGTAGGGTCGTCGCTGTGCGGCTTGGGCAGGCCTTCGGGGTATTTCTCGGCGGCCACTTTTTGCCAGTGAGCCAAGTTGAAAGGGATCTTCTCGAATGCAGCATTTGTTGGCTTGATTGACTGGTCGATACGCCGAACCTGTTCTGCAAAATAGGGTGAACTACAAAAAGCCCAAAGTGCAGGCAGGTCTTTAGCGTCCTTCGGCTTTATCACCGCACAGTTATTGTCGTAACCGCATCCGAAATACCGGGTAGTAGGCAACTTTCCCATCTGTGAAATCAGAATCCCTGTTGATCCCCATGCTCCTCGAGCATACGTTCTTGCACCTGGTACTTTCTGCATTTCTCCGTTTCCGTTTTCCCAAAGGAAAACCTGCTGAGAGCCACCGAAGTCATTCGTTTCAACAACTGTGGTTTGGAACCAAGCCCAGCCTTTGATGAGAACGTTCTGCTCCCAAAAAAACTGAATGAAGCGCCCACCATCCCCTGTGGTCAGTCCCTTTACGCTTTCACCATATTCAACAAGTAGCTTGGTAGTGTCTCGTGATCCAAACACAATGCGATTATCTGGAGTTCGAAACTGCTCTCCTTGGAATATTTGAGTTGGTTCGCTCATTCTAAGATAGGCTTCTTTGGCCTCTGCATCTCGCTGGTCGGAAGCGTCTATTCCCGCAATTGCAGATTCGGATGAGGGTGAACGGCGCGTGAGTACCAGCAATCCAACATTTACGATCTCTCCTGAAATTGTCTCAAACGCTCTTGGTCCCAACCGAGACACAATATTCCATTCATCACTTGTCAGGAGTCGCTTACGAAATGTGTTAAAGGTTTTAAGGAATAGCCAGCTTTGTGGTGTAACCAGCGCGGCACTGCAATCTCTTTCGCAGAAGTCAATACATCGCGCCACAAAACAAGTGGCGAGGTCAGCCTTGGCTTCGGGGTATGCATGCTCGCAATAATTCCTGAGCATATCATCCTGCTTGCCACGCCCAAGATATGGCACGTTTGTAGTAACCAGCGTGAATTGCCCGGCGAGCAACTCAGCGGCTTTGGCGAGGCCTTGGGCGATGACGGCCAGCTCGACGGCATCATTTTCGAATTTGGCTTTTTGATTTTCGATTGGCGCAAGCGCGGAGGTGAGCAACGGGGCCAGTTCGTGGAACTCTGCCACAAAGAGATGGTCGGCTTGGGCGCGGGGATTGATGAGGCTGCCCAGCACCGGGGCGTCTTTGAACAGACTGTGCAGGCGCGCCATGCCATTGCGTGCGCGGTAGTTGTCGCCGGCAAGCGCCATCCACTCCTCTTTAGATGCACTGGGCGCAAGGCCGGAGCAGGCCAGGTTGAGGCTGGGTAGGGCTTGATAGCCCGCAAGTCTCCACGCCGTCAGCGCAAGATTGAATGCGGCAATCTGAGTGCAGCGTTCGTCGAGCTCCAGGCCGTGAAGGTTGTCCTTGAGCACCGCAATTACTGCGGCTTGAGCGCTGAGTTTCTCTTCCTCCATGCGCAGGCGAACGAGCAGTGGCAGGGCAAACAACAGGAAGTGCCCGCTGCCCATGCAGGGGTCGAGCAGTCGAATCAGGCGTGCGGATTTTGGCCAGGCGTCAAATGTGCCGGCGGCGGGAAGCCATGACTTGGTCGTTTCGTCCTGCACGAAGCGCAAATAGGTCCACGAGATTCCGGGCACTCCATCGCGGGCGGGGAGTGCGGCGTGGGCTCGCGCTTCATCCTCGGTGGCAGCCTTGATCGGTCCAATCTTGCCCGCCCACCATGCGCCAAGGGTGTTGTGGAGGAGAAACTCCACCATGTAATCCTCGGTGAAGAGCTGGGTGACGGGAGCCAGTTCATCGGCTCCAATCTTTTTGCCGGACTTGTTGACCTCGTCTTTGCGCTGGGCTTGCCAGAACTGGTAGGTCCAGCCGAGAGCGTCATCGGCGCGGAAAGCTTCCGACGGAAGGGTAGCGAGCAGTTGGTGCAGCTCCACCTGGTCGTTGAGAGCAATGGGGAGATCGAGCACCGGGTCATCGCGCCGGAAGACGCCGGGAAGTGTGAGACCGGCGAATCGGCAAGCGAGATCGAGTCCATCGCGGGCGCCGAGTTCCGGAGCCAGTTCCTCACATTCCTCCAGAGTCACGGGGACCGAGCCGTTGGCCTCATCGGTGATGAGAAGGTGATTCTCCGTGAGGAAGCGGGTGAAGAGCAAGCGGTGCCAATGCTCGTAGGCGGCCAGTTCGATGAGGTGGCGTAGGTCTTGAGCGCCGGAGCGTTCATCGCGTTTGTCCCCGAGGGCCCGGCCCCTGGCGCGAAGGCGATTGCGGAGCAGGCGTTGCTCGACGCTCATGTGGCCGCGGTATTCCTTTTCGTGCACGGCAAGGTTTTCCAGCGCAGCTCGGCAGGCCGACTCGGCCAGTACGCGGGCTGCGGCGCTGGTCTTTTCGAGCAGCTTGCGGTGCACTTTGGTAAGATGTCTTGGCATAAGGTCGTAACATCCTTGTGATGAAAGATAAAATTAACATGGATGAACGGGATAAACGGGATAACAGCTAAAAACTAATTGAACAAATTCTTGCTTTTATCCTGTCTATCCTGTGCATCCATGTTCATTTTTCTTGTAAAACGGCGGTATTCAAGTTTCGGATTTCCGAAGTTGATCAGCAATCCGACTTCGATCCCCGTGGCATTCAGATAATTGATGATCTGGGCCTGGTGTTCGGGAGCGATTGATTTTACGGCCTTCAACTCAACAATCACCTTGTCCTCGACAAAAATGTCCGCATAAAAGTCGCCGACGCATTTCTGTCTGAACATCACTTTGATTGGCTGCTGAGGTTGAGCCGAAAGGCCCTTTTGTTCCAACGCAATGACCAGGGCCTTTTCATAGACGCTTTCAAGAAAGCCCGCGCCAAGCTCATTGCTCACCTCAAAAGCACAGCCAATGATCTTCTTTGTGATCTCCTCATGTTTCATGACTGTTATCCTCATGGCAAATCAACCTGGATGAACGGGAAACCCCAAATCTATGCCGTGGCTCATTGTGAATGTTCCCGCTACCCCGCGATAACCCTTTATTGGTATTGCCTTTATCCTGTCTATCCTGTGCATCCATGTTAATTTCTTAAAGAATTACCGGGCCGTCTTGCAGGGCGGCGGCGATGGCTGTTTTAGATTTATCTAACCAGGCATCGAGTTCTGCCTGGTTGTGAATGGTGGCGGCGGCGAGCTTGACGCGGCGGGCCTTGGGCTCCGCTTCGATGATGGCGGCGGCCAGGGCCTTGTCGAACTGAGCGGCCAACGCATCGGTTCGCGACTGCCAGTTGGCCAGGGAACAAGACTGGAGGGCGGATAGGAGTTGTTCATCGGAGCCCGTGGCGGGAGCAATTCTTTGCACTGCCCCGGCACTGGAGAGAAGAGCCTGGCGTTTCTCTTCCGGGAGTTTCTCCCATGCCGCGTGACTGCCGATCCGCGCCGTCTGCGCCGTGAACATATCAGTGTGTATTTTGTGCGCCCGGGTGAGACCGGTCCGCAGTGCGTTGGCCACGGCTTTGAGAACGTGTGAGACCGGATCGGGATCATCCAGCAGGGAGCGATTGGCGCGGATGGAAATGAGAGTGGCAGACCATTCGGCATGCTCAGGCAGACCAGCGGCTTGGGCGACGAGCTTTTCGGCGAGGCCAAAGGCGGGAAGGCGTTTAGCAATCTCCTGGCCGGTGACTTGCCATGTTTTGATCTTCGCCAGGATGGTCTCGCGCTGATCGTGCAGGGCCATGAGAAGCTCATTGCCGGAGTAAGACTCCAACGCGGTGAGTTCCGGGGCGGCCGGCGCCATGGGAGCAGGGGCGTCTCCCCCCGCCTGCGCTGCAATCGCTTTGGCATGATTGATAAATCGCAGTGCATCAACGGGTTCATTGCCGGGAGTGATTTTGGGAAGACCGGCCTCTTGGAATAGCTTGCGGATGGCGAGCTTTTGCACGGCGGTAAGGACGGGCTTCTCGGTGCGAAACGTCGCCTGCCCGAGCTTTTTCTGATCGACTTCGGCCAGCGAGAGTGGATGGGTATTGATGCGGGCGCTGAGGTGGTTGCTCGCGAGCAGAGTGGTCAGAACGCCGTCAATCGCGTCCTGGGGCCAGCCATGGGGCGGGGCGTTGAATTTCTTGCGGATCTCCAGGCCCGTCTTTCCGGAGCCCATGAAGGCGATGATCGCCGCCGCCACCGGGTGGTTCTGCGGGTCGCCGGTGAATCCGACTTGTTCGAGCGCGCCGGGAGATCCGTCCTTGGCTTTCTTGAGCACCTGCGGCCACTTTGCTGAATCGCCATCGTGGAACTTGGGATAGAGCCGATTGAGCACCTGTTTGGCCGCATCCTCCACGCCATTCTTGAGCCCCATGATTGACTGTTCCTGCCCACCCGAAAGGAAGAGGCGCGCGCCACCAAGGATCTGCCCAATGAGATCCTCGATGCGCAGGCCTTCGGCATTTTGTTTCGTCACCATGGACTGACGGCATTCCTTGCCCTCCTGCGAGGTGGGGTTGCCCTTGAAGTGCAGGGTTTCCTCGGCGGCCTGAGCCGAGGCGATGGCGCTCTTGAGCTCGTCGGCGTGGGATTTCGGAAGGAACAGGTGGAGCGTGGGATCGTCGGTGCTGAGTTTGCGGATATCGGCCAGCACGGACGCTTCCGGGGCTGAAAAACCGTCGCGCACCCAAAGGGTGATCGCGTCGGTTGCTTCCGGCTTGCTCTCGCCATGATGGAGAACGACTTTGCGACGTTCCTTGGCGTCGCCGTGGAGCACGGAAGGATTGCCCAGGGTGTTCGTGAGGGCTTTATCGAGAAGCTGAGACCGCCGGGAGGCGATCAGGGGCTGGTCATTCAGCACCGCGGCGCGGCGTTTGCGGAATTCAGCTTCCCAGGCGGCCCCTTCGGTGGTTTGCAGACGGTATTCGCTGTCCACCTTCATGAGCACGCCGTCCTGCTCCATGGCCTCCAGCAATCCGGGGAGTTGCTGACGGAGCTGCGTGCTGCCCATGACCAGATCTTCGCTGAGCAAGTCGGCCAGATGTTCCGGTTCGGCACGGACCCCGAGATCGGTGCCGTGTTCCCGGGGCAGTTTGTTGATCAGAAAAACCAGTGCACCAATCCGGCTGCGCAGGGCGCCCTCGGGTTTGGTCTTTTGCAGTTCGATGATTTCCTGGAATCGCTTCTGCATTTCACCGGTGCTCACCAGGTCGTTGGCAATCTGGTCGTAGAGGAAGTCACCTGGTACGACCGCACCGAGCTCGGCATCGGCGTAGGCTCGGCAGGCTTCATGCACGACGCGGAGTTGGGTGCGCATCTGGGCGGCGGTGCCGGTCGAGTCCACCGACTGCAGCACGCGCTCCCAGAATCGGCGGCGGACCGGAAGCAGAGGATAGTCCGGGAGGTAGGCGTGGGCGTCCTCCGGTTGGGTGGCGAGCCTGGTGGCCTTGAGCTGGCGGGCAATCTCGCCTTCGTTTTTAGCAATCAACTGCTTGATAGTGGGCTTCTTGTCTTCGCGCTTTTGCAAGACGACGGTGCGCACAACCTTTTCGACATCGTTGTCCTTGAGGTGGATCTTGATGGTGAAGCGGCCCATCAGGAGTTGCAGGTTCGGCATGTCGTTGAGGGCGCTCTGGCCGGTCCCAACGATCATCAGGCGACCGTCCATCTCCTTGCTCAGCGCCTCGGTGACTTCCTGCACGTCGAGGGCGGTTTGCGCATCCTGGCCGATGAATTGCTGAATTTCGTCGAGTACCAGCAGTGTGCAGGGGATTTTGCCCTTGGCTGAAATCGCCTCGCGGATGGTATCGAGCATTTCGGCTATGCTGACATCGTCCACGTTGGGGGGGTAGTCGGCCTGGAGCAGCGCGCCCACCCGTGACGGGTCCTTCAGATGGTCGTGGCACTGGACGTAGGCCTTCGCCACCGCACCGGAGGTATATAGGCGGCCGAGTTCTTTTTCGAAAACCTTGCCTTGGTTTTCGATGGCTTGCTTGAAGGCATCAAGTTTTCCATCGCGTTTCAAGTGGATCAGAAACTTGGCATAGGGATAACCCTCCGGCAGCCCGACGGATTTAAAAAACAAGCCCATGACGCGCAGGCGCACACTGCCCGATCCGGCCTTGAGGGTGCCGCCCGCCATGTGCAGGCCGTCATGGCGTTTGCCAAGAGTCGAGATCTCGGTGAGCAGATCGGTGATTTCCTCGGGGAGATGGGCCAGGGAACGGGCGGTTGTTCCGTCTGGAAAAGGAAAATTGATCCAGAGGTAGCGTAGCACCTTGGCGAGGTGGGATTTGCCACTCCCGTAAAAGCCGCTGATCCAGGCCGCCTTCTGCTCGGGGCCGTTGAAGCTATCGCGATAGCCCTGGAGGATGCGGCGCATGCCGTTGAGATATTCGCCATCACAGACGAACGATTCGAGCTCGTACCTCAGCGTGGCGAGATCTTCAGTGTTGTTGCTGGAGACGCCCTCGTTGACCAGTTTCCAGGTCAGGGGGTCTTTGAGGAAGAGTTCTTTGGTTTTCATTCTAGA
>MNZR01000372.1 GCA_001873705.1 Syntrophobacteraceae bacterium CG2_30_61_12
CCAGGGTGCCGCCGGCGGGGCCGCCGCCCGGGCCGAGATCGATCACATAATCCGCGGCCCGAATCAGATCCAGCTGGTGTTCGATCATCACGATGGTGTGGCCGGCTTCGGTGAGGCGTCGGAGCAAGTCCAGCAAGAGTTGAATGTCGGCCAGGTGGAGTCCGCTGGTCGGCTGATCCATGAGATAGATGGCGTGTCCCCGGGGGCTGCGGCCGAGTTCGCGGGCGAGGCGCAGCCGTTGGGCTTCCCCGCCGGAGAGGGTGGGGGCGGCCTGACCCAGTTGCAGGTAGCCGAGCCCGACCTGGTGCAGCACTTCCAGGCGGGCGCGGATGGCCGGGAAATTTTCCAGCAGTCCCAGGGCTTCGCCCACGCTCATCTGGAGCACATCGCTGATGCTCCGGCCCTTGAAGCGAATATCCAGGGTATCCGCGCGGTAGCGAAGACCGCCGCAGGCTTCGCAACGGATAAAAACGTCCGGCAGCAGATTCATTTCGACGCTCAGCACCCCTTCGCCCTTGCACACTTCACAGCGGCCGCCGCCGGCATTGAAAGAAAACCGCCGGGCGTTGTAACCGCGAGCGCGGGCTTCCGGCAGCCCGGCGAACAACCGGCGAATCAGTTGAAAGACGCCGACGTAGGTGGCTGGGATGGATTTGGGCGTGCGCCCGATGGGACTCTGATCGATGGCCGCCACCTGGGTGATCGGTGCGATCCCGCGCAGCTCCCGGTAAGGCAGGGCGCGGCGATGACTGCGATGGATCGCGCGGTGGAGGGCGGGATACAGGGTGTCCATCACCAGGGTGCTTTTGCCGGCGCCGGAAACCCCGGTGACGCAGGTGATGCAGCCCAGGGGAAAGGTCACCGAGAGGTCCTTCAGGTTGTTGCCGGTGGCGCCTTCCAGGGTGATGGCTCCGGAGCTGAACGGGGTCCTTCGGGATCCGGCCTGGAGCTGCTTTCGGCCGGCCAGGTATTGGCCGGTGGCGGTGGCCGCCTGCGCTTTTAGGTCCTCGGGGGAACCGGCGAACAGCACCTGACCGCCATGCGGCCCGGCGCCCGGGCCCAGGTCCACCACAAAGTCGGCGGCCCGCAGGGTGGCCAGATCGTGTTCGACCACAATCACGCTGTTGCCGTAGTCGCGGAGGCGCTGCAGCAGGCCGAGCAGCCGCCGATGGTCGCGCGCGTGCAGGCCGCTGCTGGGTTCATCGAGCGCGTACAGCACCCCGGAGAGTGGCGTGCCGAGCTGGCGCACCAGGCGCACGCGTTGGGCTTCGCCGCTGGAAAGCGACGGCCCCGAGCGACCCGGGCTGAGGTAGCCGAGCCCCAGCTGATCGAGGATGGCGAGGCGTTGGAGGATGGCCTGGCGGGGCCGGTCGATGAGGGCTTCGAGGCCCGGCTGGAGCGGAATGGACTCTAGCCAACGGCTGAATTCCGGGAGCGCCAGGGCGCCGACCTGGTCGATGGCAAGCCCGTGCAGACGGACCAGGCGAGCTTCCGCGCTGAAGCGGCTGCCGCCGCAAGCGGCACAGGGATCGAGCGGAGCGCCGGGATGAGCGCTCACGGTTCCCAAGGGATCGGGTCGGGCCGGGCTCAGACCGAGCCCGCCGCATTCCGGACAGGCGCCCCGCGGATGGACGAAGGAAAACAATTCCGGGGCCGGCGGCGCCAGATCCAGGCGGCACCGGGTGCAGGCGAAGCGGTCGGTGAAGGTCAGTTCGTCGCCGTCCAGGCGGGCTGCTCGAACGGTGCCCCGGGCGGTCTTGAGGGCCAGTTCGAGGCTTTCGGCCAGGCGACGCTGCTGATCATCCCGCAGCACAATGCGATCCACCAGCACTTCCACCTGGTAGCGGGGGCGGCGTGGGATCCGCGGCGGCGGATCGAGATCGAATACGGTTCGATCGAGCCGCACGCGGGCAAAGCCGTCGCGGCGCAGGCGCTCGAACAGGTCCGGCAAGTCCCGGGCCGCGACCGGGCCTTGTGGGGCCAGGATCAGCAGTCGGCTGGCTTCCGGCCAGTTGCGGATGGCTTGCACCATCTGCCGGATGGTGCGGGCTTCCACCGGCTGGCCGCACCCGGGGCAGTGGACGGTGCCGGAATGGACGAACAGCAGGCGGAGATAATCCAGGATTTCGGTAAGGGTCCCCACGGTGGAACGGGGATTGTTGACCAGCGCCTTGGGTTCGATGGCGATGGCCGGGCCGAGGCCCTCGATCAGGTCCACGTCCGGGGCGTCGAAGCGCGGCAGGAACTGGCGTGCGGTGCCGGCGAAGGATTCCAGATAGCGGCGCCGGCCTTCGGCATGGAGGGTATCGAAGACCAGCGAGGATTTACCCGAGCCGCTGACTCCGGTGACCACCACCAGGCGGTTGCGGGGGAGGTCCAGATCGATGTTCTTCAGGTTGTGCTGGCGCGCCCCACGGATTCGAATGAGTTCACGGTTTGGGTTCATGATTTCGGTTGTAAGCCATCAGGGCCGCCAGTTTGAGCGCTTCTTCCATGCTTCTCGACCGGGCCCGGCCGGTGCCGGCGATATCATAGGCGGTGCCGTGGTCCACCGAGGTGCGGATGATCGGCAGCCCCAGGGTCACGTTGACGGCCTCATCGAAGTGAACGAGTTTGAGCGGGATCAGGCCCTGATCGTGATACATGGCCACCACCGCATCGAATTCCCCCTGATAGGCCCGGTAAAACACGGTGTCCGGCGGGTACGGGCCGCTCACCTGAAACGCACCGCCGGCCAATGCAGCCACCGCCGGTTCAATGATCTCGCGTTCTTCGCTGCCGAACTTCCCACCTTCCCCGGCGTGCGGATTGAGACCGGCCACGGCAATGCGCGGGGCGCTCAGGGCCAGGTCGCGCCGAAGCGCTTGGGCGGTGATGCGGATGGTGCGCGCCACCTGTTCGCGCCCGAGCAATGCCGGGACCCGGCTGAGCGGTTCGTGGATGGTCACCAGGCTCACCTTGAGCCGCGGTCCGGCCAGCATCATCACCACCTGGTCGGACCCGGTCAGATGTTGCAGGTATTCGGTGTGGCCGGGAAAATCAAATCCGGATCGGTGCAGGTTGGCCTTGTGGATGGGACCGGTGGTGATCGCCTGGACCCGGCCTTCCAGGGCCCAGCGCACAGCGGTCGCGATCCACTGAACGGTGGCCCGGCAGGCAGCGCGGCTCGGGGCGCCGAACCCCAGATCGGCTTCGCTCAAGGGGGCGGTCGGGGTACAGACGGCCACTCGGGGCTCGCCCCGCTCCCACGGGGAGGCGTCGGCGGCAAGCGTTTCAGCGTCGATGGCGCACCAGGGAAGATCCACCGCGGTGATCGCCAGGGCTCGTTCCCAGGCGCGCCGGTCGCCGATCACCACGGGCTGGAACCCGGCGTTCGGGAGCAATAGGGCGAGCGCCTTCACCAGGCATTCGGGACCGACCCCGGTCGGGTCTCCCATGGTCACGGCAATCCTGTCCATCCCGTCAATCCCGTCAATCCCGTCAATCCCGTCAAAAAAAGTCTTCCCCAAAAGCACCATGCACGGCCGCGCCAACCATTGCGTCCATCAGCCGATGGCGATCATCCGCTCGACCGCGTTCAGGGCCCGGAGCCGGATGTCTTCCGGTACCGTGATGCGCGGCTGCAAGTGCTGCAAGGCGGTGAGTACATGCCGCGGCCTGGTCTTTTTCATGTTCGGGCAGATCATAGCGGCGGAAGCCGGGAAGAATTGCTTTTCCGGGGCCAGTTTGCGCATCGGGTGAAGGATGCCTTGTTCGGTTCCGATAATGAAGCTCTGCCGGTCGCTTTCCTGGATGAAGCGGATCATCCCGGAAGTGCTCCGGACCACATCGGCCAGATCGATGACTTCCGGCAGACATTCCGGATGCGCCAGGAACAAGGCTTCCGGATGGGCTTGCCGCTGCTCGACGACCATGGCGGCGGTGAGATGGTGGTGAATCGGGCAATAACCGTTCCAGTGCAGGATGGTCTTACTGGTGTGGCGCGCGGTGTAGAGCGCCAAATTTTGGTCCGGGGCCATATAGACGGTGGCAGCGTCCGGAAACGAGGCGACCACCTGAATGGAATTGGCGGAAGTGCAGCAGATGGTGCTTTCGGCTTTGACCGCGGCGCTGGAATTGACATAGGTGATGATCGGAACGCCGGGATGACGGCGGCGGACTTCCCGCAGATCGGCGGCGCCGATCATGTCGGCCATTGGGCAGCCGGCTTCCGGATTGGGGAGCAGCACGGTTTTTTCGGGATTCAGAATGGCGGCGGTTTCGGCCATGAAATGCACGCCGCAGAAGACGATCACCCGGGCCGAGGTGGCTGCCGCCCGCCGGCTGAGTTCCAATGAATCCCCGGTGAGATCGGCCAGTTCCTGAATTTCCGGGGCTTGATAATTGTGCGCCAGAATGATGGCGTTGCGTTCTTGTTTGAGTTGTTCAATGGTCTGTCTAAGGTCCGAGTTCATGGCAAAGGATTCCTCTTTAACGGGTCTGGCGCAGTTGACTTTGCAGCAGGCGAATTTGTTCCGGCGAGAGTTGCTGGCCGTCCTGGTCGATCACCGCGGTGGCCGTCGGCACTTCCAGTTGGAACAGTTCGGTCGGCAGCTTGGGGATCTTACGCTGCAGGGTAAAATCGATCCGGTTGCTGTTGCCGAGCGCGTCCTGACTCTGAATCGCGGCGATGTAACCCTCCGCCCGGTCGATCCAGAGCTTGAGCGCCTGCACATTGGGATCTTCCCGCATCGGAGTGAGGATGAGCACCGCCGTGGTTGCGGTGGTTTCCCGGCTGTCCATGCGGATTTCGAAGTGTTCGCGCAATTTCAGCACCCCTTCGAACAGGGTGCGGATGAAGGGGGATGAAAACAATCGATCTTTCCCGAACAGGCTGATCTGCTGTTCCGCGGGCACATACAGCCAGGCGAGTTCACCGTTGGCGATAAAAATCTGGCTTTCCGGCGTTTCGTATTCCCATCGCATCATCTTGGGGCGCAGGTAGTAAAAACGGCCGGAGGCTTCCGAGGCCATGGCCGCGGCTGAGGCCGATTTGGTGATCTGGGTGAATTGCGCTGAAAACGCGCGGAAATCCTGAAAGTACCTTTCGGTCTTGCCGAGGATATCGTTCAGCGTTTCCGGTTCCTGAGCCTGGGCGCCGAATGCTCCGAGCACCACAAGCGCCAGCAACAGCGCCACCCACCAGCCGGTGCCGCGCCGTGGCCCCGAACTTGCCGGCGCTCCGGCGTGGCTGCCAACGGTCGTCTTCTTTCGCTTCATCCTGATCCGCTCCTGCTTCATCATTCTCGCGTCGGCAGCAGGATTTCGCGCGGCTTGCTGCCGTCCGACGGCCCCACGATGCCCTGCTGCTCCATGATTTCAATCATCCGCGCAGCCCTGTTATAACCCACCCGAAGCCGGCGTTGCAGCATCGAGATGGAAGCCTGCCGGGTCTTCACCACCAGTTCCACCGCTTCGTCATACTTTTCATCGAGGTCTTGTTCGCTGACGGCTTCACCGGTTTCCGTGTCGGCAAAATCGACCCGCCGGGTGAGCGGATCGGCGGTCAATTCCTGGGCCTGCCAGTGTTCGGTCACCCGCTGCACTTCCTGTTCGGAAATGAAAGCCCCGTGGATCCGCTGTAGTTTCGCCGTGCCGGGCGGTAAAAATAGCATGTCTCCGGCCCCCAGCAGGGTTTCCGCGCCACCGGTGTCGAGGATGGTGCGCGAATCCACCCGCGAGGATACCTGAAAGGAAATCCGGGTGGGGATGTTGGCCTTGATGATCCCGGTCAAGACATCCACCGACGGCCGCTGGGTCGCCAGGATCAAGTGGATGCCGGCGGCCCGCGCCATTTGCGCCAGGCGGATGATGCATTCTTCCACTTCCCGCGAAGCCACCATCATGAGATCGGCCAGTTCATCGATCACGATCACGATCAGCGGCAGAAAATGGTGCGGCAGGCCTGGCGCCGGCGGCGGATCGGCGGCCGCCGGCTGGTTCTTGCGCGCGGCTTCCTGCAGCATCAGTTTGTTGTAGCTTTCGATGTTTCTCACGTTTTTATCGGCGATCAGCTTGTAGCGCAGTTCCATTTCCTGGACCGCCCAGCGCAGGGCGCGGGTGGCCATCTTGGCATCGGTCACCACCGGGTGGAGCAGATGCGGAATGCCTTCATAGGAACTGAGTTCGATCCGTTTCGGGTCGATCAGCAGCAGCCGGAGGTGTTCCGGGGTGTTGCGGAACAGCAAGCTGCAGAGGACCGCGTTGATACAGACGCTTTTTCCGGTTCCGGTTGCGCCGGCGATCAGCAGGTGCGGCATTTTCGCCAGATTGGCCACGGTGGGTTGACCGGTGATGTTTTTACCGAGTGCCATGGTGAGTGGGGCCGAGGACGCGGCGAAGGCGTCCGATTCGAACACCGACCGCGCGAAAACCAACTCGCGGTGCTGATTGGGCAGTTCGATGCCGATCGCCGCCTTGCCGGGAATCGGCGCCACCACGCGAATGCTGATGGCCTTGAGGGCCATCGACAAGTCATCGGAGAGACTGACGATCCGGCTGATCTTGATGCCCGCCGCCGGAGCGTATTCGTACATGGTGATCACCGGTCCCGGTTGAATCCCGATCACTTCGCCGGTGACCCCAAAGTCCGCCAGCTTCTGTTCCAGGGTGCGGGCGTTTTTTTCCAGGTCCTTGGGATCGGGCGCGCTCTGCTGGATGTCATACTGATCAAGCAGGCCGGACGAGGGCAGGGTGTAAACCGTGGCCCCGGTGATCGCGGCGACTTCCCGCCCCGGTTCGCCCGCATTCGAGGCCCCCGCGCTCAGCGGAGTCGGTTCCGGCGGTTGGGGTCCTCGCACCTTGGGCGCGGTCGCCCGCACCGGTGGCGGTGCCGCCGCGCCGCGGTCGCCCGACCGCCGGCCGGATTTCTTGCCCAGCCATCTGAACAGCAGCCGGGCCGGCTGCAGCAGGATCGTCGTGAGGGCTACCAGGCCGCGGAGCAAACGCAGCGCGGTCAGGCCGCAGCCTCTGAGCGTCAGCGGCGTACCCAGCAGCAGGGCAATGAGGAAAACACTCACCAGCAGCACCCAGGAGCCGAACCGGTTGATGCGACTCACCAGGAATTCGCTCAACCACCGCCCGATCTCGCCCCCGGAATAAATTTCCTGCCCGAAGTGACTGACCTGAGGCCCCGCCAAAGTGGCCAGCGCGGTGAAGCTCAGCAGCACCAGCGTGAGGGCCAGGGCCTGTCCCCAGCTGCTTGGGTGGGTTGGGAAGCGCCCCAGAAACCCGTGGCAGAGCCACAATCCCAGCAACGGGAAGCCATAGGCGCCGATCCCGAACAGCCAGAACAGGCTCCAGGCCAGGTTCGCCCCCAGCGGCCCGATCCAGTTGCCGGGCGCGGGCGCGCCCGCTGCGCTGCTGAACAGAGTGAAGTCGGCGCGGTGATAGGAAACCAGGCTGCTGAGCACCAGGACGCTTATGGTAAACGCCAGCAGGGCCCGGATTTCATGGCGTTGTTGCGGCATGGCGATGGCGTCCTCGGCTAAATTTCGATGATGATCGCGTAGATGACCGGGCGCCGTTCGAGAACTCCATGGAAGAACCGGCGCAATTCCCGGCGCACCTCCAGTTGCAGATCCGCGCAGTCCAGATCGTAGCCTTCATTGAGCTGCCGATCCAGCACCTCGAAGATGATGCACTTGGCCGCGTCCAAGAGTTCCGGCTTGGTTTCTT
>MNZR01000304.1 GCA_001873705.1 Syntrophobacteraceae bacterium CG2_30_61_12
GCCCGTCAGGTAGCTCCCGTTGGTCGCAACCTGACCTACCGCTACCGCAGGGGGAGCCGGTAGGTCCGGGGGCCCGCGACGCTCCCCGACCGGCGTGGGGAGTCTACGGTGTCAAGCCCGTCAGGTAGCTCCCGTTGGTCGCAACCTGACCTACCGTTACCGCGGGGGGAGCCGACCTACCGCGGGGGCATCGCCTCCGGTAACTTGCCACCGGGAAAGACTTGCCCGACTCGTGAAAAATCGGCCGGGTCGCGAGACTCTGTTGCACTGGTTCAAAGTCTTGACCGGGAAGCGGCCCCGCCGGCCACCATCAGGCCGCAACCGGAGTAAACAGCGAGCCGCGGGTTTGTTCCGAGCCTTTGAGCGGCGCCGCGATCCCGCCTTTGGCACCTTCGTTGCTAAGACATAAGTCGGGAGGATCATGGACCATGAAAATCGGATATTACGCGGCGGCGCTGGGCACCATGTTACCGGAACAGCAACTGGAGGTGGTCGCCAACAACCTGGCCAATGTCGAGACCCCCGGTTACAAGAGCGATCGCGTCTACTTCAAGGACTTCATGTCGGAAGCGTCTTACACTCGGATGGATCAAGGGCGGCTCAAGCAGACCGGGAGCCCGTTCGATGTGGCGCTGGAAGGCGAGGGCCTATTCAAGGTCCAGAAGGACGGGAAGACCCTCTATACCAGAAACGGCAATCTAAAACTGGACGAGAGTCAGCATCTGGTCACCCAGGAAGGCTGGCAGGTGCTGGGTGAAAGCGGGCCGATCCAATTCACCGGGAGCAATGACGGAATCGATCCGAGGATCGAACAGGATGGCCAGATATTTGACGGTAAAGACCAGGTGGCCACCCTGGCCGTGGTCAAATTCGCCCCCACCGACCGCTTGCGCAAGACGATTCACGGCTATTTCGAACCCGAGAACCCGAACGCCGCCCCGTCCCCGGTCAGCAATGCTCAGGTGCAGCAGATGTTTCTCGAGGGCGCCAATTTCGAGGTCCCCGAGGAAATGGCTTCGATGATTGAGGCGTTGCGTGGGGTCGAGTCCTTTCAAAAGGTCATGCGTGCTTACCAGGACATCGATTCCGACATGATCAGGAAGCTTGGCAGCATTTGATGAGCCCAACCGGGCCATCGGCCATCGAACCAAGGAGCAGAAACCATGATGCGCAGCCTCTGGACCGCGGCCACGGGGATGGCGGCCCAACAAATGAACATGGACGTGATCGCCAACAATCTGGCCAACGCCAACACCGCCGGCTTCAAGCGCAGCCGGGCCAACTTCGAGGACATGATGTACCAGACCATCCTGTCGCCGGGTTCCGAGACTTCAAACGATACCCTGATTCCGACCGGGATCCAGGTGGGGCTTGGCGCCAAACCCGTATCGGTGCAAAAAATCTTCAGCCAGGGCAACTTCATCAACACGGAAAATCCATTGGACATCGCTATCGAGGGAGAGGGGTTCTTCAAGATCATGAAGGGAACGGATGAAGTCTATACCCGTGCCGGCTCGTTCAAACTCGATCAAAACGGATATCTCGTGGACGGCAGCGGCAACCGGTTGCAGCCGGAAATCGCCATTCCGGCCAATGCGGTGAGCGTGGCGATCGATACCGGTGGGACCCTGACCGCCGTCGATCAAACCGGCAAGGTGCTGACTTCCGCCACCATCAATACCCACAAATTCATCAATCCAGGCGGACTGCTCTCCGCCGGTCACGGCTATTTTATCCCCACGGAAGCTTCCGGCGATGCCGCCGAAGGTCTCCCGGGCAGCGAAGGTTATGGCGGTATGCTCCAGGGTTTCGTGGAAAATTCCAATATCGATGTGGTGGAAGAGATGGTCAACATGATCGTCGGGCAGCGCGCCTACGAAGCCAATTCCAAGGTGATCAAGGCGGCCGACGACATGCTGCAGATGGCCAACAGTGTCAAGGCGTGATCGGGTGTGAACCGATGCAACTCCGAAAAATCCAGATTCTGCTGCTACTTGCGTGCGCGCTGAGCGTGGCCCCGGGGAACGCGCCGCGGTCGTTCGCCGCCGGGCCGGCGGGGGCCGATGGCGAAACCCTCGTCGGCCTGACTCACATCAGGGTGCTGCCACGAGTGCAGGCGACCCGCTCCCGAGTGAGCTTGCTCGACCTGTGCGATCCCGCCCTGATTCCGGAAGACTGGCGCCAGGTCCTGGCCGCCGTCGATCTGGGCGAGGCGCCCGAGGTCGGCAGCCGCAAGTACATTCAACCGGAACAGTTGAAGCAGTATCTGCGGGTGTTCCTGGAAACCCGGGGGCTCGATCCGGCCAAGGTCGCTATCGATACCCCGGAAACGATCGTGATCGATCGGCCATCGGTAACCCTGACCCAGGATCGGATCGAAGCCGTGTATCGTGAATACTTGCAGAGTCATTGCGGCTGGCCGGCGGAGGACCTGGCCATCGAGCGGGTGGTGGTTTCCGGACTGGCCGTCGTTCCGGCCGGAGATCCGAGCGTCGAGGTGAAACCGGTCAAGGACGGCATGTGTCTCGGCAACGTGGTGCTCACCGTCGATTATTCGGTGGCCGGCGAAAAGGTGCGGAGCCTTCGGGTCGCCGGCAGGGTCTCCCTGGTCCATGGCGTGTTTCAGGCGCGGACGGCGCTGGCCAAGGACACGATCCTGCAGGCGGGCGACCTGGAAGCGGTGCGGGTGAACGTGGGCGACGATCCGAACCGTTATCCGGCAGCGCCCGAGGAGGTCGAGGGCAAGCAGTTGCGGCGCAATCTCCAACCCGGCGAAGCGATCGAAAGCCGGGACCTGGTCCGCCCGCTGGCGGTCAAGCGCGGTGACGCGGTGACCATCTTCTATGAATTGCCCGGGTTCCGGTTGACCGCGAAAGGGGTGGTGAAAGAAAACGCCGCGGTGGGAGATCGCATTCAAGTGATCAACGCCAATTCCAAGCGCAGCATCTATTGCCTGGTGCTGGATGAGAAGTCCGTTTCGGTTTCTCCCTAAAGGGGAAGCATCCCGGGAGGTGAATCATGGGTTTCAGTGCAATCAATGGCAGCGCCGGTCATGTCGCTCGCCGGTCACTCGTGGGGCGACGCTTGCGGTTCGTGTCCACGGCCCTGATGCTGGTGGGGGTGATTTGGGGCTGTGTGACCACTCCGGAGCAGAAGCCGCTCAACTATCAGGACCCGGTCATGTATCAGACGGAGATGCCGGATTCCACTTCCCTCCAGGCTCCGGCCCCGGTGGAACAGGCGTCGCCGGTATCCACCACCGGCTCGCTCTGGGCCGCTCGTGACAGCTCTCCGTTTGTCGACCTCAAGGCCCATGCCGTCGGCGACCTGGTCACCATCATGGTGAGTGAAGAAGCATCGGCGTCCAACAAGGGCGATACCGCTTTCGGCCGAGAAAGCAATTACAAGGGCAATGCCAAGTTCTTGGGGGCCAAGGTGGGCGAGGACGAAAAGATGAAGACCTTCGAAATGGGCTACGAAGGCAACATGACCAAGGACTTTTCCGGCAACGGCAAGACCACCAAGGCGTCGTCCATGACCGCCTACATGACCGCCCGGGTGATTCGGGTACTGCCCGAGGGCAACCTGGTGATCCGAGGGTCGCGCTGGACCAAGGTCAATTCCGAGATGCAGCAGATTGTGTTGGAAGGCATCGTGCGGCCCGTGGACGTCACCCGCAATAACACGGTGCTGTCGCAGAACATCGCCGATGCCAAGATCTTCTTCGTCGGCAAGGGGCCCGTCACTCGCAATCAGAAGCCCGGCTGGCTGGGTCAGGCGATCGAGCACGTGGCTCCGTTTTGAGGTTACCCATGACGACGCAATCTTCCGCAATCAGACTCACGGTGGGGGCGAATATCGATTCGCCGCCGCGCCCGGATGTCGGGGGCCGGATCGTTGGGACGAACAACCATTCGCCCCGACCACCCCGGGTCCGTCGGTACGGCATCAGTCCGCTGGTGGTCTTGCTGGTGTTCGCCGGGGCCTTGGCAACCCCGGTCGAAGCCGCCCGGATCAAGGACATCGCCTATTTCATCGGGGACCGCAACAACTCGCTCAATGGCTATGGCCTGCTGGTCGGCCTGGACGGTACCGGGGATAAGGACAAGACCCAGTTCACCAACAGCACCCTGGCCAACCTGCTCGACAACAGCGGCATTCACGTGGACCCGACCACCGTGAAGGTCAAAAACGTGGCCGCCGTGATGGTCACCGCCAATCTGCCGGCTTTCGTCCGCAACGGCAGTCGGATCGATGTCCAGATTTCCTCCATCGGCGACGCCACCAGTCTGCAAGGCGGGACGCTTTTGCTCACCCCGCTCAAGGGTCCGGATGGGAAGGTTTACGCGGTGGCCCAGGGCCCCATCTCGCTCGGCGGATTCTCGGTGAGTGGGGGGACCGGGACCGCGGTGCAGAAAAATCACCCCACGGTCGGCTTCATCAGCGGTGGTGCCATTGTGGAACGGGAAGTCCCGGTGGAACTGGCCGGCCGCGGGGAATTGGAACTGGTGCTGCAGCAGCCCGATTTCAACACCGCCAACAAGGCCGCCAATGCCATCAATATGGCCATCGGGAGTCAGTTGGCCAAGGCGGTCAGCAGCGGGACGGTGAAAGTCACGGTGCCGGGTCAGTACCAGACCAATATCGTGCAATTCATCGCCCAGGTGGAAACCGTCACCATTCAGCCGGACAGCGTGGCCAAGGTGGTGATCAACGGCCGTACCGGCACCATCGTGATGGGGGAAAACGTCACCATTTCACCGGTGGCGGTGGCCCATGGCAATCTCACCATTCAGGTGAGCGAACAGCCGGCGGTGTCCCAGCCTCTGCCTTTCGCCAACGGTCGCACCCAGGTGGTCCCCCAGACCCAGGTGAACGTCCAGGAAGGCAAGGGGACCCTGCACATGGTCAATGGAGTCACCATCGGCCAGGTGGTGAAAGGCCTGAACGCCATCGGCGCCACCGCCCAGGACCTAAGTTCCATCCTCCAGACGATCAAGGCGGCGGGGGCCATGCAGGCCGAGGTGGAGATCATCTAGAGGCCGAGGTTGCTCAAGGCGGAACGAAAACCGACGAGAATCCGACATGGCGCGCAAGAAGAAAAGAAATTCAGGCGGTGGCGGCGGCGGTGAAGGCTGGCTGACCACCTATACCGATCTGTGTACCCTGCTCATGACCTTTTTCGTGCTGCTGATCAGCATGTCGGTCATCGACGAAAACCGCAAACGGGAAGCGCTCAATTCCCTGGTGGGCGCGTTCGGCCTGCTGCCGGCGGGCCGCAGTCCGATCGGCGCGGGCAAGGGAACCGATGTGCGGGAAGGCTCCGCGCCGCTAGAAGCCACCAGTCCACTGAATTTTGATCTACTCAAGGAAGTCACCCTGAAGAACAACCTCGCTCCGGATATCGAGGTCACCAAGGAAGGTGACAAGTTTTTACTCAGGATCAATCAACGGGTCCTGTTCGAGCCGGGCACCGTCATCCTACACCCCGAATTGCAGGCGTATCTCGCGGCCCTTGCGGCCAAACTCAAGGACAGCAAATACGACGTCGAGGTCCGGGGGCACATCGATCCCTATGAAGACCTGGACGGCCGGTTCGGTCCCAATCACGGTTGGACCATGTCCGTGCAACGGGCCCAGGCGGTGGCCACCTTCCTGCTCGAACAGGGGCTCAATGCGGAGCGCATCAGTGCCCACGGCTTCGGGTCCCATTGGCCGGTGGTGGACGGTCTCAAGCTTGCGCATCTGCGCTACAAGAACAGCCGAGTTGAAATCGTGCTGGGGCGAAACGAGCTACTGCCCACCACGCTGGTCCGCCAGAAACCTCGACCGATCCCCTATTATCGTTACCGGAATTTCTGGTTTCGATTGTTTCCGGAGCGGCCCACTCAGTCGGACGATAAACCGAATTGATTGAAAAGGATCAGGAAGGGGCACACCGCCATGGCAAGAGATCGCCGCGAAGAGGAAAAAAAAGAAGGCACCGCCTCGTGGATGATGACCTTTTCCGATCTTTCCACCCTGCTCCTAACCTTCTTTGTGCTGCTCCTGTCCATGTCTTCGCTCAACGACAATGCTTTTCGCAACGCGTTTGTCAACTTCAACAAGGCCAGCGGGATTCTGTTTTTTAGGAGCAGCGAGAAGGTCAACCTGAAGCGGGACTTCCTGGTCGATGACCTGGTGAAAACGCTCAACAGTCTGTATCTGCTGGAAATGAGGGATACCGATGAGACCAGTGATGCAGGCTTATCGGACGAAGAAGTGGATATGGTGATCTTCGGCAACGCCGTGGTCATGAAAAAGCACCCAGGCGAGGAGGGCTTTTCGTTCGTGTTCGGAGAAAAGATGCTGTTTGAAAGGGGGTCGGCGGATCTCAATCCATTAGCCCACCCCGTACTGCAGAAATTGGGAGAATTCCTGATCAATGCCAACTATCGAGCCTATGTCGACGGCCATACCGACGCCACTCCGGTCCATTCCGAGGCCTTCGATTCCAATGAAAGCCTGTCGATTGCTCGTGGCATGGGGGTGCTCACCTACCTGCTCGATCAGTGCAAGGTCCCGCCGAAGAAGCTGGCGTTGGCGGGCTATGGCAGCAGCCACCCGATTGCGGACGAGGCGACCGACGAGGGCCGGATGAAGAACCGGCGGGTCGAGATCATCTTCAGAAAGCTAAAATCATGATCCGAGGACGGGAGAAGGAGGGCACCAGACATGAACGTTCAACAGTCGGTCCGGGTCCCCGGCGCGGGAAGGGATGTCTCGGTCGAGGAAAATCGCCCCTTGCAGGACAAGTGCCGGGAACTGGAAGCGGTGTTTATCGGCTATCTGATGAAAACCATGCGCCAGAGTATGGTGGATTCCGAGAGCGGAGACAGTGCCAAGGGCATCTACGAAGGCATCGGCGATCAGGCCCTGGCCAGGGCACTGAGCGAGAATGAAGCCCTTGGCATCGCTAAACTCCTGTATCGGGACCTGTCCAGCCGGGTACCGAAAACCAGCGACTGACCGGTGCGGCCCTGCCGCAACGAGGGTTGGGCGGTCTCTCGGGTCGGCTGGTTCCCACCAGCCCGCGGCTTTTCGAGTGCCGGCGAGGTGCAGCCGACAGCGTTTCGAACGGACCGCCCGGTGAGCTTTTTGCTAAAGAAAATGCCGGGCTGGGTCGATTGTTACGATGAGAAATCAGGCAGAGATCAGGCGCTCCGGCGATCACCGGATCGATGACCGAACGGCGGCCGCGCCGGCGGAAACAGGGAGTGACAGATGCAACCGGACCATGCAAGCCAAACTCCAGCGAGCACCGAGCCGCGTTTTCAGGCGGCATCCCAATTGTTGCAGTTGGTGCGGGAAGAAGCCCTGGTGCTGGAGGGCTTCGACGGGAATCGGTTGCTTGATCTCCTACCCAGGAAAGAGGCTCTCGCGAGGACGCTTGAGCAGCGGATGGCGGTTCCAGCCTCGGCCAATGGGCAATCTGAAAATCAGGCCGCGCGGGGAATGCTGAGCGAATGCCTAGGGCAGATCCGGGCCCAGAACCAACGCAACCGGCGGTTTATCGAAAATTCCCTGGAATACTGGCGCGATCTGGTGGGCCTGCTGGTCCCCGCCACCTATGATCGGACCGGCACCGAAGCACTGCCGACTCACCA
>MNZR01000240.1:0-2983 GCA_001873705.1 Syntrophobacteraceae bacterium CG2_30_61_12
CCGTTTGCCGAAAGATAGAAGCAAATAGAGTGCCACCTCCCATCCGAGGCTCAAAGCCTCATTCGGCCTAGATTCCCCCAGCTCTCGACAAACCTTCCGACCGTCTCGAAAACAAAATTTGTCGGACCCCCTGGACAATTTTTGTCAGCGCAGCCGAAGGGCCCCTCGGGCGGCTTCGGGAAATTCTTGCTTCACGATTAAGTTTCAACGAGATAAACTGAAGCCCGAAAATTCATGGGAACGGTGGCAACGACTGGGCCGGCCGAGGATCAGCGATTTCCCGGTTCAGGCGATCTTGCGCGGCATGGATTTTTCTACCCGGTTGCTTCGCATGGGCTTTATAACAGCCTAGCGAACCCAATAATGAATGTCAACGGGGTCCCAAACGGTCTTGTTCGAAAGGAGCCTGGATCATGTGCTTGACCTCGCCGGAACGCATATTGCCGAGGCTGAAGCCGGTGCTGGCGATACTGCTCTGGATCGCTTTGAATGCGGCGGTCGCGACCGAAATCAAGGCCGAAGACCCGGCGCCGCCAGGTTCGGCCGCGGGCACCCAGACGACGGATCAAGAAGCCGCCTCGTCCGGCGTCGGCATACCGGGGCCCATTCCTCGGTCGAACGCCCCGACGGAACCGACCACCAGCCGGGAAAAGCTGCGCGAAGCCTTGCTGAACGAAAATTTTCGCTACGATCCCCAGGTCCTGATCGACCCCTTCGTACCCTTTACCGTGAAGGAAGACCTGGCCGCTCCCGAATTCCAACTGCCGACGAAGGAAAGCGAGGTGGAACCACCCAAGGCACAACTGCCGTTGACACGCCTGCAAAAGATGGGGCTGGGCGAGGTGGAAAGCGGCCTGAAAGCCATCCTGATGGGACCATTGGGGCGCAGGGCCTTGATTCAGGACGGTGCCGGCAAGGGCTATATCGTGGTGATCGGGACTCCGGTGACCGGAAACGACGGGGTGGTCACGGAGATTTTTGAAGATGCCATCGTCATTCGGCAGCAGGTCTGGGACCGCGGATCAAAAAAATATGTGCCCAAGGAAACCCTGATCAGCCTCAAGACCGAAGCCAAGGCCGCTGCCGCCCGCTAGCTGACCTACCCGGAAGGGATCGGGAGCGCCGGGAGAACCGCCGGACCCCGATCCAACCGCAACCGGCGAGCGGCAACGGAATTCGTGGCAAGCGAATTCGTAGGTCGGGTTGCGACCAGGGGGAGCTACCCGACGCTTCGCCACCGGTGCTTCCCCGAGCATGGGAGGATTGTGGCTAAGGTTACGGAGGTTCGTTGAGAACCGAACACAAGGGAGGACGCTTTTTCACGTATCCAAACTTGCCACTGAAGATTGGATAGGGTAAGGAGAAGAGGCTTTGTGCAAGGAGGCATCGATGCGACATTTCGGCGGAAAACAACCGCGGGAGCAGCCCTTCGGCGGCACCATCCAGGGTTTTCGCGGGGCCATCGCCACCGAACACACCCTGTCGGCGCTGGCTGGAGCGGATCTCCTCAAGCAGGGCGGCAACGCCTTCGATGCCGCCGCCGCGGCAACCTTCGTGGAAACCGTGGTCAATCCGCACATGGCCACGATCGGCGGCGAATGCCCGATGCTGGTCTACCCGGTGGAACAGGCCCGGGTCATTGCGGTGAACGGCAATACCCAGGTCGGCGCCGGGGCGACTCTTGCCGCCTACCGGGCCCGTGGGCTGAAGGAAGTGCCGCCGGAAGGGGTGCTCGCGGCCGGGGTCCCGGCGCTCTTTTCCGCCCTCGGCGAAATGCTCGCGCGCTTCGGCGGCTTGCCGCTCGAAGCCGTGCTGCAACCGGCCCTGGAACTGGCCCGCGACGGGTTCCCGCTGCACCAGGGGCTGCTCCACATGCCGCGTTTTTCGCTGGCCGCCAACCGCGCAAAATTCATCGAGCAATGGCCGGCCACGGCGGCGCTCTATCTGGAACCGGACGGGGCTCTGCCGCCGCTCGGAAAGCGCATCCGGAACCCGGCCCTGGCCGGCATGCTGGGCCTGCTCGCCGATGAAGCCCGTCGCGCCGGCGCCGTGGGCGGCCGGGCGGCCGGCATTCGGGCGGCTCTCAATGCGTTTTACCGGGGTGATATCGCCGCCGAAATCGTCGCTTTCGTTAAGCACCGGGACGGGTTTCTGGAGCGCGACGATCTGGCCCGTTTCGAAACCCGGTTCGAACCACCGGTCGCGGCCCACTTTCAAGACACCACCGTGTTCAAGTGCGGTCCCTGGTCGCAGGGACCGGTGTTCCTGCAATTGCTGAAGCTGCTGGAAGGGTTCGATCTCCGATCCCTCGGCCACAATTCCGCCGCATATCTGCATCTTTGGGTGGAAGCGGCGAAGTTCGCCTACGCCGATCGCGAACAGTACTACGCCGATCCCGAGCGGGTAGCGGTACCGATGGATGCCCTGCTCAGCGCGGATTACGCCGACCAGCGGCGGCGGCTGATCGACCCGGATCGCGCCAATGCCGAACATCGCCCGGGCGACCCGGTGGGCGGCCGCGCCCGGCTACCGGCGGAGCAGGTGTTCATGTACCAGAACTGGGGCTTCGGCACGGTGCACGTGGCCGTGATCGATCATCGGGGGAACATGGCCGCGCTCACCCCGAGCGGCGGCTGGCTGGCCGGAAACGAAGTGATCCCGACGCTCGGCTTCCCGCTCACCTCACGCGCCCAGACTTTTTTTCTTGATCCGCGTCACCCCAACGTGCTGGCCCCGGGAAAACGCCCCCGCACCACCCTCAGCCCGTCGCTCGCCTTCCGCCGCGGCCGCCCCTGGATGGTGTTCGGCACCATGGGCGGCGACCAGCAGGACCAGTGGACCAGCCAGTTCTTTCTCAATCGGGTGGTGTTCGGCATGGCGCTGCAAGAAGCCATCGAAGCCCCCAAGGTCACCTGCGATCATATTCCCGGCACCTTTCATCCACATGATATGTTTCCCCGCAGGATCCGGCCGGAGGGGCGGA
>MNZR01000240.1:2991-7623 GCA_001873705.1 Syntrophobacteraceae bacterium CG2_30_61_12
GCGGTCCGGGACCAACTGAGCGCTCGCGGCCACCTGGTGGAAGCCGATCCCGACTGGATCGCCGGCTACATCTGCGCCGTCGAACGCGGCGCCGACGGTTTGCTCGAAGCCGGCTGCGACCCGCGCGGCCGCAAGGCCGGGGTATTTCCGTCCTGCGCCCTGGCCTGGTGACCCGGGACCACTCGGACCCGTGACCTGTTCGAGGCGGAAGAGGAAACCCCCGCAATGCGGTTTGAATGGGATCCGAACAAGGGAAAAGCCAACCTCAAGAATCGCGGAGTGTCTTTTGAAGAAGCCATAACCGCCTTTTACGATCCGCTCTCGGCTACTTTTGCCGACCCTGACCATTCCGGAGGCGAAGAAGGTTTTGTAACCGTAGGCTATTCATCCACCGACCGCCTGCTTTTTGTGTCACACCTGGACCAGGAGGAAACGCTCCGGATCATCAGCGCGCGAACCGCAACCGCACATGAAAGGAAGCGTCATGAGGGCGAAACATCAAGAACCCGGGGATGATCTGCGCCCGCAATATGAGTTTGATTACTCCGAGGCCGTTCGTGGCAAGTACGCCGGACGGCTTCTGGCCAAGGGAGCCAATGTGGTGGTCCTTGATCCGGACATCGCCGAAGCTTTCCACGATTCCGCTTCGGTGAACACAGCGCTGAGATCGCTCCTCGATCTGACCCGTTCCACCCAGCGCCTCACCCAACGTTCCAGCCGACCCGAAACAAACGCCGGCGGTTGAGCCTTGCGATGGCAAACAACGGTTTGACGGCGACAAGCCGTGATACTGGTTTGAGATCAGAAGTTGCATTACCAAGAGCGGGCAAGATGCCCGCGCTCCAGGGACAGAGCGTACACGAAATGAAGCTTTATACCCTTAACCGGTAGGCCATACAGCACTTCGGACACTGGTTGAGAACCTCGGTCATTGGCACTTCGTAACGATCAGGAAAGGAAGCAATCGGCAATGGACCTTCTCAAGAACATTGTGCTGGGGATCGATCGGCTCAACGAATGGGTGGGGCGAAGCATCTCCTGGGTTGCGGTACTGATGGTGGCGGTGGTCACCGGCGATGTGATCATGCGTTACCTGTTCGGCAAGAGCTTCGTCTTCATGCAGGAACTGGAATGGCACCTGTTCGGCGTGCTGTTCCTGATCGGGGCCGGCTATACGCTGCTGCACGATTCCCATGTGCGGGTCGATATCTTCTATCAGCGGCTGACCGAACGGCAGCAGGCCTGGATCAACCTGCTGGGGGTGCTGATTTTTCTCCTCCCCGGGTGCTTCCTGGTGCTGGATACCTCGATCCCCTACACCGCGGCGTCCTGGGCGGTCGGGGAAGGCTCGCCCGACCCCGGCGGTCTGCCCGCCCGCTATTTGCTGAAAGCCGTCATCCCGCTCGGTTTCACCCTGCTCACCCTGCAGGGCCTGGCCATGGGCTTGCGCAGCATCATGTTGCTGGCCGGCCACTCGGTGGGACCGGAACGGTCAAAGGGGTTGCAGTCATGATGGAAGCCCTTCCGCTAATCATGTTTGCCGTTCTCACCGTGCTGCTGATGATCGGCTTTCCGGTCGCCTTCACCCTGATGGGAACGGCGCTTTGCTTCGGCCTGATCGGCTTCGGCTGGAACTTTTTCAACCTGCTGCCGCTGCGGATCTGGGGCGTGATGACCAATTTTACCCTGCTGGCCGTTCCCCTGTTCGTGTTCATGGGGGTCATGCTGGAGCGTTCCGGGATCGCCGAGGAACTGCTCGAGACCATGGCGCTCCTGTTCGGCCGCATCCGCGGAGGTCTGGCCATTTCGGTGGTGATCGTCGGGGCCTTGCTGGGCGCTTCCACCGGTATCGTCGGCGCCACCGTGGTGACCATGGGGCTGCTCAGTCTCCCCACCATGCTGAAACGCGGTTATCAGCCGGAACTGACCACCGGCACCATCGCGGCGTCCGGTACCCTGGGCCAGATCATTCCGCCCAGCATCGTGCTGGTGCTGCTCGGCGACATCATCGGGGTTTCGGTGGGCGATCTGTTCATGGGCGCGGTGCTGCCCGGCCTGCTGCTGGTGAGTCTTTACTGCGGCTATATTTTCGTCATCGCCCGGCTGAAACCGGAATGGGCGCCCTTGATTCCCGACGCGGAATGGAAAGAGGTGCTGGAAAAGGGTCTGTTCCGGCGGGTTGTTCTGGCCCTGCTGCCGCCGCTGGTTTTGATCGTGGCGGTGCTGGGCTCGATTTTCGCCGGCATCGCTTCCCCCACCGAAGCCGCCGCGGTCGGCGCCACCGGTTCGGTGGGGCTCGCCCTGGCCAACCGGCGGTTCAGCCTGGGGGTGCTGCAGCAGGTCGCTCAGGCCACCACCAAACTCACCTGCATGGTGTTCATCATTTTGGTGGGTGCCGGCGCCTTCGGTCTGGTGTTCCGCGGACTCGGCGGCGATCAACTGGTGCGCGGCTACATTCAGCACATCCCCTACGGCAAATGGGCGATTGTCGCCATCGTCATGGGCATCATCTTCATCATCGGGTTCTTTCTCGACTTCATCGAAATCACCTTCATTCACATCCCGGTGCTGGCCCCGATCATGCTCCACCTCGGCTTCGATCCGCTCTGGTTCGGCATTTTGTTCGCGGTCAACTTGCAGACTTCGTTCATGACCCCGCCGTTCGGATTTTCCCTGTTTTACCTGAAAGGGGTATCGCCGCCCGAAATCACCACCGGCCACATCTATCGGGGGATCATTCCGTTTGTCATCCTGCAGGCGATCGGGCTGCTGATCGTGGCGTTGGTCCCGGAACTGGCCACTTGGCTGCCGCGCAAGATCTTCACCCACTGACAAAAACCCCCGTTCCCGGCGGGAAGACAGCCGGAAACGGGGGTCGCCAACGGGCCGGGCGCGGGCGAGGTGCAGCATGGGCGGCGTGATCGCCGGCGCCGGCCGGTTCATTATTGAGTTCGAAATCAGGCCTGGGCCAGATAATCGTAATAGGCTTTTTCCGACACCGCGCCCCAGGGACCGAGTTTCGCCTTGAACGCCTTGAAGGCGTCGTGAACCTTGCGGGACATCGGGTCCTTGCCGGCTTCTTCTTCCAGCACCTCGGCCGACAGCTTGCGGAAGCCTTCCAGCACCGAGTCGGGGAACCGCACCAGTTGGACCTTGTGCTCCTTCACCAGGGTTTCCAGCGCCTGACCGTTTTGGGCCTCGAATTCGCAGAGGCTCCAGAGATTGGTTTCCATGGCCACGGCGTCGAGGATCGCCTGGAGGTCCTTGGGCAGCGATTCGTAGGCTTTCTTGTTGAACATCACTTCCAGGCAGGTGCCCGGTTCGTGCCAGCCCGGGTAATAGTAATATTTGGCCGCCTGGTAGAAGCCCATGCGGAGATCGTGGAGCGGGCCGACCCATTCGGTGGCGTCGATCACGCCGCGTTCGAGCGAGGTGTAGATTTCGCCTCCGGCCAGGAGCACCACGGTGCCGCCCGCCTTGGCGATGACCTTGCCGCCGAGGCCGGGGATCCGCATCTTGAGGCCTTTATAATCGTCGAGGCTTTCGATCTTTTTATTGAACCAACCGCCCATCTGCACCCCGGTGTTGCCCTGGGGCCGTGGAATCACGTTGAACGGGGCATAGACTTCTTCCCACAGCTTGAGAGCGCCCCCGGAATAAAACCAGGCGTTGATCCCCTGCGGGTTGAAACCGAAGGGCACGGCGGAAAACCATTGCGCCGCCGGGGCCTTGCCGGCCCAGTAGTAGGAAGCCCCACTGCCGCATTCGACGGTACCCTGGGACACCGCGTCGAAGGTCCCGAGCGGCGGCACCAGTTCACCGCCGGCGTAGACCTGAATCTTCAGGCGGCCCTGGCTCAATTCCTCCACCCGCTTGGCGAACTTGACGCAGCCGGTCTGGAGGATCGGCATCTCGGGCGGCCAGGTGGTGACCATTTTCCACTGAAAGGTCTTGCCCTGGGCCCAGACGGTGGGGGCCGACACCGCGGTGGCGGCCGCCGCGGCGGCGCCGGTCACTCCCACTTGCTTGATAAACGACCTGCGATCCATTCTTTCACCTCCACTGGCTTGATGGTTTACCCGATAAACAACTTCGCTTCCTCGACGCTACCTCGACCTCCCAAGGACACGCCGACGGTCGGCAGGGGGTGAAAACGCCACGGGCTGGAAACCGCAAGTCGAGAGCAGGAACAGGACCCCTGTCATGGGACGGTGGCCGAGGCCGGCGGCGCCGCCCCGGATCTAGCGCACCCTTGAGGTTACTCCGCCTTTGCACAATTCCTTATTGCATACCACATCCTCATGCGATCAGCAACGACCACGGCTTCAGCGGGCTTCAGCCGGATATTCGACATTGTGGCTTCGTCCCATGGGCGCCGCGCGAGATCGCGGCAGCCGTCCCAATGGCCACCGGATGGAGCATCACAACCGTGGGTCAGGGTGCGCGTGGCGCTCCCTGACCGGTGTGGCGAGGACACGGTAGCCGGACCGTGTGTCAGGTAGCTCCCGCTGGTCGCAACCTGACCTACGGTGGCCATCACGCCGCGGACCGGTGTGGCGAGGACACGGTAGCCGGACCGTGTGTCAGGTAGCTCCCGATGGTCGCAACCTGACCTACGGCCCTCTGTGCCAA